>CAMBSL010000268.1 GCA_945870455.1 Pirellula staleyi DSM 6068 | reverse complement strand
ATTTGCTGTTGGGCTTGGTAACTCACTCCCTCACCCATCGCTACCAACCAAATCACCGTCGTCGTACCAATAAAGATACCGAGCGCAGCAAGCGCTGAACGCATCTTCTGAAGAAAAAGGCTCTTTAAACCTAAGCGTATTATCTGGCCTAGAGTTCCACTCATTTGCGATTGGAAACCTGAGATAGCTCTTTCTTGTTCGACTCGGTTTTTGCATTCTCGCTGGCAGTTTTTTCATCCGGCCGACTCGTCGGCTGAATAGCTAGAGCTTGCGCCTCTTTCACAAAAGCCAATGGATTCAAGATGATTTGGTCTCCTTCGGCTAGCCCATCTTGCACCACGGAGAATTCATCGTTGGTGTCACCGAGTTGCAGCACGCGTTGTTGGACTCCCTGCAAGGTTTCGACCCAGCAAGTGAAACCGTCCTTGCTTTCTACAATCGAGGCGACTGGAATGGTCAAAACGTTGTCGTGCGTTGCCAAGACCACATCTACGACAGCGCTCATACCAGGCTTCAAACCTGGATGCGGCTTAATCGCAATTTTTGTATCGTACTTAACAAGATTACCTGTCCACCAGCCAGCAGGCCGAGTGACTTCCGCGATCTCGCTCACCTCGCCTTCCAAGACAAGATCTTGGAGCTGAACTTTTGCAGGCATCCCCACTTTGAGTCGATCGACTTTGGACTCGTGGATGCCGACCTTCACTTGCATTTTACTTACGTCCGGAATGACCAATAACGTCTGCTGCTCGCGGACGACTGCCCCCTCGGTGATGTCGGGCGTATCTTTCCAAGCAGCCATCGAGGGAAAGATCACCATACCGGCCGTATCTGCTCGGATGACACAGTTCGCCAACTGTTGTTTCTCCCGATCCAATCGTGTCTTCTCCAGTTCCAGTGAAGCTTCAAATGAAGCGAGTTTGGCCTGGGCTGCTCTGAGAGTACTTCGCAGCTGCTGCATCATTTTTTCTTTGCTGTATCTCTCCAATGATTCCAGCTTGGTCTTTTTTAACTCGAGGTCTTTCTTGGCGGAATCGACGGCGAATTTCTCGCCTTCTAATTGCAAACTCTTGAGTACGCCCTTGGCCGCTAAGCGGATAGCGGAGTCGTAGGCTAATTCTGTTTTGCGAAGCGATTGCTCGGCTTCGAAGATTTCTTTCTCGACCAAGCTTCGCGACTCTTTGTAGGAGCCCTCAAGATATTCCGTAATACTGATCTCAGCGACCGCGACGTCGCTCTCGGCGGTAATCTTATTGGCTAGAGCGGTCTCATAAACGATCCGCTGTTGCAAAATCTTGTCCTCAATTTTAGATTGGTCCAGACGAACCAATTCGTCGCCTGAGTTGACCAACGTGCCGGTCTCAATCACCCACAAAACAGTGCTGCCACCCTGCACCAAGCACTTGATCTCTTTGTTGTTCGAACTCTCGACCGCTCCATTCTCAGTGACCGTTACTGAAAGACTGCCCAGAGCCATGGTGTGTGTCAAGTGTTTGACCGGCTCGGAGGATTTCATGAATCGAGGAGCAATGGCACCCATCGCAGTCAATCCAGCGATGACCAAGAATGCAATGCCAAATCGCTTTGTGAATTGTAAGATTGAGCTCATATAGATTGGCTTGCTGGAAGGCAGTTGTTCGACGCAGTTGTTCGACTCAAATCGGGCATCGAAAAACGATGAAGGCGGGAACTCCTATTGTAAACCAGGATTTGGTAGTCTCGAACTTAGATTAACTACTTTTATCTTGATTTGTGGAATGCCAAGTAATCCAAAGCCGGATAACATGCCGCCGGTCCATTCGGTATTCTTGACATCGCACGTTTTGGAAATTCATGTAGCGACCGACATTCAGCGCGGCGGCTGATAGCCCCGCCATGTCCAGATGAGCGTGTCCGCAAGTGTTTGCTCGAAGACTTGCTTGTCGCAGTGCTTGGTTGCGCGGCTGAATAGGTAGCGGTAGTCGTAACCTTTGGCTTTGAGGGCGGCGGCAGTACGCTCGTTGGCCATCACCCAATTGTGGTAGGTTTCTTCGGGATCTTTGGCTCTGAGATCGTTCTCGGAAACATGCGTAAAGATTCGAAGCGGTTTCTTGTCACTCGTTTCGATTAGCTTCATACTCGAGTGGTATTCCCACGCCCCAAGTGGGAATTTCGCTTCCTCCGGTGCATCGTCGTCTTGTTGATCCACAAACGTGCCAGAGTAAGTGATCAAACGACGAAACAGGTCCGGTCGAAACCAACCCATGGTAAGCGCCGCTGCACCGCCGGAACTGCAACCCATCGCTGCTTTGCCCCAAGGGTCGTCCGTAAACGCGATTTTAGGAAAGGCAGCTTTGATCTCGGCGTTATTGAGAACCGCCGGCAATACTTCGTCGTTGATAAACCTAGCCAAGCGATCCGACATCGTATCGTATTCGAGTCCGCGCTGGCTCCCTTTGCCGTCGTTGCCACCGTTCTGGACGCCTATCGCTATGAACGCAGGCAGCTTGCGAGCAGGGTCCTTGGAAATGGTCAGATTGTCCAACGCATTGCGAACTAAATTGAGATTGCTCGGTCCATCATGCATGACAAGGATAGGTGCCTTGGTACCATCCCGGTATGCGGCTGGCACGTACACGGAAATCTCGCGTTCTGTCCGGACGTCCTTTTTCGGATCGAGGGTGGAGTCGTCACCGCGAAATATTTTGCTGTCCGCTAGACGCATCGAGAACTTGAATGACTTTCCCTTGGGATTGCCTTGGTCCTTGAGCTCGGGAGCAATGGCATAGTCTGGACCGATGACGAAGTTACCATTTCCTTCGGTGCCTGGACTCTCGACGTATTTTTCCTGCGATGACGCTGGGTTGGAACTCAAACAGACGATGGACGCGACGAAACAAGTACGAGCAAAAACGGACTGAACCGTTGATTTCAATATCATGGCAATGGACAATCGATGGAAAGAAAGGAGTTGGGAAATGGAAAGTGAATGGACGAATCCCACTTCAGAATAACGCAAATTGTAGGCTGTGGTGATTCGCAATGGAAAAATTACGATTCTCTAAAATTTCCCTTCCAGCTCCATTGCTCTAGGATAAATGCGATCAAGAGGTGAAATGCGTACTGGATATCCAGTGCGATGAACAGTCAGTCCGATAACTATTTGCTTTTAGTAAGGGGATCGAACTATGGACAAATACTCAACTTTTCGAAGCATGCCATCCCAACGATAAACCTACACTACCGATTTTGGTCGCGAGTGTGGACGCGCGCGAGAGGATTTGGCAGCGGATGAATGTCAACAACCATTTCATCGCGGTGATTGCAACAAACGAAGTACCCCGAAACATCCAAGTCCATGTTGTTGAGAAAATCGAGCTTCGGCAAGCGCCAGGGCGAAAGTAGCAGTGTGAGCCGAATTGAACATAATCACAGCCTAAGAGCGTGCCACCCAATTTACAGGTAGTACGAGGCTTGATTAAGGTTAACAGTCTTTGCTGTAAAGCGAGCGGCAGACTGAAAACCCGACGCGTAAGCGAGGAGCCGCTGCAATCCCTCGCTTACCGGCACGGGTTACCATCGCGTGGCACGAGCGCGCTCGTGAATCCATGGGCGAGACGCCTCATGTTTACCCACATCTTTTGATCTTGCTCCCCTCGCCCCGTACTCGGGGAGAGGGGCGGGGGTGAGGGGTTTTACACTGTGTTTTGATTTGGTTTTTGATCGTGAATTCAATGTCTATCCTCGTTTCAGAAGCGTAAACAAACCACTGAACCTGAGGCTACCATGTCAGGGCTCTACCCCTCACCCCCCGACCCCCTCTCCCCGAAGCGGGGCGAGGGGGAGAAAACGCGATGGGATCATGCAAATCCATTACCCAATAACGACTTCATTAAAGCAACAGCCCGTAACGCTTCGGGTTGGGATACTACATAGCCGCTCGCCTGAAGCACTAAATTGTTTTGCTAATTTCACAGAGCAGCAAAACGGACTCTATCGCCAACTTGCAGGTTGCCATTGGGCCGCAAATTGATCTGTCTTGTACATCGGCAAGTAGCGATAGTAGACTTCGAGACACATGCAAGCGACCGCCGTTGAATAGACGCGACCGCCGTAGCCTCCCCAGAGACAACTCGGATTCCAGGAACCTTCCTCTTGTCCGCGAGGGACCTGAGTCGAACAGAGCTGTTGCTTGAGCGAATCGTTCCATTGATTCCATGCTAGTTGCGATTGGCTGCTCAATTCTCCATCGCCTCGCAACTGGTACATGGCCAAGGTCGCATAGTACCAATAGTAGAGGTTTTCCTCGCTCTGCCCGGGCAAGTTCTTCAGGATCATGCGTTGTCCCTCCTCGGCTGCGAGCGGGGTGATCGGGAAACTCAACAGCAATCGCGTGGCAAGCAACTCAGCAGTCATGGCCGGAGTTGCTTGTTCGGAGGCGGCCATCTGTCCTGCTTTCGGTCGGTATATGCCCAAACCACCGTGTCGACCCGTGCTTACCGAATCCAAGAAACGTTGCATTACCATGCGAGTCTGTGGTGCCAAAGAGATCGCTTGATGGTTGGCTGAGCTTTTCAGCAGCATGGCTTGCCAACCGAATTGGCTCATGTCGCCTGGGTCATCGGTTGGGAACTCATATCGCCATCCACCTGTTCGCGGGTTCATAGCACCAAGCGTATATTTGCACGCGGACTGAACCGTCGGCAACAGCACCGGGTCGCCCGTCATTCCATACGCCTCGGTAAGTGCGAGCGCCGCCATGCCGTGGCTGTACATACGTGCGAAACGGACGGTTGGCTCGCGTCCAACCTGATCTCGTCCCGACAAATCTCCCGAGGGTAATTGCTGATCCTTGAGGTACAGCAACCCACGCGTGACCACTTCCTTGTACTGTCCGTCGATGTGGGTATGGCCAGCACCCAGGAATGCAAGTAGCGCCAACCCAGTCATGGCAGTGTTGGCTTTCAAGCCAGCGTTATGACGATATTCGCTATGGGTACGATTGTTTGCGGCGGAGGGGACACGGCCTGCGCCATGCTCGGCTGCATGCCATCCTCCGTCGATGCCTTGCGCCCGGGCGAGCCATGCCAAGGCTCGTTCGACAGCAGATTCCGTATCAACGTCCCCTCCGTTAAGCATGGCATATTGCTGGCGTTGTGGCGAAAGACGCATTTGATAATGGATTGGAACGCTTTGGTGGTCGACTTTGCGAGTTTGTGTCGCGGCAGACTCGGCGATCGCTTTGCTTCGATCTATCGGGTGGCCCGACAATTGGGGCGGTGGGCCCGACAATTGGGGCGTCGTTGATTGCGGAGATACCTGCAATGAGCTGGGAAGAATGTCGCTTGCTTGATTGGGCGGGGCGGCAAGCATTGCGATTTGTTCCGCCGATTCCATGGGAGGCAAGTCCGGCTCGGGCGTGTTACTTACCGCCAAGTGGATCACGGGAGTTGATCTCACCTCCGGATCTGGAAACTCCGGCGTCTTGGGTGTCTCGGTCGCTTTGGAACCCGAGAGTTCTTCTTGGTCGAGTTGATTGCGATTGAGAGGTGCTTCCCAGGCGGCGATCTGGTATTCCTTCGATGGTGGATCATCCGTCGGATCCTGCTCTGACCCGATCTCAGGATGCGACGCTGAGGGTGCTTCGATGGCGGGCAATGCTTCCATGAGTGTCATCGTGATCGCACCGTTGTCGTTGCGTATCCCCCCTTGGTTGCCACCGCCGAAGCCAGGTGTCACAATCCGCGTTCCGTATGCGTACATCAGCAGCCAAACGTGGGCAAGAAACGCTAAAGCAATGCACTTGCTAAGCGATTTAGTCTGTCCCCATTTGGTCCAAGATGCGACCAACAACGCAATGGCGACCGCTGCCAAAAGTGTGCCTAGCACGATCGCCCAGATGCGACTGCTGCTGAGGTCACCGATGGCTGCAAACATCCCCAGCGTTAGTCGTGACGCGATATCGGATGAAGGACCAACGAAGCGACTCGACATGATTTATCGACGCGGTCCAGGCATTTGATATGTGGCTAGCGCGACACCGTTTAGTTTCGCGCCAGATCGGTGTACGGCGCTGGCTATGTCCGCGGCTTGTTGAAATGGAATCGAGCCATCCAGCTTGATTTGCACGGTCGTATCAGGAAAGTTTCGAACGGCTTGGGCTAGCAGATTGGTCAGTTGTTCTTGATTTACTTGTTGACCATCGATTCGAATGGCACCGTCTGTCGTCAAATAAACCGTTTTGCTAGCGGGGCTCGGCAGCATCGCTCCATTCGGTGCAACCTTGGGCAAGTTGATTTGGATGTTCGATTCGCTCTCAGTGAATTTCGTGCCAACCATAAAGAAGATGATCAGCAGAAAAAGGATATCGATCATGCTCGTCAAATTGATCGTGGGCGATTCTTCTTGGTTGAGTTTGAGCGGCATGCGCGATTGTTCCCTTGTGCTTATGCTGCTTTACGCGTGCGAGTGGTGCGAGTTCGAGCAGTGTCGTTTTCCTGCAAGCTCTCGGCGCTAATGACTTCGACAAGTTGTTGAGCGAAACCATCCATCTCCATCGTGAGTTGATCGGTTCGTCCAAGAAAATACATGTACAGCAGGTATGCAGGGATTGCGACCAAAAGCCCGGCGGCGGTTGTCAGAAGCGCTTCGCCAATGCCGCCAGCCAATTGCTCGGGGCGTCCCATGGCTTGAGCGCCCGAAATATCGTTGAACGATTGAATCATGCCCATCACGGTTCCCAGCATTCCGAGCAAGGGTGCGACGTTGCTGATGGCGCTGAGAAGCCGCATATGACGTCGGAGCTTATTGGTCTCTCGTTCACCTGCATCCAGGACCGCTTGTTCAATCTCAACTGCGGACTTGCCGTAGCGTTTGATCGCGGCCACGAAGATAGAAACCATCGGGCTCGGATTGCGTTCGCAAAGCTCTAAAGCTTCCTCGCGTTCGATTTGTTGTTGCTGAAGCTGTTCGATGAGCCGCTTCACAAACGGCCTCGGAATGACCCGTCCAGTTCGCAAATGAATGAATCGCTCGAATGCAAACACGGTTAGCACAAAGGAGCAAAGTGCGATGGGGTACATCATTAAGCCGCCGTCATGGAAAATCTGCAAAAGATTTCGCACGGGGATAATGGATTCCTTCGTTGTGGCCGGACTCGCTTGAGTTGTGGTTGACGCTGGTGCACCATTGCCGGGAGTCGCAGCATTCGGGTTGTTGGCTACGCGAGCCGCCGGCTCGAAGCTGCTTTGAAACCCTGCGTTGCTCGATTGAGGGTTGTTCGATTGAGGGTTGTTGAACGACTGCCGTGGCATGGCAGTACCGTTGGCATTGTTCTGACCATTGATGTAGTTGCCTTGAGGCAGCCCCTGGGCTTCGACTTGTTGATTGATACCACCGATGGAAAGCAGCCAAACGAACAACAAGACGCGGATGGCCCAACGTGTCGGCGAACATGCGACGTTACGGCTATTCATCATCGCTTGGTTCCTGGAGAGCTTTGGTTGGGTTGATTTGCGAGCGAAGAGGATGGGAGTAGTGATAGTCGTTGTTTGGCCAAGGAAGCAAATGGACTTTCGCCAAATTCATTGGCAATTTGTAAATACGCTTTGCGCGCACCTTGCGTATCCTGCGTTGCTTCGCAGCATTGCCCAATTTGCAGGAGTGCGGCTGAGTGCCAGTGGTTTTGTTTGGGAATCTTGAGAACTTGCTGATATGCGTTTCTTGCTTCATCGTACTTGCGTTGCAAAAGGTACGTTTCTCCTGCCATCCAATGCGC
>CAMBSL010000267.1 GCA_945870455.1 Pirellula staleyi DSM 6068 | reverse complement strand
ATGTTGGGCTTCGAGGTTTGCGCAGACAATTGACCTGAACCAACGACAACAAAAAATGCAAAGAGAAGAAGGTGCTCGAATCGTTTCACTGCGGATACCTCGTTATGGATTGACCTATTCGACTCAGGACTCTATACCCAATCGAAGTTGATTTTTACGGGCGTAAATCGCCGGATTGCGACATTTGCACGCATAGTTCGAACATCCGCGATTCTACACGGAGATCCGTGAGCCGGTCGTCGAATGTCCAAGTTCCGAAAGCAAGTTTTCGGATTTTCGCAATCGCGATGCACGGGAGCGTTCTCGGGATTTTGCTCACATTTTGATCGGCTTGATTTCACGACACATTCGATTCACGACACTTTGTCGCATTGAGGGGTCAAGGATTGCACTGCACATGAGGCTTGGTATAGTCATGTTGTGGAGAGCGGGCCTGTCCAGATTGCGGATTCAGTGCTCGAACGAGAAACGACAGTTAGTTGAAGGGTCTTACGGCAAAAAAAGGGCTTGGCGCTATTGGACGGAAAGTTACTACTTTCCTTGTCCTGGTTTGCTTCTGCGCAGCCACGATGCCCATCCCAGTCGCTACTCTCGACTTTCTGGACAAAGACAGTTCTCAAGCTTTTCCCTGTCAGAGCTGTCCTTGTGGATGCAAGACCGCTGAACAGTGTTGGACCAGTTGCTGCTGTTTCACACCGGCTGAACGACTTGCTTGGGCTCAGAAAAATGGTGTTACTCCACCTTCCTATGCCCAAAGACCTGCGAGTGTCGAGATGGACACGGACAAAAAGCCGATTGGCTCGAAAGTTGGTGAAGGCACTGCGGTAGCTAGGTCCACTTGCAATGCCCCTCGAAGAGCATGCTGCGAAAAGCATTCGAGCAAGACGGTTCCCAATCCAAAAACGATTGTTCCTAGCAAGCAGGATTGTTGTGCCGCAACGGAAACCAAATCCTGTGGTTCCAGTTGCCAAACAGCAAAGACAGGCAATGGTGACTCAAAGTCAGTTAGCAACAACACAAAGCGCAAGTTCGTTTTGAGTATGTTCGCGTTGAAATGCCAAGGTAAAAGTTCTACTTTCACTTTGTTGCCATGGACGATTCTGGCCACCATACAAAAGGTGGTTATGTTTGAGCACGATTTTGTTCCTTCTCATCAGGCAACCATACGGGACCCCGCGCCGGTATTTCTTAAGCCGGACACTCCGCCACCCAAGCAGATGCTCTCTTAGCATCTTGACGCGCGCGACACCTCCTCACGCCGACTGATTGGCATGCCAAAAAACTGGGCGGGCCAGAATTCGTCGCGCCGCGACATTGCAATTGCAAATGATGTTTCACCGTACGTATCGTTCCGTACCAATAGGTTTCGGCAATCACTTACGCGAAGCTTCAAATGCGTCAGCTTTGATTTGATGCGATTCGATATGGCGCACTTGCGCGGTCACGGGCCCGCTCTCCACAAGACGGTTTCGTATCACCGCATCAAGTGCGCCGTCTTGAGTCGCTGGGCCTAGTTGCGCGAATAAAACAAAACAAACAAGACACTTTTAGGTGAACCAAAATGAAATTGAAATCCAAATCTCAGATCGGACGACGTGGCTTCACGCTTGTCGAACTATTGGTCGTCATTGCGATCATAGGAATTCTAGTCGGATTGCTCCTTCCTGCCGTACAAGCAGCGCGAGAGGCGGCCCGGCGAATGCAATGTAGCAACAACGTCAGGCAGATCGCGTTGGCGACACACAACTACGAATCGGCCTACCAGCGACTCCCTTCGTTCTGCGCTTCGATCGGCAGCAACGCGGGGAACTTCTCAATACAGTCAAGCTTGCTGCCGTTTATGGAGCAGTCGAATCTGCAGTCGCAGCTAGATTACGCGTTAACCTTGACCGTTGGCTGTTGTCCGGGCACGCTGAGACCCCAGTTTGTCCAGCCTGCGAAAGCGCCGCTAAGTGTATTTCGGTGCCCTAGCGACAACGGCCCCGATCTTTTCGATGTGTTGACGCTGAGTGGGAGAGGTCCGGTTGAGCAATATGCGGGAAACAACTACCACATCAACACTGGAACGGGCGTCGGAACACTTTACGATACGCGAATGCCCTCGGACGGGTTGGTTTGGACGAACTCGAAAGTTCGGTTTTCAAGCATCACGGATGGCCTAAGCAATACGGCAGCGTTCTCCGAGTCTCTGAGAGGCTTGCCCATGAACAACGTGTCCGCCCCTACCACGCTCAACGACCGACTTAGAACAATGGTGAATGTTGCGTGCTCATGGCGATCGACAACCACACCGCCAACGGTCGCTGGTTTAGCCAATGGTTTCATGGCCCCTGCGGATCCGAATCAGTTCGAGGCTGCAGTCGTCGCAATCAGTCGTGGATACAACGGACAACGAGGAGGAGGTTGGATCAACGGCCGCGAATACTATACGGCCTACAACCACTACCATAGTCCCAATTCTCCCATCCTCGACATGAACACTTGTGGCTACGGAGTGTTCGCTGCTCGAAGTCTTCACACGGGAGGCGTCCAGGTCACCAAATGCGATGGCAGCACTTCGTTTGTTAGCAGCAACATCGACCTCGCGGTCTGGCGAGCTTACGGCACACGATCGGGCGGAGAAACGCTTTCCTTCGAATGACACACTGCCGCCATGAATCTTGGCACATCGAATGATCTCGATGAGCCACATTATGCCAAACTCAACTCAGCTAAGGTCGTCAGCAAATGTGGCGACTTGCTGTCAGATCCAGTTCCGTATGGAGATTGTTAACAACTCTAAAGAGTCGTCTCCGATGTTTATCCGCTTCACTTTACAAAGAGAAAAATCATGAAAAAGATCGTCTGTGTTTTTTGTTTATCAGTTGCAACCCTCTGGTGCTCGCAAGTTCGCGCCCATGACACGTGGGTCGAGACGGGCTCGTTGCACATGAGAACGGGAGAGTATGTCTATGTTGATCTTAGGTTGGGCAATCACGGCAACAACCATCGTGACTTCAAGCTTGCGAGCAAGATTACTTTAGCACCTTGCGAACTGTCGATTTTGGGGCCAGATGGTAATCGACAGGATGTCAAATCCAAACTAGTGGATACCGGTAGCGCTGAGAAAGAAGGCTATTGGACGACTCGCTTTGTGGCTAAGGATTCTGGAGTCTATGAGGTCCTACATAAACTCGACACGTTGCATGGCAAGACCCGTGCGATCAAGAGCAGTAAGACGTACTTTGTGGCAGGTGATTTGAAGGGTGATGGTCCAGTTCGCGGCCAAGAGAACATCAAATCGCAGGGGCTTGGCTTGGAGTTCGTGCTCGAAACACCGATCGATCAATTAGCCGCCGGCACACCCATTCGATTGCGTCTTTTGCGCGGCGGAAAGCCAGTTAGTGGAACCCTTGTCTCGTTCGTTCCACGCGGGATCACGTTGAGCGAAGGTCAGGACTCCACTTACGAGCACAAAACAAACTCGGAGGGCCGTGTTGAGTTCACCTCTTCGGAGGGCAATTTAATCTTGGCAGTTGCGCACTTTGTTGCTGACGATGAAAAAGGGGAAGGATTTGACAAGACGCATTACGGTGCAACCATCGTGTTGCCAGTGCCCCAACAGAAAAGTCAAAGCAAGTAGTTCTTCTTTCGAATCCAAGATGTCGGACCCTGTGATTGGCAAATTCCGTTTTCGGAGCATCCCATGGAATCTAAGACGACTATGCACCGTGCGTTTACGCTTGTTGAGCTATTGGTTGTAATTGCGATCATTGGTGTATTGGTTGGCCTATTGCTTCCGGCAGTTCAGGCTGCTCGCGAGGCGGCCCGACGCATGCAGTGCTCGAACAACCTTAAGCAAATCGGTCTTGCGGTCCACTCATTTCATGATGCGAACAAAGGTATGCCACCTCAGGCAACCTACATTGTGGGCAGTACTTTCTCGGGCTACTCAGTGCATGCGAGGATTCTGCCGTACATGGAGCAAGGTAGTTTGCATTCGCAGATTGACTTTGATCTGGGCTACGCGGCCCAGCCTTCAATCTGCAAAACGAAAATGACAGTTTACCGTTGTCCCAGTGACCCAAAGGACGCGAACCGGATAGATGGGGGCGTCGAGTTTGCGCCTACCAACTACGGATTCAACATTGGAACATGGCTTGGACTGGATTTACTTACTGTCAAGGGAGGTGATGGTGCGTTCGGATACAACATGCGCCACAACTTTTCAGCCATCACAGATGGATTGAGTAACACGCTATGCGCGGCCGAAGTGAAGTCGTTTACCCCAGCGCTCTTGGATGGAGGTCAACCTGCGGCTCCTTTTAGCCCGCCGCCAGACACGCCAGCGCAGGTTATCGCCTACGGTGGCACCTTTGACAAAGACTACTGTCATACGCAATGGGTAACCGGCCGCACACTTCAGAGTGGCATCACGACAACATTCCCTCCCAATACCAAAGTGTTGTACACGACGGCAGGTATTGCCTATGACGTCGATTTTACTTCCGCCCGTGTATCGCCCACGGCACCTAGACACGGATATCGCGTCGTCACAGCCCGTAGTTTCCATTCCAATGGTGTCAATGCCCTTTTGCTGGATGGATCGGTTCGCTTTGTAAGTAGTTCGATATCGCAAGCAACTTGGCGGGCTTTAGGGACCCGTAATCGTGACGAAGTAATTGAGGACTATTAAGTGACAAGGCTTTGAGTTAATTAGAGGCCGAACCGGTGCAAATGTCGCGCGTTCAACGAGTCAGATTAAGTCGAATCTTGGGCAATCAAGTAGTGTGCATGATCTTTGGTAAAACGGTCATCAATCAGTCAGTCAGTATCGCTACTTCACCGCCAGCTCGGCTACCTAAAGCGCGCCACACTTCAAGCTCAACGGAGTTTGTCATTGTGCGAACTGAGCCGTCCATCAAGAGTACGTTGACTGCACCGGTGTGATAACTGCGACTGGTAACGACAGCATAAGTTGGCAACGTTGCTGAGCGTCCTTCTCGCATCGAATTGAAATCAATGTCGTACAATTTCCCACCGTTGACATGGGGGACTTTGGTATTTGGAGCGAATGTTGTGGTAAATCCCGTTTGGTGCATTCTTGCATCAACCCACTCGGTATGTCCTGAATCGGGTTTAAATTCACCACCAAATGCGGATACATCTGCGGGGGTGGCCGGGACCGGTGCGACGCCGCTCGGATTTCCACCGTCTCGCAAGTAGGGTGTAAACGCTTTTACTTCGGCCATGGCCAAAGTATTGCTCAATCCATCAGTAATCTCTCCGATTTTGGTACTTCGATTGAAAAGAAAGACCCCACTGCCGCGATCGTTTGGTGGTTGTGCAATATGCCAGAGACCGGCATTGGCTCCATAGTTAAGCGGATAGTGTGTAAACGTAGGAGAGTCTGGTCGTTCTCGATCGTTCAACTCACTTGGGCAAAGCAAATGAGGCATTCGCACTCGAGCCACCGCAGGCTGGAGGTTAATCGGTTTTGTGAAGTCGACTAAGTTATGCAAATTGCTTTGCTCCAAGTAGGGCAAGAGACGCACTTGTATACTCCAGTAAACGGAAGTTCCTGCAGATCGGTAGTCGCCGAGCGGTGGATTATTCTTGAGAGCACTTTCGTGACTGTGGAGAGCCAAGCCTATCTGCTTCAAGTTGTTCTGACACTGCATACGCCGTGCCGCCTCACGGGCTGATTGAACTGCAGGCAACAACAAACCCACGAGTATTCCTATGATCGAAATTACGACCAAAAGTTCGACCAACGTGAACCCACGCGTCTTCATGTTGAGGCTTCCAATTGAAAAATAAACGCGAAGATGATTCAGCCATTTGAGATTCCGGATATCTTAAGCCAGTTCTTTTTAAACCTGTGGCTTGAATTCGTTAATTCCGAGTTAAACTCGACTCGACCGGGGAATCGTTGCTATTGATACCCACCCGCAAGTCCCGCTGATAGTGGTTGCTAACGTTGAGTTTGATGACGGCTTCTCACGGACACATGGACACTGCGTCCCAACGTTATTGCAATTGAAAAACCCACCATACTATCGCCCCTATCGCAGCGACAATCGCTAGAGTAATTAGTGCGTTCAGGATTGAAATTGATTTGCGATTGCGTTGAATGGGTGTTATCGACGCGGCGGGAAGCTCCCGAACCTCGGATAATCGCTGCTGTTCTTTCGTCCATGGACCACTACCCGATTGAGGTGACTGACTTGGATCACAAAGATAGACGGTCTGCACAAGTCCATCGCACAGCTTAAGTCCCAGTCCGAGCCCAGTGATCCAAATGGTACCGCTTGCCAGCAACTCGCGACTATTCGCCGTTGTATTGCCATTGGCAACAAGAGCCAATGAATCAACCTCATTGTTCATGCTGCACCAAAGCTTTTCTTTTCGTGGAACCTTGAACAATCCCACGATCTCATGCGCTCGCTTTCCGATCACAGCGAGTGAACCAAATCGAAGTCGCTCATCGGAAACATCGACCCGGACAAGCGTCCTCGGACTTCCCTGCGCGAAGATCAATCGGATGCCGAGTTCTGTTAAAGCCACTGTCCCTGACCGGTCCAACGTCAGGCCACTTATATCGATCCGATTTTCTTGCAGTACCGCACGCAATGACTCAAAGTCGGTTCCGAGAACCAGCGGCCCCATGCCAACTCCCAATTCGACCGACCAAAAATCATCGCTTTTCATTTGCACTATTCGGGCTCTTCCATGCCGATAGGATTGACAGAACCCATTTCAACGCCCCTAACGCATAACCAATAACATACAACACCGTAAAGGAAGTAAGGAGACCTCCCATGATTGCGCCAAACTTCCAATTAGCGATCGCAAAAATGGTCGTGGAGCCCTCTTTGTAGAGCTTAAGAAATCCTCGGACCTAGTCATGACACTTTCGATGCTAGCTGGTGAAACGCTTACTTCGGCGAGTTGATCGCCGACGCCATGGATTTGTAGGAACCCTTCGCCATCGACATGGATGATCTTGCCGGTGTTACGCCCGAGCTTTGTTTCTCGTTTGGTTGTAGCCGAGCGTCCTCGGTGACTGATCCCAGTCACGTTCTCGACATGCTGTGTTTTGAACGGGACTACAAAAAACACGCATGTCCGCGTCGTACACTGAACTGTCTCTTGGCTTCTTGCGAACGTCAGCCAAGAGGCTGGAGCCATCATCGTTACGCCACCAGGGAAGACAACGCAGATAAGAAACACGATTAGGTGTTGTAAGAACATTCCACCTAGCGTCGGACGATTTCCCTGAGTTTGCATTTTTTCCTCCATCGTCAGCCGAGCGTTTTATGTCGAGTAGCAAGACTGTTGGTTTGGGATTAGGAATTTTTAATTTTACAGCCTTTTGCATTTTTGAGAACTAACTCCCATTCTCCTCCTCGGGCGGTGGGGCGTTGTCCAAATCGTCGTGCGGTGGGCATTGTCCAATGGTTGGTTTGCGTTTGATTGTCAGGTATTGGATTGGATTTTTGTGTATTGGATCATTGCGATTGGCGTAACTTCGATTTGGCCTATGTGCCAACGGCACAAACGCCGATAGCCCAGGGCGTTGCCCTGGGCATGCAACACCCTAATGCACGCTTGCCCCAACGGGGCAACATGATGGACGCGTACGTTCGCCCCGTTGGGGCTTGGCGGTTTGGGTGGGACGTTCGATCCCAGGGCGTTGCCCTGGGCTATCACCGTTCGCCCCGTTGGGGCATTGCGCGTTCGTACATTGCGTATTGGAGCGAGAAAGAAGCGTCTACGCGATAATTTT
>CAMBSL010000266.1 GCA_945870455.1 Pirellula staleyi DSM 6068 | reverse complement strand
TACGTAGGGAAAAGGTTAGTTACCGCTGTCATACGCTCGCGTAGATATGCCATGTTGCCCATTTCTCCAAAAGGATCTCTGGAAATTGTCCGATTTTTCGATTAAAAAAGCTGGACTTTAATGATGGTGCGTGCGTACCATTCGTCCGTGCAAGCGAGAAGGATTCTCGGGATGAATCAAGTGTCAAGGCATCGCGTCCAATGGGAAACCCACTTTCACCCGCTTGATTTTTCACCTCAATGATTACTGCACGAAACGTTGGTTCTGGGATCTGGGGGTTGCTGTCCAACTCAACTTTTCAGGCTGCTCTTGGTGTTCTGATTTTGTTGGCTGTATGTGCTATCGCACTTCGCCTGTTGTCAAGATTGCGCGATTCCAACAGCCAAGACGCCCCAGTGGATGAACTGCTACGAAAGAATTTTGAGGAAATGAAGAGTGAAGGTTACATCGACGAAGCAGAATTCCGAAACATAGCTTCGTTGCTGGCGGAGTCTCCTCGTAGGTCCCCATTACCCTCGCCAAAAACTGTCGACATCCAAGACGCTCGAAAATCGGACGAAAAATAACCGCTGATTCGGCAGCTTTTGTGTGTTAGACTTAACAGTCTGTGATTCCTTTATCGGTCTGGGAGGCCGAACCAGTTAGGACAACTGTCCTGACGCAACTTACAAATACTCATCGGCTCGAAACTGTGGACACGGACGCCCGGTTCGATTCAAAGAAAACCTGCTAGGCAGACTCTTTGTGAAAACCAATCGAGCTTCCACATATTACGTGTCCATTCGTCAACTGAGCTTAAGTGTGCTGAGACATGTCGTCTTCATCATGCTTTGCTCAGCGAACAAGCAAGGAGTCGAGAATGCCCTCAGGTAAGGATGTCATGGCTGGCCGCCGAAACGGCGGTACCAGCAGCGGTAGTACCACCAAGAAGAACGCATTTTGTTCGTTCTGCCGGAAAAGCTATCGCGATGTAGGTCCGCTCGTAGAAGGACCAGGCGACGTATACATCTGTGGTGAGTGCATCGAACTCTGCCAATCCATTTTGGATCAAGAGCAACGTCGACGCCCAGCTTCCAAGAAGCTCTTCAACGAAATCCCGACCCCTCGCGATATCGTTGAACACCTCGATCAGTATGTGATCGGTCAAGTGCCCACCAAACGCACGTTGGCAGTCGCCGTGCACAACCATTACAAAAGGCTCACTTCGGATTGGGCTGGCTCCGATATCGAAATAGAGAAGTCCAACATCTTGCTGGTCGGTCCTACCGGCAGCGGCAAGACTCTCATGGCCCGGACCCTAGCGAAAATGCTCAACGTTCCGTTTGCCATCGGCGATGCAACCACGCTGACCGAAGCAGGCTACGTTGGAGAAGACGTGGAGAATCTACTTCTCAAACTGTTGCATGCAGCGGACTTCGATATCGAAGCAGCCCAACGCGGCATTCTGTATATCGACGAATTAGACAAAATCGGAAAAACTAGCCAAAACGTCTCGATCACACGCGACGTATCCGGTGAAGGGGTCCAGCAAGCCCTTTTAAAGATGCTCGAAGGAACTGTCGCAAATGTGCCTCCGCAAGGCGGTCGCAAGCATCCTGAACAGCAGTATATCCAATTGGACACGACCAACATCCTGTTCATTTGCGGTGGAACATTTGTTGGAGTCGAGGAAATCATCCGCAAGCGACTCGGGAAAAAGTCGCTCGGATTCGGGCCCGGAGCCAGTATCCGCGAAGACGGGGATGTGGCCTCGCTGCTGGCTCAAGTTACCTCAGATGACATTCTGCAATTCGGTATGATTCCCGAATTGATTGGTCGATTGCCTGTCGTAACGTCCCTGGCACCGCTCGACATTGCAGGTTTGATCAAAGTGTTGAGCGAACCAAAGAACGCTCTCATCAAACAGTACCAAGCTCTCTTCGGAATGGAGAATTGTGAACTGCACTTCACCGAATCCGCCTTGAAGAGCATCGCACAAAAGGCGCACGTCAAGAGCGTTGGTGCTCGCGGTCTTCGCGGTATTGTAGAAGAGACAATGCTGGACATCATGTTCGAATTGCCCGACCAACAAGCGGGAACCGTTTACACCATCGACGTAAATACGGCCGACGGCAAGTTAACTCACTTCAAAAGCGTGCCTGAACGCAAAGAGAGCGCCTGAGATTGCATGCCACTGGTCTAGCGTGAAGGATACGATCCCCTGGGGTGAGCCCAGGGGCATTGGATTGCGTGCCACTGGCTTTACGCCAGTGGTAGCTGACCTTCGCCCTAGGTCGGAGTGCAATACCTCGCAGTCCGACCTGACCGCATACCCTGCCCGTTCACGCTATACTCTATTTTCATAGCGTCCCGACTCACTCCTCGGCAGTATAAGGTAGCACCATGTCCTTCATCATGGCACTCGACCAAGGCACCACAAGCTCGCGCGCCATCCTTTTCGATCACCAAGGCTCAATGCACCGCGTCGTGCAAAAAGAGTTCCGACAAATCTATCCGCAGAACGGCTGGGTCGAACATGATCCAGAAGAAATTTGGGACTCGCAGTTGGCAGTCGCCAGGGAAGCGATCTCATCCTGCACACTCGGGACTCAATACATTGCCGCCATCGGCATAACCAACCAACGCGAAACCACCGTTGTTTGGGAGCGAGCGACCGGCAAACCGATCTACAATGCCATCGTCTGGCAAGACCGAAGAACGGCACCTATCTGCGATCGACTTCGCCAAGACGGTCATGCCGATCTCATTCAACGCAAGACGGGACTGGTGGTGGACGCCTATTTCTCTGGGACCAAGATCCAGTGGATTCTTGACAACGTTCCCGGTGCAAGAGTCAGAGCAGATCGCGGTGAACTCGCCTGCGGCACGATCGATTCTTGGCTGATTTGGAAACTGACTCATGGCCATTTGCACATAACGGATCCGAGCAATGCCTCTCGAACCTTGCTCTTCGATTTGCAGACCGGTGATTGGGACGGCGAATTGCTCTCACTGTTCAATGTCCCGCGTTCCATCCTGCCAACCATTCGAACCAGCAGTGAAGTCTACGGTGAGTCCGGGCAAGGTATTTTTGATCGCCCCGTTCCGATCGCGGGGATCGCAGGCGATCAACAAGCTGCCCTGTTCGGTCAGAATTGCCTTCGGCACGGCATGGCCAAGAACACCTACGGCACCGGTTGTTTCATGCTGATGAATGTGGGAGATCAACCGCAGATTTCCAAACATCGATTGCTCGCAACTCTCGCATGGAAGCTCGGTCCATTGTCCCCTCCTCAATTTGCACTTGAGGGGAGTGTCTTCATTGCTGGCGCGGTGGTTCAGTGGCTTCGCGATGGGCTTGGAATCATCCAGTCGTCGAGCGATGTGGAAGCGTTGGCGGCCAGCGTCTCCGATAGTGGAGGTGTCTTTTTGGTTCCAGCCTTTGCGGGACTCGGCGCGCCGCACTGGGATGCCTATGCGCGAGGCACCATTCTTGGATTGACGAGAGGGACTAACAAGGCCCATATAGCTCGCGCGGCCTTAGAAGGAATAGCCTTTCAAGTCGCCGACGTTTTGGATGCCATGCAACACGATTCCGGCATTCAAATCGACCAGCTTCGTGTCGACGGTGGTGCCTCAGCCAACAACCTGCTCATGCAGTTTCAAGCGGACATTCTTCAAGCACCGGTAGTACGGCCCAAGATCATCGAAACAACGGCTCTCGGCGCAGCCTTTTTGGCTGGTTTGGCAGTTGGATACTGGCGAGATCCATCGGACATTGAATCGATTTGGCAATCCGATCGCGTCTTCGAACCCGTCATGCCTGCAAACGAAGCTGCCCGTCGTCGCGAAGATTGGAAGCGAGCCCTTGATCGTTCCAAAGACTGGGAACATTCGAACTCATGACACCCGGATTCGATCGCGATCGGCATCTTGAAGCGGCTATCGACCGGACTGACGCTTGGGACCTCATCATCATCGGCGGGGGAGCGTCTGGTGTTGGAGCCGCTTTGGACGCGGCGACTCGAGGCCTTTCGGTGTTGCTCCTCGAGGGAACCGACTTTGGTAAAGGAACTTCTAGCCGGTCGACGAAGCTCATTCATGGTGGTGTTCGCTATTTGCGTCAAGGCAATTTCGCACTGGTTCGGGAATCGCTTCGAGAGCGTTCTCAATTGCTAAAAAATGCGCCCCATCTCGTTCATCCGCTTGAGTTCATTTTGCCGTGTCGTTCTCTTTTCGAATTCGTCTTTTACAGTTTGGGGATGAAGGTTTACGATTGGTTGGCCAGTAGTCCCGAGTTCCCGCAGTCACAACGGCAATCGAAGACTCAGGTTCTTTCGAAACAAACAGCATTATCTCCAGATGGTCTCTTTGGAGGGATTTCGTACTTCGATGGCCAATTCGACGATTCACGCTTGCTGATCAATATGGTTCAGACTGCCGCCGAAAAGGGAGCGACGCTCGTCAATGCTGCACGCGTCCTCGATCTTACCAAAAACCCAAGCGGACGAGTCGAGGGTGTTGTCTGTCGCGATGAAGAAACAGGAGAGACTCACACGTTTCGCGGTCGTTGTGTTCTCAATGCAACCGGCCCGTTTTGTGATTCGATTCGAAGAATGGATCAAGCGGACACCGTACCCTTAGTGGCAGCCAGCCAAGGAATTCATTTGGTGCTAGGCAAAGAGTTCTTTCCAGGCAATACGGCGTTGATCGTCCCCAAGACTCGCGATGGGCGGGTGATGTTCATCATTCCGTGGCACGAACATGTGTTGCTTGGGACAACGGACACTTCGATTACCGCAATCAACGAAGAGCCGCAGGCCTTGGAGGAGGAAATTATCTTTCTGCTGGAAACGGCCGGCCAATATTTACGAAAGCAGCCTACTCGCGAGGATTGCTTGAGTGTTTTTGCCGGCATACGCCCTCTCGTCCAAGCTCAGCCTGGAGCGAAAACATCGACACTCTCTCGCGATCATACGCTGGAGGTTTCCTCCGCAGGTTTACTTACCCTAACCGGCGGCAAATGGACAACGTATCGACAAATGGCTGAGGACTGCATCGATCGCGTTTTGCAGCTCCTCGGTAAACCACATCGTCCCTCGGTAACTCGTGATTTACGCCTCCACGGATGTCCTCAAGATCAAGTCGTATCAAGTTCGAGGAGGAGCGGTGCGGTTTATGGATGCGATGCCGACTTGCTAGAGCAATTGATCCGTCAGACGCCTTCGCTCGGGGAACGATTGCATGCGGATTTGCCCATTCGCGGGGCAGAAGTTGTTTGGGCTGTTCGGCACGAATGGGCTCGCACGATAGAAGATGTACTTGCCCGACGAACGCTAGCATTGTTTCTCAACGCACGAGCATCGCTGGAAATGGCTCCAGCCGTCTGCCAATTAATGGCGAGTGAATTGAATCGCGACGAAAACTGGCAAGCGGCTCAACGGGCGGCCTTTCGACGGACGGCGAGCTTGTATACTCTTGGATAAACTTGGTTAATCCGATCTCGCATTCCAAAAGGAAAACAATTGATGAATCCCCTTGTTGCTGAGTTTCTTGGAACACTGATCTTGCTTGTCTTTGGAAATGGTGTGGTGGCGAACGTAGTGTTGGCAAGAACCAAAGGAAACAACGCGGGCTGGCTCGTCATTTCGATAGGTTGGGGAGTCGCCGTTTTTGTTGGGGCACTTTGCAGCGCAAAAGCAAGCGGCGCTCATTTGAACCCAGCGGTCACGGTCGGGTTAGCTCTTGCAGGAAAGTTCGAGGCAAGCAAAGTATTCGGGTACATCGTCGCGCAGATGTTGGGCGCTATGGTAGGGGCCGTCGTTATCTATTACTTTTACCGTGAGCATTTTAAAGCAACGATCAATGCGGATGACAAGCTCTCTTGCTTTTGCACGGCCCCCATTATCCGAGGGACTTGGCAATGCTTTTTCTGCGAAGTTGTTGGAACCATGATGCTAGTGCTCCCAATCCTATTGATCGAGCCAGCGAGTCTTGAAAACTTCTCCGGGGTGAGCGCCGCCAAACGGCCCGAGTTTGGGTTAGGAAGCTTGGGATTAGTCCCTGTTGCGGTGATCGTATTTGGCATTGGCCTTTCACTGGGAGGAACAACGGGTTATGCGATCAATCCAGCACGCGATCTTGGGCCGCGAATCGTACACCACTTTTTGCCGATAGTGGGGAAGCGAGATAGCGATTGGGAGTATGCTTGGATACCCATAGCAGGTCCAATCGCAGGAGCGATCCTTGCGGCACTTGTTTTCGTGTTGGTCACTTAGTCATGGACTTGGTTCTGGCAGACTCGGCGTCGGTTTTACGTAGTGCAGGCTGCCAGCCTGCAGTTCTTTCTAGCACAGGCTAGTAGCGCTAGCAGCCTATGCTACGGCGCCACACTCAAGACAGAGTCGCAGAAGCAGCGTGATATGCTTTGATGGCTGGCCGGGAATAGAGGTTGGGGCATCCAGAGCCTGGAGTGGCGATGTTATGATCGCCGCCCAGTGAGTTCTGTTGGCATGATCTGAAACTACGATGTGCGGTCGCGAAGACGCTTTTGCAGGTTCGCTACGATCGATTCCAATTCCTCGGTGGATTGACTACTCAGGATATTTTCGGAAGTTACTAAATCACCAAGAAGCCCTTCATAAATCTGGATACTTGCCTTAAGCTTACCACGTTGATCCCCGCGCTGCTCGCCTATTTCAATTCCCTCTTGTCGTCCCTCTTGTAGTCCCTCTTGTAGTCCCTCCTGTCGTCCCTCCTGTCGTCCCTCCTGTCGTCCCTCCTGTCGCGCATCGATCAAATTGGACTGGATGTCCAGACTGGCTTTCTCTCTCGCATCGTACATTTGCTTTTCCTCCGTTATCTCTCGAATCGCATTCAACTCGCCTGTCGCACGCAGAAACTCCAAGCCAGGAAGTAGCTCCTGCAACTCCTCGACCGTATGTTCACTCGAGTTCTTGATCCAATACGCCCACTGCTCCAGGACGCTTGCACTGCGTACATCGCTTATAGACCCATTGTACTTCGCAAGTTCGACCGTGTGAATCTCGATCGATTCTTCCAATAACCGACCGCTTTCTCGATCTACCAGCCGAAACTGGTGATGAAGCTGATCGTCGTCCCACCAATTTCGCGTCAGCAAACAAATCGAATAGGTCGCTTTGAGGTCGCCATACCCTTGGCCAACTCGTAGCTGATCCGTGTAGGCTTAGCAAGCATAAAACACAGCCCGCTTGGCAAAGCTCGACCCTTATTGCTGGTCCCCCTTATTGCTGGTCTTCCTGTGTTCTTTCGTGGCCAAAACCACCGCTCGTTTGAGATCATGACCATCGCATTTTCTTAGCCACAAAGATCACAAAGGACACAAAAGGAAAAGCATCAACAGCCTTTAAGATCAGTTCGATGAACCGAAGTAGATGTTATCGTCACCATCGTGGGTTTGCCAACTCATAACAATGCTCCAACCTCCTCATCCCCCGGCTCCTTCTCCTCCTAAGAGACTGCTGATTTAATCCGCTAATCCCAACCCGAAGCGTGATCGAGGGATTGCAGTCGGCTCTCGCTTACGGGCACGGGTTACCATCGCGTGGCACGAGCGCGCTCGCTCGTGAATCCATGGGCGAGACGCCTAATCTTTACCCACAACTCAGAACACGCCAGACTCGAAATCCAAATGGATTTGCGTGATCCCATCGCGTTTTCTGCCCCTCGCCCCGCGTCGGGGAGAGGGGCCGGGGGTGAGGGGTTTACACTGTGTTTTGATTTGGATTTTGTTCGTGAATTCAATGTCTAGCTGCGTTTCAGAAACGCAAACAAATAACTGAACCGGAGACATACATGTCAGGGCTCG
>CAMBSL010000265.1 GCA_945870455.1 Pirellula staleyi DSM 6068 | reverse complement strand
TGCGCCCAGCGCCGGCCGGTGCGAAGTATGCTGTGGTTACGGAGATAACGCAGCCGAGATATGAATCTGCCATAGGCGCTATTAAGCCAGTTCACGAAGCCAACGTTGCATCGAAGATCCTCGCTCGCGTTTTGGAGGTCAATGTTACTGCGGGAAAGAAAGTCACTGCAGGCGAAATTCTTGTAAAGCTCTCTGACGACGAGCAGCGCTCACGAGTGCAACAAGCGGAGGCAAATCGCGATTCGATGGTTGCAGAACTGCAATTGGCTAAAAGCGAAGTTGCTCGATCTAAACAGCTCATGGCGAGCAAATCAATTTCTCAAGCAGAATTTGATACCGCGACAACCCGTGTTCAAACCACACAAGCGAATGCTGATCGAGCGAATCGCGCTGTGGAAGAAGCCAAGGTCTACCTCGACTTCGCAACTATTGTCGCTCCCTTTTCTGGAATCATTGTAGATAAATCCGTTCAACCAGGAGACACCGTGAGTCCTGGGCAGACTCTGGTGTCACTTTACGATCCGACACATATGCAACTCGTTGCCAACGTTCGTGAATCGCTCGCAATGAAACTACAAGTTGGTCAACAATTGCCAGCGAGAATGGAATCACTCGGTTACGAATGTCTCGCGACGGTAAGCGAAGTGGTACCGAAAGCGGATGTTTCTAGCCGCTCGTTTGAAGTCAAAGTAACCGGCCCGTGTCCTCCAGGAGTCTACAGTGGCATGTTTGGCCGGCTAATGCTGCCGCTAGAAGATGAGCACCTATTATTGATTCCTGCCGAGACGATTCAGCGCGTGGGCCAACTGACCTTTGTTCAGGTTTTAACCGGAGATGGGCTAGCCCGCCGTTCCGTTCAATTGGGTAGAGATTTCAAGGATCAGGTAGAAATCCTGACTGGACTAAAAGCTGGTGAACAGCTCTTGATTCCAGCATCGGTCGCAAAAGGAGTTGCGCTGTGAATAAGAAGCCGAAACTCGAAACCTCAACGAGCGAATACTCAGCGCACGAACCGAACGACTTCCTAACCAACATCGTGCGAATCTTTCTTGAGTCGCATCTGTCGATCATTCTGATCATCTTGTCGTTGATTGTAGGCTTCGCCGCATTGTGGATCACGCCACGCGAGGAAGATCCTCAGATTGTGGTGCCACTTGCCGACATCTACGTGAATTTCCCGGGTCACACTGCGGCTGAAGTCGAACAGCTCGTCGCGTCACCACTGGAACGCATGCTCTACCAAATTGACGGAGTCGAATATGTTTACAGCATGTCTCGGGACGACACTGCGATCATTACTGTCCGATTCTATGTCGGGCAAGATAGAGAGCGAAGTCTCGTCAAGCTGTTCAAGAAGCTGAATGAGAATGCCCAAGCGATTCCGTCAGGAGTGTCGGGATGGGTGATGAAACCGGTGGAAATCGATGACGTGCCTGTCGTGACGTTCGCACTGACCGGAGCGAATAGCAATAGTTTCGCCCTTCGCCGTATCGGTGAGGAGTTGGTAGAGCGACTAGCGGTTGTTCCCAAAGTGAGTCGCGCTTTTTTAGTCGGAGGCCAAGCTCGCACGATCTCGGTTGAGCTTGAGCCAGATCGACTACTCGCGCACAAGATGGGGATTTCAGAAGTTAAAAATGCCGTTGCTATGTCCAACGTCGCGAGCCCAGCGAGTACGTTTAGCCGCTTGGACAAAGAATTCCAAGTTGTCGTACAACCTCATCTGAATTCCGCTGCAGATGTTGGAAACTTGGTCGTAGGAGTATTCGATGACCGACCCGTTTTCTTAAAGGATGTGGCCACCGTCTCGGATGGTCCGGATGAGGTTACCGATTATGTTCGTCACGGATGGGGAACTGCAAGCTCGTTTGACAAGCATGAGTCGACTCCGGGATGGCGGATTGGTTCGAAGCATGGTGAGCATAATGCGCTAGGTCACTCAACAGTAGATGAATCGATTCCAGCAGTGACCATTGCGATTTCGAAACAGAAGGGTGCCAACGCGGTTCAGGTAGCTGATGCAGTGATCCAAGAGGCCAATCGGCTACGTGGGGAAATTCTGCCAGATGACGTTGAACTGATCGTTACGCGAAACAATGGAATTGTAGCGAACGAGAAGGTGAATGAACTGATCGAAGCCCTTGGCGTGGCGATCGTAATCGTGATCTTGCTTTTAACTTTCGGTCTTGGCTGGCGTGAAGCTCTCATCGTTTCTATTGCCGTCCCAGTCGTGTTCGGTCTGACGTTGGCTGTAAACCTATTGTTTGGTTACACCATCAATCGAGTCACGCTGTTTGCTTTGATTTTGGCTCTTGGGTTGTTAGTCGATGACCCGATTGTCGATGTTGAGAACATTGCTCGACATTTTGAGCATCGCAAGAAAGCCACTCGCAGGATTGTTCTCGATGCGGTCGCTGAGATTCGTCCTCCTCTGATTAGTGCAACGCTTGCGGTCATCGTCAGCTTTTTACCTATGTTCTTCATCACAGGGATGATGGGCCCCTACATGTCACCGATGGCATTGAACGTCCCTGTTGCGATGGTGATGTCGATGTTTGTCGCATTTACGATTACCCCTTGGTTGTCGTACCACATTTTGACTTGGGGAACCAATCTAATTCCCAAATCTGAGGAAGCTTCCGCAATCGCTGAAAACACAAACGGCTCAGAGCCGGATGATGATGAAGCGTATGATCCCGCTGTCGTTCAACAGTCATTGCTGTATCGGTTCTTTCGCCCATTGATGTTGCCACTCCTTAAGACTCGCACGCGCGCAATTGTGTTTCTGGTGTTTATGGGAGGACTAACTGCGGCCGCCATGAGCTTGGGTGCGTTGCGAATGGTTCCATTGAAGATGCTGCCGTTCGACAATAAGAACGAGATCCTATTCTTGCTGGACATGGAGGAAGGAACAACGCTTGAACGGACCGATGCAGTCGTTCGTCGCATCGAGTCGGTACTGGCGTCTCAACCGGAGGTGATCAATTACGTGAGCACGGTTGGGGCATCAGGCCCCATCGATTTCAACGGTATGGTTCGGCACTACTATTTGCGAAGTCGGCCCTTTCAAGCCGAAGTACGTGCCAACTTTGTCGGCAAGAAGAATCGAGCCCAGCAAAGTCACGGGATCGGATTGAGATTGCGAGATGAACTCGAAACCCTTGCAAAATCCGAGAATGCAAAAATCCAGATCGTTGAGTTACCACCAGGGCCACCCGTATTGGCCTCCTTGGTTGCGGAAGTTTATGGCTCGGACAAAAGCGACTATCGAGATGTTCTAAATTCAGCCGCCACTGTGGCAGACCGAATGCGTCGCGAACCGGGTGTGGCTGAAGTCGATGACATTGGAGAGGCCTCAATTCCACGGTTGGTATTTGAACCCGACCAAGAAAAAGCAGCTTTATCTGGAATCTCGGTAACCGATATTGCAAACACGATTCAAATCGCACTGACGGGTGATCGCGAAAATGTGCTCCGTGTCGAGGGAGAGCGTAACCCGTTGAAGATGGCTTTTCGATTGCCGCGAGAATTGCGTTCGAATCAAGAAGACTTGTCGCAGTTGAGTTTCAAGAATGCACGAGGCCAATTGGTACAACTAAGAGAAATTGGAAACTGGCGCACTGAGACCGTAAGCCAAACGATCTATCACAAGAATCTCAAACGCGTAGCGTATGTCTTCGCCGAATGCGTGGGACGTCCGCCGGCAGACTGTGTCATCGACATCTTGAGCGACCAATTACCAAACGGTCAAGACTTCGTTGAAGACTCAGAGCCTCGTTCGTTAGCCTACCGGTCCTTTCTGTCCAATGGCAGTGGGATCGATTGGCGAGTTGCACCAGGCATGGCAGTAACATTCGCAGGCGAAGGCGAATGGAAGATTACCCTGGATGTGTTCCGAGATTTGGGACTAGCGTTCGCAGCTGCTATGCTCATGATTTACATCATCTTGGTCGCACAGATGGGATCGTTCTTGGTTCCGATTGTCGTGATGCTTGCGATTCCCCTAACGGCTCTTGGTGTGATGCCTGGCTTTTATTTGCTCAATGCAATGGCGAGTCAAACGGTAGGAGGCTACGCGGACCCGGTCTATTTTACGGCCACTGCCATGATCGGAATGATCGCGTTGTCGGGGATCGTCACACGTGATTCCATCATTCTCGTCGACTTCATGCAGCAATCGGTTGCCAGAGGACGGCCTCTGTTTGACGCAATCCTGGAAAGCCGGGTGGTTCGATTGCGTCCAATCTTGCTGACAGCCGGAGCAGCATTGTTGTCCGCAATACCGATTACGCTCGATCCGATTTTTTCCGGCCTAGGTTGGTCGCTGATTTTCGGGCTGATTGCGTCGACGCTGTTTACGCTATTTGTAATACCCGTGACGTACTGGCTACTCTATGCTGAACCTAATAAATCAGAGTCGTAGCTCAATGATGCGAGTCTCAATTCGAATATCATTTCATTAGTCGGGTTGGGGTACAGAATCGATGGAAACAGACTGGAAATATGGAACCAACACGACACCCAAGAATTAAGATTTGCTGCATTAGTAGCGTTGCAGAGGCTCAACTGGCGATTCGACATGGTGCTTCGGCACTTGGCTTGGTTGCAAAGATGCCAAGTGGTCCAGGCGTAATCCCTGAACCCATCATCGCTGAAATAGCAGCCACAATTCCTCCAGCAATCGGATCGTTCTTACTGACCAGTGAACAAAACGTCCAATCGATCATCGACCAACAACGCCGATGCCGAGTCAATACGCTGCAAATCGTAGATCGACTTCGGGTTGGCAAGTACGGCGATCTGCGAGCCGCTTTGCCGGGTATTTCTCTGGTGCAGGTCATCCATGTTACTGGAGAGGAATCGATTGAAGAAGCGTGCAGAATCGCTGAACAAGGAGTAGATGCTCTCCTGCTTGACTCTGGCGATCAACGGCTTGCTGTGAAGCAATTGGGTGGCACTGGACGCACTCACGATTGGTCAATAAGTAGACGAATTCGTGAAGCTGTTAACGTGCCTATCTTTCTCGCAGGAGGATTGCGATCCGACAACGTGAAGGAAGCCATTCAAGCGGTTCAGCCGTTTGGAATCGACTTGTGTTCCAGTGTGCGGACGGATGGCAGACTTGATGAGTTGAAGCTGGCGAGATTCTTTGAAGCGGTAAAAGATTATTTAACGGAAGGCTAAGACGGATCACGCAATACTAAGGTAAGCAATCGAAGCCGATGCGATCTGCTTCACGCTATGATGGGAGCAAAGGACCAAAGCAAATGAACCAACCTGAATGCCTCATCAAACAACTTACCGATGAACTCGCAATTCCAGAATCGGGAAAGCAGAGTATTGTTCTCAAAGATAACCCGAAAACCAAAGTGATCCTGTTCACGTTTGCTGCTGGCGCTGGACTTGCCGAGCATATTGCACCATTCGATGCCACGATACAAATCATCTCTGGAACGGCGGCGCTCACCGTGGGTGGCGAATCCGTGGAGGGTAAGGCTGGAACTTGGATTCAGATGGTCGCAAAGACGCCGCATAGCATTAAGGCGGAAACACCTGTTGTCTTGTTACTGTCCCTGGTGAAGTGAGTAGGTTGAGCCTCCAGATCGTCTGCAATGGTCCGATCTGATGAGGGCTGTGGCACTTGGGACTCGCGACCATGTACTGAAATTTCTTACTGCGGGCTGCGGCCTTGAAGATCGAGACCGGTCTAATCGAACGGCTTGGATGTTGATGCCTTTTATTGACGATGGCGAAAAGGCGAGACTCTTGTATGCTGCTTGGGCAGACATTCGTGTTCGCAGTTCTGGCGGTACGACCACTCTGATGAGTTGTGCTGAACGCAACAATTTCAAGATGCTAGCCTACTTGATTGAACTCGGGATTGAGATCGATGAGGTGGATGATTCACTTAACACGGCTCTGATGATCGCTGCTCAATCCGATGCAATCGAATGTGTTCGGTTGCTCTTGGAAACAGGCGCCAACCCAGGTCGAACGAACAAATACGAAGAAAACGCAATGTCATTGGCATCGAACCAAGAGATCATTCGATTGCTGATGAAGGCAGGTGAGGATATTGCGGACATTTGCACCGAAATGAAACGAATATTGACGGGGCTAAAGGCAGGAGACACTCTGCATGTGACCGAATTGGAATATCAAAATGGTTTTTGTCCACGATTTGGAGAAGCCAATCCCAAGGTCATGGAGGTGCCATTTTGGAAAGAGATGGTCCGTTCTGGAATCTCAGCATATGGTGCTAGAATCCAATTCCGAGAAGGTGCCGAACAGTATGGTCCCGCATGGTGCTTCCGTCGTTACGGCTGTTCGTTTACCGAACTTCCGGATGGTCGATTCGTGCAAATCGGGGGCGAACACGAAGAATTCTACGACCGCGACTTCTGAGAGCAAAAGGGTGTCATGAGGAGAGCAAAAGGGTGTCAGGAACCGTTTTTAACCATATTGTGCATAAACGGTTCCTGACACCTTTTCTGCTGCCTGACACCTTTTCTGCTGCTCAAAGTCGCTCTTCTCAATGGCGCGCGGGACCCGTTTGACGGCCTCAACAATGGTCATGCCCGCCTATGCGATGATATCTTTTGCGACCTGGCCAGCGACATCGGTTAGTCGGAAATCGCGACCTGCATACCTATAGGTGAGCCGCTCGTGATCGAGCCCCAGTAAGTGCAAGATGGTTGCATGCAAATCATTGATGTGCATCTTGTTCTCGGTCGCATAGTAGCCGTAGTCATCTGTCGCTCCGTAAGCGTATCCGCCCTTGACTCCGCCGCCTGCCATCCACATGGAAAAACCATGCGGGTTGTGGTCCCGCCCGTTCCCTTGCGACGTGGGTGTCCTACCGAACTCGCCCCCCCACAATACCAACGTGTCCTCGAGCAATCCACTGGCTTTCAAATCGCTCAAGAAACCGGCGATCGGCTTGTCTACCTCCGACGCGTTCTTGGAATGACCCTGGACCAAGTCGCTGTGTTGATCCCATTGCACTTCACTATCGCTATGCGTTACCTGAACGAAACGTACCCCACGTTCAAGAAATCGACGGGCCATCAAACACTGTCGACCAAAATTTTCCGTAATCGGATCGTCGATCCCGTAGAGCTGAAGCGTCGCTTGCGTTTCACCTGACAAATCTTGAACCTCAGGCATGGCGGTTTGCATTCGATATGCCAATTCAAAGGAATTCAATCTTCCGCTCAAGGCCTTTTCCCGGTCGTTTTCTTCGAAGTGATCGCGATTCATGGATGCGAGCAAATCGAGTTGTTTGCGTTGAGTGTCGAGTCGAGTCGTCCTATTGTGAATGTGCTTGACACTCGCGGCAGATGCTGGCAAACTCGCATTCCCGATGGGAGTTCCTTGACAATGCGCTGGCAAGAACGCCGATCCCCAATTGTTCATTCCTCCATGGGCTAGCGTTGGACAGATCGTCACGAAGGCCGGCAGGTTTTCATTCTCCGTCCCGAGCCCGTACGTCACCCAAGCTCCCATGCTCGGTCTAACAAACTGGTCGCTTCCCGTATGCAGCTTGAGCAACGCACCACCGTGAGCTGGGTTGCTGCCGTGAAGCGAACGCAAGATGCACAAGTCGTCGATATGCTTGGCAACATTTGGGAACAGGTCACTGACGGGCAGTCCGCTTTGGCCATAGTTCTTGAATTTCCAAGGTGACTTCAATAGATTCCCCTGAGCCGCAAAAACAACCTTGGGCAGCGCAAAGGGTGGTGGTTTGCCATCATCGCGATCCAGCAGGGGCTTGGGATCGAAGGTATCGACGTGCGAGGGCCCACCCTTCATGAACAAGAAAACGATTCGTTTGGCTCTGGCTTCAAAATGAGGCTTTCGAGCGGCAAGTGGTCCGC
>CAMBSL010000264.1 GCA_945870455.1 Pirellula staleyi DSM 6068 | reverse complement strand
GCACTGAAAACTGCAATTCGGATTCATGCGGGTCGACTTTCGGCGACAACCCCATGCGATTCAAAACCGACTCATGTGATTGCGGCAATTGGTCCCAAAACACCACTGCGTTCTCGGGTGTCGAAGCCTTCAAAACGTCTGGAGACATTTTTTTCTCAAATAACGTAGGCTTTGTGAGTGGACTCAACACTGGATTTCGAATTGGCAGTTCCAAGATTCGCGGACAAATCGGAGGTTCCTTGGGTATTTACGATTCCAAGGGTAGGCTTGTGGGAGCGCCGACTCAATCCGACATCCAAGGCTTTCTAACAGTGGGCATTTTCAAGCGAAGCGACGTTGATAATGGCGAGCGACTGTCATGGGGTTTGGCCTATGACCAACTTTGGAATCGTCAGTATGGCGCGTTCGCCGACGACATCTACCTTGGTCAATTCCGAGGAATAATGGGGGTCGCCTTGAATCCATGCAATGAAGTAGGATTTTGGGGAACAGCCCACACCAATTCACAAACGATTGATGGTGTTTTCTCCCCAACCCAATCGCTGCAGGCGATCAACCAATACAACTTGTTCTGGAGCCACAACTATTCCATGGGTGCGAGATCGATGCTCTATGCAGGACTCGCGGATAGCAAGAGCATCGGAAGCTGGCAAACTGGTACGCAATTCACCGCGCCAATGAGCCAGCGTCTTTCGTTGTACGGAAACTCCGCATTCATGTTTCCAAGTTCTACGACTGGCCCTATCGGTTCGACGGAACTGCTGTGGTCAGTCTCTTGCGGTCTGAGCTATTCGTTTGGTGGCAAGGCTGTTTCAAGAAACATCTCCGGCCAATGCGGAACGCCATTGCAACAGGTCGCGAACAATGGCACCTTCATGGTTGGTGGCAACAGTCTCGTCGGACCCTAATGCTCTACAGGAATAATTAAAACACAGTGCAAAACCCCTCACCCCCTGCCCCTCTCCCCGAGTACGGGGCGAGGGGAGCATGATCAAAAGATGCGGATAAAGATGAGCCCTGTGACCTTGGCTAAATGACGGGGCACACATCAAACCACGATCGACCTTGCGCGGTCATCCATTCAACACCTTCTTCTGGCCCCCACATGCCTGGCTCGTAGTTGAACAACGTTGGGGCCGCTGGGCTCTTCCATGCGGACATGATTGGGTCGATGATTCGCCATGCCTGTTCGACTTCGTCGCTGCGAGCAAATAGGCCAGGATCACCGTTCAAGACATCGAGCAGCAATCGCTGATATGCGTCCGGCAATTCTTTACCGCTCGTATCGAACCGGAAGTCCAAATTACTTAATCGCATCTTCATGTCCGAGTCTGGTACCTTCGATTGAAAATCCAACTGAATACCTTCCGCCGGTTGAATCTGAACGACCAGTCGGTTGGCTTCGGGTCGATAGGATTTATGCTCTCCAAAAAGCATATGCGGCGGTTCGCGAAACTGGATGACGATCTGCGTGGTTCGGCAACTCATGGCCTTGCCGCTGCGCAAATAGAATGGGACACCTTTCCAGCGCCAATTGTCGATGTACAGTTTGAGCGCGGCAAAGGTTTCGGTCTGGCTTTCGTCTGGAATGCCTTGTTCGTCGGAGTATCCGGTGTATTGGCCACGCACACCAAACTCCGCAAAGTCGCTCCCCTTGTAGGGCCGAACCGCTTGCAGCACTTTGACTTTCTCGTTTCGCACCATTTCGCCTGTGAAGCGCACGGGGGCTTCCATGGCGGTTAGCATCATCAATTGCAAAATATGATTTTGAAACATATCTCGCAAGATACCGGCTTTGTCATAGTAATCGCCTCGCCGCCCAACCTTGACCTCTTCGGCGACGGTGATTTGAACATGATCGATATAGTTGCGGTTCCAAATCGGCTCAAAAATGGTGTTCCCAAAGCGGAGCACCAACATATTTTGAACCGTTTCTTTGCCGAGGTAGTGATCGATTCGGTAGATTTGATCTTCACGAAAGGATTGGTGGATCGATTCGTTGAGTTGTTTTGCGGTAGCCGAATCGGTTCCGAATGGTTTCTCGATAACGACTCGGCGATTGCCATCCGTATCGACGTTGAGTCCAGCTTTTCCTAGTTGTGCAATTGCGGCTGCATACAATTGCGGCATCGTGGATAAGTAATAGACGCGATCTGTCGTTTGCGATTGTTCAACTTCCGTGAGAAATGCACCGAGCTTCCGAAAATCCTCGTCGCTTCCAATGTCGAGGGGTTGGTAGAAAATATTTTGCGAAAAGGCAGTCCACGAGGCATTATCAAATTCGCCTTTGACATACTTTGCGGTCGATTCGGCGAGCTGCGTCCGCCATTGCTCGGACGTAAAAGGACTCCGTGCAGAACCAACAATGCGAGTCGGATTTGGCAATCGTCCCCGTTGAAATTGTCGATAAAGAGCCGGGATGAGCTTGCGGCTAGTCAGATCGCCGGAAGCACCAAAAATCACCATCGTGTGCGACATTTTGTTTAGTCCATTCGGAAGCCGAGTTGCTTTTGCAGATTCTGAAACCAAGGTTGAATTGCCCTGTCGCTCTCGATTCGAGAAAGCGTTGCAACACCTTCTAGAGGCGAAGAGGCAAAGCGTTCCAACAAAGTGTTTGTGTCGGGGGTCATTTCAACGACTTTCACCACGTAGTGGATAGTCTTGTTCATGTCAGGCGCAACAGTAGTTTCACCAGCCTGGCTTGAAAAGACCGCTTCCATGAACTGGTAATCCACTGGTTGCAACAATTCGACCGTACTGATCTGCATGCGACTTTCCGTTCTTGCAAACATGGGGTTGTACCAGGTGAAACTTGCTGGCTCCAGGATCAGAGCTTTTTCTTCAGGGGTTGCAAGAGAATCGGCCAGTGGCGCGCTACCAACCTTGGATGCAAGTTCGCGAGCTCGTGTTTCCGCCAGTTTAAAGGCTTGTTGATTCCGCCAAACTTCTTCGATTTGAGTGCGAACACTTTCCGACGAGGGAGTCACAGGTTGTATTTCTTCGGTTTTCCAGAATGCAAATCGCTTGTTGCCACCTGTAAACCCGAGCGACAACAGCGGCATAAAGGTTTCCCCCAAACCGGCTGACTCATTAATCAACGCGGAGAACGGAATCGCTTGTTGGCGCTGACCTCGCATCACGATCGACGAGCCGATGGGGGATAGCGTTACATTGTCCGTATCAACCATTCCGGTCGTCCCGTGCTCAAAACCTTTTGAGGAGCCTAGCTCTTTGAGATCGGGCCTAGCCGGAGCCTTAGCGGTCTTGTCCTTCATAGCAACAGCTTGTTGATAACTAACAAGTTGCGATTTGTAAATGTTCATCGGTCCCATCACCATACCGAGTCGATCCTCCACCACCTTAAATGCGATTCCACTGGCTTGTTCTCTGGCAATTTGGTCCCTTACTTCCTCAAAGGTCTTCGTTCGCATCGGTGTGCTTTCGGCCACAGGAGAGTCACCCGTTTGAGGGACCGACGGGGTCATGACGACAGGTGGCGCAGCCTCGGATAGTTCCACAGAGGGTTTCTGGGGTGAATCGGATGTGGGCTGGACTGCAGGCGTAACGGCTGGCGTCGTTGCGTCTTGGATCGCTGCTGCTGCTGGTGCTGGGGTTGCTGCTGCTGCGTCGGGTGCCTTTGGAGCCGGATCGGTCTCTTGGGGCTTGGCCTCTTCTTGAAATGAAACCAATTTCAAATTTGGGTTTCGGATTGGACGCAATGCATTCGGCTTGGGGTCTTCCAAGACCGGTGGCAAGCCTGGCTGATCGTCCGAGGTTGCTGGCTTGGACTCCGGTGCAGGAGTTGGTTCGGTGGTTGGGGTCGCTGTTGGGTTCGTCGATTCGGTTGCAGGTTTTGAGTCAGGAATGACCGTGCTGGTCGCTTCGGGCGTCACGGGAACGCGAAACTGCTTTTCGACGACACGGCGGTCGTAATCCGCGCGGAGCGTTTCCTCTGGAATAAGGGCCATCTGTTCGGTGATCACTTTTTCCATGTCGATGGCAAGATACTCGAAGTCCGCTGTCTTGGGTCGCATGAAGGCTGGTTGGGTCGCGATGGTTCGGGCCATTCGCGTAAAATCCTTGCCGGCGTCGTACAAATCTTTAATTTCTCGTTCGGTCGGTTTCCCTTGGACTTGAGATTCGAAGTCCTTAGCGAAAATCGGAAAGGCTTGGATTCTGGCAGCTTGGTTTAATCGCAGGAAATCTTGCCAATTTTTGCCCGGTGTCGAGAGGGCTGGTCGGCCGGTGGTAATCGAATTTCGGCGCTCTTCGAATCGAACACCAGCACCACCTAATTGGAGCACTTGATTCTTGGCCATTTCTTCGCTCATAAGTCGATTGAAATCGAACCAGCTCAAGCGGTTTTCGGTCGTGTCTTTGAGTGCCTTCTCGATTTGGTTGCCATCCAGTTTGCCATCCACGAAGCGTTGCAAAAACATCTTGACCGACTGATCGTCAAAGACAATGCCTCGACGATTTGCTTCGGCCACCAGCAGCTTTCGTTCGATGATTCGCTCTTGAGAATCCGAATCGCTCGTGATTCCAAGTTGACTCAGATCGGGCGAAACACCTGGAACATTCGGGGTTCCACCCTTGGCACGGACTTCGACTGCCAACTTTCTAAGGAAAGCGTTCGCCATCCGCAATTCATAATATTCGCGTTCGAGTTGATCGAGGCGAATCGAACCGCCTGTCCAAGAGGCGAGCGTTGGATTTGCGCCAGATCTCCCGCCGGGTCGGCCGACATTCGTAAAACTCTGGATTGCGGGTGAGATAACGAAAGCCACAATGGCGAGGAATACCACGCCGGCCATCCATAAACGTTGGTTTTTTCGAAAAATAGCAAATGGGCTGGCCATTGGAAAAGCAATCCTTGGGATTCGACCTAGTTCGTAAGGCGATCCGTAAAAACGGCGTCGCACAGAGGGATTGTAGGATTTCCCGCGATCGACGCAATTCCATTGCTCGCTCATCGAGAGGGCTTGACAAATGCCCAGCCTTGCGGTGACAACCGCTAGTGCAAGCTTGTGCAGCCTCGTTTTCAAGCTTGCTCGCCAAATCCGCTTCAACCACTTTAAGATAACTATTGCTAATATGTCCGAAAAGAAATCCCTGGTTATCGTCGAATCTCCTGCCAAAGCGAGGACGATTGCGAAGTATTTAGGGAGTGGATTCCAGGTCGAGGCCTCGATTGGTCATATTCGAGACCTACCGGGTGGGGCCAAAGAAGTACCCGCCGAGTTTAAATCGGAGTCCTGGGCTTCGCTTGGCGTCAATGTCGATGCGGGTTTTGAACCCCTCTACATCGTGCCAGCCGACAAAAAGAAACATGTTTCTTTTTTGAAATCTGCCCTCAAAGACGCAAAAGATCTTTATCTGGCGACGGACGAGGATCGCGAAGGAGAAGCGATATCGTGGCATTTGCAGGAAGTGCTAAAGCCCAAAGTGCCGGTCCATCGCATGGTTTTTCATGAAATCACCAAAGAAGCGATCCAAAACGCACTTAAAAGCACACGCCAAATCGACACAGGCCTTGTCAAAGCCCAAGAAACTCGCCGAATCCTGGATCGACTCTACGGTTACGATGTGTCACCCTTGCTTTGGAAAAAAGTTCGGCCCGGCTTGTCTGCAGGCCGAGTGCAAAGCGTGGCCGTTCGACTCATCGTTCAACGCGAACGCGAAAGAATGGCCTTTCGGTCTGCTACTTATTTCGACCTCGACGCCCAACTCGAAACGACCAAGAAAGAAAAATTTACGGCTTCGTTAGTAAGCGTAGACGACCGTCGCATCCCTTCCGGAAAGGATTTCGATTCGGCGACCGGTCTGCTCAAAGATCCGAAATTCCTCCAACTCAATCTGGAAACCGCAGAAGCGCTCAAAAAGCGTTTGGAGCGCGTCCCGTTCCGGGTCCTCAACGTAGAAGTGAAGCCCTATACCGAACGCCCCAAGCCGCCATTTACGACGAGCACCATGCAACAGGAGGCAAACCGCAAACTGGGGATGACCGCAAAAGACGCCATGCGATCCGCTCAAAGCCTGTACGAAAATGGCTATATCACCTACATGCGTACCGACTCCACCACCCTTTCGAAAGAAGCGGTCGACGCGGCCAGAGAACTCGTTCGTTCTCAATACGGGGATGCATTTCTTTATCCAACGAATCGAACCTATGCGACCAAGGTCAAGAATGCCCAAGAAGCACACGAAGCGATCCGACCTGCGGGCCATCCTTTTCAACTTCCAGAAAAAATCCGCAGCGAACTGAGCTATGACCAATTCCGGCTGTTTGAATTGATTTGGAAACGAACGATCGCTTCGCAAATGGCCGACGCTCGCAAACAGCGCGTCGTTGTCACGATTCAAGCGGACAATGCGATCTTTCAAGCAACCGGGACTTCGATTGAATTTGAAGGCTTCCTGAGAGCGTACGTTGAGGGGAGCGATGACCCAGCGGCTGAACTGGCAGAGAAGGAACGCTTGCTTCCGGACGTGAAACCCTCGGATCCTCTGACCGCATTGTCGCTCGACTCGCTTTCGCATACCACCCAACCGCCTGCTCGATTTACCGAAGCATCTTTAACCGGCGGACTTGAAGAACGCGGCATTGGCCGACCGAGCACGTACGCTTCCATCATCGATACGATACTTCGGCGCGACTATGTGTTCAAAAAAGGGACTGCGCTCGTTCCAAGTTGGACCGCATTTGCAGTCATTCGTTTAATGGAGGAGCACTTCACGTCCCTTGTTGACTACCAGTTCACCGCGGAGATGGAAGACTATCTCGATCAAATCAGCCGAAACGAACGGGAAAACTTGGATTACTTGCAAGAGTTTTATTTTGGCGACGAGAAAGTTGCTGAAAGCGTTGCACCGGGTGGCATCGGACTGAAGCCGCTGCTTGCTCTCAAGGTTGCTGAGATCGATCCCCGCACCGCCTGTTCTTATCCATTGAGCACACTGGCGGACAACCAAGAAATACCTGTGTGCGTTCGCGTCGGTCGTTATGGACCCTATGTCGAACAAGGAGAACGGCGAGCAAGTATCCCCGACGAATTGCCCCCTGACGAACTCACGCTGATCGTCGCGATGGAAATGTTGGCCAAACAAGAACTTGGCGATCAACCGATTGGAACCCACCCAGAAACGCACAAACCGATCTACATCAAGCAAGGTCGTTTCGGACCGTACGTGCAAATGGGTGAAGCGGACGACGAGGAGAAAAAGAATGCTTCGTTGCTAAAGGGGATGTCACCAGAAACCCTCGATCTTGAGACGGCAATCAAACTCTTGTCCTTGCCTCGCACGCTTGGAATGCATCCCGAGAGCGGAGAGCCCATTATCGCTACGCAAGGTCGATTCGGACCCTTTATCAAGCACGGAACCGACTCGCGTTCGCTTGGTCCCGATCACAATCTCATGGAGATAATACTAGAAGAAGCCTTAGCGCTTTTGGCGCAGCCCAAAGCGGCAGGTCGAGGCCGCGCGGCGGCTGCTCCGCCTTTGAAGGAGTTTGATGCGTCTCCCGTGACAGGGAATAAGATTGTTCTGCGAGACGGTCGTTATGGGCTTTACGTCAACGACGGAGAAACCAACGCTTCCCTTCCCAAGGACATCAGTGGCGACGACCTAACGTTCGAGCAAGCGGTCGACTTGCTTGCCGCCCGCGCTGCAGCCGGAGGTTCGAAAAAGAAAACCAAACGCTCGTCCGCCAAGAAGTCGACCACGAAAAAGAAAACCACAGCATCCAAGAAAGCCGGCAAGAAGGCGAAGCCTGCCAGCGACAGCGACAGCGATGATTTGGACTCGGATGATTCGGATGTCGTTGTCGTTTCTGCTCCGAAGAAAAAAACAAAGAAAGCCAAAAAAACTTCCAAAAAGGCTTCCAAGAAAAAATAGTTCACTAGACACAAAACATGCTTCATTTGCATCGCGAATCGTCCGCCACTTGGATAGCA
>CAMBSL010000263.1 GCA_945870455.1 Pirellula staleyi DSM 6068 | reverse complement strand
GTTGGGTTTCAATGCACTCTTGACGCTTCTTGCGGGTTTCCTGATTGGCACCAATGGTACCCATTTCACTACCAATAGTCCCCACTGTAGTACCCACTAAAATATCGCTTAACGTCCGCTCTTGGCTTGCTCTATCCGCAACTTCCGTTCGTGCCTGTGCATAGAACCGGAGTCGGTGCTGGCACAAGTTTCCGCCCAACTCCCCGCAGAGTTCCGAAAGGGCTTCGATGCCTCCAATCTCTACAAGATGAGTCAGTTCTACCGAGCGTTCCCGAATTTAGACGCACTGCGTCTAAATTTGAGCTGGACACATTACCGACTCCTCCTTCGCCACCAAATACAAACTTGTTCTACCCAGTGAGGAGGAACTCCGGGCCGAACTCCTGCGAGAGCAAGAACACATTGCTAACAAATCGCTAGCCACCTCCACCGATGCTCCCGCCCAGCGGGCCACCAAGGCCAAACGCAAAGCGAAAGGAGCCACGCGATGATCGAGAGACTTAAACTTCGCTAATCTGTTTTGACTGCAAGTGGATGCCTTTCGCAGTTAATGTTGTTCGGGGTCGGATCGATATACCAAATTTCGTATTTCTTTAGAGCAGACAATTCCCTCTTGCCCGACCCCCCAATGGATTGCCAAAATCGATTAAGATTTGCCTTGAGTGGCCAAAGTCCTTTGCTCGAATCACCAGTTCGTCGTTGCTCATGTCGATTAAACGCACTCCCTACTCTTCCCAAGTAATTCTTCGACTTGCTATTGCCGGGCAAACCATTGCTCTTGCGCAAGTCGGACCCGATTTTTTCGTTTTACGAGATCTGCCGACCGTTACACAATTGCCCGGGAGCGGACGTGTTGATGGTATCATCAACAATACCGTCGCAACTAGTAAAACCGTTTTTCTTCCACACGGCATTGCGAACGGATCAAAACGAGTTTCCTATTTTTGATCACTCGGGATTCCATTTCTGGAGCCTTCCACATTTGCTATCGCCCACTAATTCTATTCTGCCCACAGGTGCCGCAAGGCGTCTCGGGGCGCCAAAAACAAAACCCCCTTAGCGAAACACCCTGTCGTCGTCGGCTCGTCCCAAATCCTTCCTGAATCGTCGAGCCCCAAGTTGCCATCTCATGGGATAGCCAATGGGATAGCCGTCCACGTTATCCCATCTTGTTTGACTGCAGCCGCCACGGTGGGTTGAGTCGGTTGACTCCGGCAGTGTAAAGGCAGATCACGTTTCCTGATGGGTCCTGCAGTCGAGCTTCACGCCATAACCAAGGTTCGTCGCGTGGTTCCTGCATGAAAGACATTCCTCGATCTTGCAACTCCCTAACTTTCTGGTCAAGGGCTAAGACCTCGAAATACACGACCGTGCCTGACCATGGCACCAACTCCGGGACGAGGTGTACGGAAAACGATGAGTCACCGTCTGGGCAGACGAATCTTGCGTAATGCGATGAGCTGACAATCAATTCCAGCCCCATACGCACATAGAACTCAACAGAGGCGGCAATATTCGATGCAGGAACGGTAACTTGATTGAGCTTCACGCAATTGATGTCCTTACGCTCAGGAACGACAGAGCGATCGTGATGACCACCGGAGCCATTTGCTACGACACGAACTACTCCTAAGAAACCGCCAATGAATAGAAAATGGTAGCGGCATGCAAGCCGGTAGGCATCCAAGCACATCGGTATGAGTCTTCGCGTGAAACAAACTGAGTGCCATTGGGCGATAGCCCCGGTTCTCGACGAATGTCGAGCAATTGGAAAACCGGGGCTAGCGCCCAACGGCTCATTGGGTTGAAAAACAGTTGCAAATGTGCTTATCCTTCAAAGTCAGTGAGATCGTTTCTCTGGCGTCGCAATCTTCTCGAATCAAGAAGCAAGTTCATTACATGTACTCAGCGAAATCGTCGAGCGGCGCGTCAAAGTCATCCGCCATGTAGAGAATCTTCCCTTTCGCCGATCCGGCTTTGCACGGGTAGGTCGCCGCATCCCGATGTTCTTCCTTTCGGATGGTTGCAACACGTTCTCCATCTTGCAAAACTCCCACCTCCTCGCCGGGCCGCAGTCCCGCAATCAGGTCTTTGAAAATCGAACCGACGTCATTCAAGGCAACTTCATTCATGCGAATTCTCCAATTCGACGCAGTCGTAAATCACCACCACACCCATTGTATCAGCAAAAATTCGACAAGCAAAACGTTGCGAATTCACGAGCAGAAGGCTTGGATCTACGACGAAGGCAGGTCGAGTAGTACGTGACTTGGATTTCGATGACCTTCGCGAAAGAAAAGAGCGTTATACTTCTCAAATTGTTTCAATCGGTCTGCTGTATCCCAAGCTTAAGCCGGACGAGAGCGGCGTGCCTCTGAAAATCTGGTACAAGGAGAACAAAAAGGATGTATCGGATTTCGAAAAACAAATGCGCCGCAAAGTGCATTACCGTTAGCGATCTGGTGGGAATCGAGAAACCATCCAGGCAGCCACCGCTAAGCACAACAAGTTCCTTGTTGAGCTTGGATTGCCCGAATTGCCCTGACCATTGATGCAACGCTTCAAAGATTTTTGCCGAGCCCCATAATGAACTCCCACCCAAGATTTCAAATCGACCTTGCCGAAGAATTCCCTAGGCTGCACCACGCTCCACTCGTCGAGGCGGTTTTGCAAATCAATGCACCTCCCCTCAAGCCCTTTCAACAGTCAGAGTTGAAAGATTTGCTATCAAAGCGATTTGAGGGATACGTCGTCCACGATCAATTGCAGTTGGAAACGGGTTTCCGAGGGGCACCGGGGGGAAACCTTGAGATGCATCACAAATCGCAATGGGACGGCTACCGCCTGCATTCCAAAGACGAAAAGCATATCTGCCAATGGAAAAAAAGCAGTCTTGTTTTCAGCCGTTTGCGGCCTTACGAGACTTGGAACGACCTTCTAAACGCTGCCATGCCATTTTGGGAGGCGTACCGCGAAGTGGGCGAACCGGAAATCATTGAAGCGATTGCAGTCCGTTTTATTTCTCAAATCCCACTTCGCGCGAACGAAAAACCGTCGAAGTACGTACAACAAGTACCATTGCCGCTCAAGGGACTGGGTTTGCGTGCCGATTCCTTCTTTCACCAGGATAGTATTCCGCTCAAGGGCTATCCTTACGAGTTGAAGCTGATTCGTGCGATGCAGCCCGCAGCCGAGACGACTGGTAGCAAGAGCGTGTTGATCGTCGATATTGATGTTTCGACTACAATGGCAGTACCCTTCAACCAGCTCCCTAGAACGCTGGACGAAATGCGATACATTAAGAACAAGGTTTTTTACACCTATATGAAAGACGCCGAGAAGCGTTTTCAATAGTTGACAGGACGACTTACCACCATGAACTTTGGCACAAGTGATGCAGCGAGGTTGCTTGAACGCACTCGAAAGGCAATTTATCAACGTTGCGACAACTCAGTCACCTTGTCTCGGAGCGAAGCAACGGAAGCGGTTTTTGACGCTTGGCAGTCAAAAGACGAGGATTGGAAATTAGCTGCTGATGAAGTCGGCATCTCCGCGGAGGTGAAAGACACCGCTCTTCGCTTCATTCAGAACCTACCGCTTGGCTTCCCGCAACCAGAGGTGTCCGCAGAACCGGATGGGCACATCAACCTTGAATGGTATCGCAATCCTCGACGAGTTCTCTCTGTAAGCATCGCACCCTGTAATCGATTGCATTGGGCGGCACTGATCGGAACGGAATCTCCACGCGGCGCTGTGCGGTTTATTGATCGCGTCCCCAACATGATTCTTGACCAGATCGCTCGAGTATTCGAGGGATGATCGATCCAAGTAACATTCCTGTTGTTGCAGACAACGAATTACTCGCAAGATTCATCGTGTACAGCGATGAAAAACGGTCCGACGGAACTGTCAAGCACAAGCTTTTCTTGCCGTACAAGTTGGTAGAACTGTCTGTCAATCGTCACCGAGAGGCAACCATTGAGGAAACTTGGCAAGCGGGCCGTGACGTAGCATCAGAACGCCAAAGAACTCTTCATGGGATTGCCAATATCCGAGCGAGTAGCTGCCGAACGAACATGCTTGATGTGAAGCCCGATCCCCAACTACCCAAGAATCCGAACCACGCGAACTTAGTTGGTTATCCACCGGCCAAAGAAGATCAAATGGCTATCGCTAAAATACTTGCCGCATCCATTGAGGGTAAATGGCAAGAACCACCGGCTCAGACGTAGTGCGCCGCCGGGCCTGGAGAGCCCAGCAGTTAAGTGGCCACACGAGCGACCTACGGTCGGTCTCGGATTCGGAAAAGCTCTTGGTAGGGCAGCACGATGCCGCCATCGATCGACAGCGTTGCTCCTGTGATGTAATCGCTTTGCGGGTGCACCAAGAAGACGACCCCATGCGATATGTCGTCCGGTGTTGCAAGCCTACCCCATGGCAATTGCGAACCGCGTTCCTCCAACTCTTTGTCAAAAAAGAATTTACGCTCGCCGGGCGTGTCTGTCCATCCTGGGTGAACCAAATTGACGCGAATGCGATATTCGGACAATTCGACGGCAGCCGTGCGAGCCATCTGGTCTAACGCCGCTTTCGCCATGTTATAAGCCATCGCACCAGGAATCGCTTTGTAGGCATGCGGTGAACTAACAAAGACCATGTTGCCCTGTGTGCTGTTGCCCTGTGTGCTGTTGCCTTGTGTGCTACTGTCCTGTGTGCTCGGCCGATCTGCATCAAGCGATTTGCTGCGGGAGATCATCCGATTTGCGATCGCCCTGGCCAGGTAATACGGTCCCCACATGCAAACCGCTATCGTCTTTTCAAAACCATCCATGTCCGCCAAGTAGAATAGCTCTCGATCGCTATAGGCTGCATTGGAAACGAGAATGCTGATCGGACCAAGTTCATTTTCGACTCGATCGACCATCGCCTCGACCAATTTTTGATCCGAAACGTCGACCACTGCGGAGATGGCTCTGCGGCCGGTTGCTCGACACGCCTCGACCGTCTCCAAGGGTTCACGAATATCATTGACGGCTACGTTTGCGCCGGCAGCAGCAAGCGCTTTGGCGATACCAGCCCCGATCCCGCGAGCGGCTCCCGTCACGAGTGCGTTTTGGCCTAGCAAAGGCAACATCGGATTCGCTACAGGATCGGACGGATGGCTCATTTTTTGCTTCGATTTCCCGGATTGGATCGGTTGCCGTTGGCGTTTTTCAAGGCTTGCTGTTGTTGCATCTGTTGCTGCATCTGTTGCTGTTGGGCTGGGTCCATTTCCCCTTGGACTTGGACGTTATTGGCTTTTGACCATGCCGTCAGCGCTTTTTCCATGGCTTGTGAATTCGCCCCATCCAACTTCAAGATCTCAACGGACTCGCTGGGCATAGCAGCCGTATCGAGCTGTGTGATCATGTCGAGAACGAGCGTCAGCAAATCCTCCCCCTCAGCGCAAACGATAATCGAGTTTGTAACCTTGTCGATTCCAAGTGACAACCGACCGGAAAAACTGAAGTTCATTGCGCCGTCAAAAATCGCGTCCGAAGAATCGCTTCGCTTTGGCTCTTTTCCATCCGCCCCCCCTCCTTCTTTCTCTTTCTGAAACGCTTTGTCATTCGTGCTCAACAAATCGCGATAGGCTTCTTTGATTGCCTCCGCAATTCCTTCTGCTCTGGAGTACTCAACCTTGACGAGTTTCGTGTACCGAAGCCTCTGCTTGTTAGTCTTTTCGGGCACATCCCAAAGCCGAATGAGTCCTTCGATGTTTTTGAGCTGTGCGTCGTCTGCGCCGATCACGATCAACGAATTCGTATCGTTGTCCGACAAGAATCTCAACTTGCGTTTTTTTCCGAGTTGCGCATCGTCGCTCTTTTTTTCGTTGGATGCGTCCATGTCAAAGAAAAATCGCATAAACGAGTTGCTGTTGTTGTTCTCCTTCTTCTCTTCTTTGTAGTAGTCTTCCAGATTCCACTTGATCCAGCTTGGTTTGGAGTGCTTGATGGCGAAAACCTCGTAGCCGCGTTGGGGTGGAGCATTATCGATCATCAGCTGCTCTAGCTTCGACAAGGCATCTGTGTCGTCGCTTTTCAAGACCAAGTTGCCTCGTTCGTCAAACGAGATTTGAATCGGAGCTTTTGTGCTCGGCGATCCATTTTCCGAACCGGCTTTCGCCGCCAAAGGATTGCGCACGGTCAATGGCTGTTTGGGTGTTTCGAGCTCATCTTTGGGAGTGCCCTGGTCCTCTTGGTTGACAGCGCCAACCGTTTCAACGCCTTGGCTTTCTGTTTGACTTTCTGCTTGGTTCGAAGCGGAAAACCGACCCGTGGGTATACCAAGCCGAGCTAGGTTCTGATCGCGCAGAGTGGATGGCGTTTGGGAAACCTCTTTGTCTTTAAGGACCGCACTGGTAACTTTTTCTTTGGCCGGTGCGTCTTCTTTTTTCTTTTTCGCCGAGTCTGTCGGTTCCTTCTCTTTGTCGGACGCCGGTTCTTTCTTGGCGTCCGGAGCATCGAACTGATCCGCCTTGGGTAGTTCCAATGGAGTCGGCGAAATCTTGCTCCATGCCTCTTGCAGCCGCTTCAAATACTCTTGTGTATCGCTCGACCGGTTGGCGTCAATGACTCGGATGCGACTGGCGCTCCCACCTGTAGGCGGAAGCTCACCAAGCTTGATAAGCAGCTTCTGAACTTCGGCCCTCTCGACTTCGTTTGCCCAAATCAACACCTGATTGTCTTGTGAATTTGCCGCGACGCGGAATTGGTCGGTATTCGTCTCCTTTTTGGTGTTATTGTTTCCCCATGGATCGTAATAGCGGTTTCGAGAGTTGTCCTCTTTCTTCTCTTCATTCCCCATCAAGAACTTGATCGTACCCACCACATCTTCGGCCCTGAGTCTTCGCAACTGAATCACATCGACATCGCGAGCCGAACCGTCCAGCCGCTCGATCATCTTTTTGATCGTGTACTGATCGCTGAAGGAGGCATAGGCGATAATAGCTTTGTTCTTTTCGTCGACTTCCAGGCGTGTGGTTGGCTCCATGGCATCCATGGCGACGAGACTTGCCACAAGTTGTTTCGGATCGAGCGAACTGAGCCGGTAGACTTGCGTGCGAGCTTGGAGCGCTTCCAGACTATCGGCATTCTCATTGGGGACATCGACTCGTCGCACAAACGCGGCGATAACGGCCATCTTGTCCGGTGGTGCGTGTGCAATGATACTATTGCGACGGACGTTGCCCACGATGTAAATTTCTGCTTTGGATTTTTGATTGGGTGCAGCGCCCCCTTTTTGCTGTTGTTGTTGCTGTTGTTGCTGCATCATCATTTGTTGCTGCTGCATTTCCATCATCTGTTGCTCTCGCGACATCGACTCCTTTTTCTTCGTCTCCAACCCCAGAAATTGCAGCAATTGCTCGCGAACATCGATGGCTCGAACATGCTCCAGAACAAACTCGCGAGCCAACGATTCTAACGCCGCCTCCGATTGTTCCTCGGACAATATGCGGCTCAGTTCCGATAGATTCGCGGCGGTGTCCATGGCTTCTAAACGATTCGTGGCGGCCAGTGCGCTGAGCGTGCCGTTGCTGCTGATCAACGGCTTCAGTTCGGCTACGACGTCGGCGGCAATCAGCGTGTCCAGGGAAAACGAAACGCGAACAAATCGGTTCGGCGGTAACGATGCCAGTTTGCTGGGCTCGACTTTTGGAACGAGCGCCGCGTTGATTCCGCTCGTCTTTAGAACTTGGATCGTTCCATCAAATTCCAACATCGTAAAGCCGCGGGCAAGCAAATGTCGATTGATTAGATCGCGTGTTTCCTCAAGCGTGTGTTTTCGCTGCGCGGCGATGTTCAAGTAGTCGCCTGGCAGCTCTTGCCAATCCAGCGACATTCCACAAACCTCGGCCAACCAACGCATCAAATCAGGCCATGCTTGATTGCGAAATTGAAATTGCACTAAGCCTTGTTCGTCAGGCTTGACATCGAATTCGCGTTTGTTGGGAGG
>CAMBSL010000262.1 GCA_945870455.1 Pirellula staleyi DSM 6068 | reverse complement strand
GGGCAACGCTGTTTCGCATTTTAGGCTGCGATTTTCATGTCAAGTTCGCGAAGTCTTTTTCGTTCTGGAGCATTTATTTTCCTGACGTCTGGATCCTTCAATGGTTTTTTGTCAGGATTGGGCGGCCGATAGCGAGACTTCTTATCGGTTTTGTTGTTGTATCTTTGTACGATCGCCTCAGCAAGTTGATCGACCAGTCCCTTGCCCGGTTCGGGGATGTTATTTGGCGATGCCAAGCTTGAACGAATTGCGCGCACGGTTTCCGCTAAGCTTCGATCTGTTACTCGATATTCGCGATCATCGTTCTTTTTACGTTTCTTGGGAATCTGCCTTCGTAACGCAAGCAACTCTGCAGCGGCCATCGCGAGGATCGACCATTCGAGTTCGGCTTTTGCGTTTTCACTATTTCGGCAGCACAGCTTGTGATTGTCCTGTGTTTGCTTGAGGCCGCGAAATTCGACCTCGATTCCCCAACGCATCTTGTAGTAGCGGACAATTTGTTTGGCGGTCAACTTCTTTCGATCGAGAACGCTTGTTACCATCCACATAGTTGTCTTGCCGATCTTAACTTTCACCAAGCGAAGCCTGAGTGGTTTATCACCAGACTTCATTTTGCCTTTCGGCCAACACAGTACCACATTGTCCTTCAAGCGTTCAATGTTCGCGTGTTCGCTTAGCAGTGAAACGTTTCCTCCAACTCGAACTAAGAATTCGGCCTTTGCCAACATCAACTGTGTCCAGAGCGGGAAGCCGACAAATCCGGCATCGCCGCAAAACAATGTTTTCGTTGGAAATTGCTCTGTGTTTAGAATGTCCTCTACGTGTCGACGTTCGCTTGAGTTAGATGGGCCTAGTCGCCAAGTCCATGGGAGACGAAGTCCCATATGCCAAACCATGGTGATCCAAATTTGTGGGCCCTGCGGCTGTGCTTTCGCTTTTTCGTTCTTGGTTCTTCGCATGCCCTTGGTCTTCTTCTTTCGATACTTGGCTGTAGTGCCGTTACCGTAGTTCGCGGCGCAAAACGCATCTTCATTGGAGACAGAACGTGGTACGCTAACACGTGAACCGTCGAAGGCAAAGAGAACCCAATCGTTGTCTCGCCAAAAGCGACCACCCACTTCATCCGCACATTGTTGAACGCGAGAGCGCACCCTAGCGGAGAGAACGTTGTAGCGTGTCAAGGCGTTCATAAAACGAGGATACGTTTTTGCCGACTGCGTCATCCCAAGCTGATGGCAAAACTTCAGTGAGTAGTCAAACGCATCGGTAACGTTTTTCGACTCCTGTAGAGACCAAATCAATGCTTGCGAAACCAAATCATTGGGCTCCCAAGTGGTATTGCCATGAAACACATCGTCGGCAAATATATCCTCTTCGCCGAGCAACCAATTCAGCTCATTGGCGAACGTAGCTTTGTTGGTCAAACCATCGCGTTTCCTAGTTTCCAAGTAGTGTTTGCGATTTTTTCTAGAACTTTGTTTTGACAGCTTTACGCGGGTAGATCGACGAGCGTCCTGTTTACGAACCATGGCCAGATTCCTTTTCTGACTGAAGTGTTTCAGTTGGTGTACGGGGGGAATCTGGCTTTTTTCATATCTGGGCGAAAAGGAAAAGCCCAGTTTTCATTGATCAAAATGCGAAACAGCGTTGCCCGTTGGGGCTTGGCGGCTTGGGTGGGGCGTTCGTACCCAGGGCGTTGCCCTGGGCTATCACCGTTTGCCCCGTTGGGGCATTGCGCAGCGCCCCCGTTGGGGAATTTGCACCGAAACCGTTGGGGAATGGCGCGCCGCCCCTCTGGGGCATGGCGAGATGCGGCTTGCAATCAATCCCAACCATATCTTTCATCGAATTCAATCTCGTACTTTTTCAATAATCTTCGGAATTCGTCCTGAAACGATACGTGACGATGGTGTTCTTTCTGGCCATCAATGTACCTTTCCACACTATCTCGATGAGACGGGCTGATCGAAAACATTCCATACCCACTCTGCCAATGGAAATCCTCATAGATTCGCCCCTTCGTCTTGATCCATTTAGAGGATCCCGTCTTTATCTCCTGAATGAGATCCGCCGGCGCACACGTCCTTGGATGCGCCACCAATAAATGGATATGATCTTCAACAGATCCTGCTCGCAACAATGTTCCATTCAATCGCGATACGATTCCTCCAGTGTACGCATGCAACTCATCGCGTTCAGAATCTTTGATCATCGGCCTTCGTTGCTTGGTCGAAAACAAGATATGAACCAGAATACTTGCTAGTGACTGTGACACGGAAACTCCCCTTACTTCTCGATCATTTTTCTCAATTCTTTCATTCCACTGAGTATCTCCTTCTCAATGTTCTCCAACTCATCCAAAATCGCTTGCATAATCTTGCTCGACGATGTCTGACCTGGGCACGCAAAAACTTTGGTCGGTTCTGGGGTGATTTTGCTCGCTAAGTTGCAGTCTGCCTGACGTGCACACAGCAAAATTGCGTGTCCGTCTCAATCGTGCACGGAGTCCGAGTGAAAACGAGCGAAAATAAGAATCTTCGCCGCAAGTAGCTTCTAGAAAAGGACTTACGGAAAAACTGTTTTGAAGGAAAGCGATTTTGGAATTTAGATTGGAAATAAGAAACGCCGCCAGTCCAAAACGAGTCCCAGATCTTGTCGACTTTGCTCTTGATTTCGCCAGTGATCAACTCTGAGTACCTTTACGCGTCGATGCCGCTTTGTTTGGACATTGGTTCGCCCATGTGTAAGGAGCGAAATTCAATGGACCGCAAGTCTAGCAAACAACACAGGCCATTGATACCGAGGGAATGAGTTTGCTAGGAGCGTGGAAAATCGGGCAATATTGTTTTGGCAAAGAGCACTGTCAACAATTGCCGACCCGTTGAATAAAGGATTACCATCACCCGATGAATTCGAGCAATGCATTGGCGGACGAGGGCCGCAAAACGGAGCACCCACTTAACACGACGATGGAACTGAAAGTTCCCACCGTAGCTCGCCAGCCAATCTTGGCCTGAGTACTCGTGTCAGCCTTAGCATTTTCCAAGCTGACCGTCACGTCTTGACGTTCATGATCTCGGCATCACCGATGGTGAGTAAGGGCTCGATACCGAGTTTTGCTTCTGGCAAGATCGAACCTCGATTTCTAAGTTGCCTCCAGGAGAGCTCGCGGAGTTTCGTGAGTAGTTCTTGCGATTTGATGGTGATCGCTGGGACGAACAAATTGAAAAGGATTCATCATCCGGAAAGCTGGATTCGCTGGCGCAAGCTGCTCTTCGTGATTTTCGAAGTGGCAAAACCAATCCCCTATGATTCATCACGCAACATCGGCGTTCTGGGATTGTACCTAACGACTTCCTTCCGCAACTCGCAGAGGGCGCAGCAGTCACCAATGAAATCATTGATGAAAGTGATAAAACCCAAGAAATCGTTGGGTTTCTCAAACGGAGAGGACAGGATTTGAACCTGCGGTAAGGGTTTCCCCCTACGCCGAATTAGCAATCCGGTGCTTTAGACCACTCAGCCACCTCTCCAGATGCCGCTATTCTGCCCAATTCAATTCAGAATGCAAGGTCGGTTGGGCGGTTTCCTGGCCAAGTTTTAAAGCTTAGCACAGGAAATTGAATAACCTGCACGTTGCGGATTGCCCAATCGCACTCACTTTGTCTACCAAGTTGCAGGCTCACTCCGTGTGCCGTTCGCCAATGTCCGCAAATCGCAGGCGGACGGCACTTGGAAAGTGCCTGCTACCTTAAAGAGAGACATTCGCTCAGGCGGCGTCGACTCGAAAACTTGGCGGACGTAGTTCTTCGGCCACTTGATTGCAAAGCACCGCTTCGAGGGACTGCAATGCCTCCGCCGCGAGCATTCCATCCAGCGTTCGATGGTCGCAGATGAGGACCACGTCGCACTCCCCGTTGGAAGCGATTGGGCCGATGGCAAGGCTGGTCGTTGTTATGAGCGGATGATGTGCGTTGAGTGAGCCCTGGGCTCCTAGACTGGAAATACTGAACGTTCCCACGTGCTTCGCACGCTTGCGGCCCGAACAGTTCATCACCCACCACCAGGCGATCCTACGAACCATCGCCGAACGCCCTTCCAAAATCAATCCCTCGCGATAAGCGCTCTTCATCGGGGCCGTACGGAAGTAATCAAGCTGACTTTGCAACTGAACGAGCGTTGTTGATTCCGGGTTTTCCAGTCGACCCCAGATGAGTCGAGCGTGGCCTTCGTCGTCGTGCCGATGAACGGAAACCGACGCAACCGAATGAGGATGGCAATACAAATGCTTTTTCGGAACTGCGACGAAAACTTCGCGCAATTCAGGCATTTTTTGGCAAACCATGCCATGCGCTTTCGCAACGATGGCAGTCCAACCGATGTTGGGCGAGCTCATTTTGCGAGCGTTCGCAACACTCGCCAAATTCATGCGGCGAACGATTGGAAAGCTAGGGATCTTTTGCGACTGCCGAATAATGTCAAGAACGGTCTGACGGTACTTGGGAAAGGGGCGTCGAGCCCCTTTCCGCGAAGGCGTTGAAAGATTGTCGTTCATCAGAACAAGGCTATCGTTTCTTGGTTTCTTGATTGAGGGCGTCAATCGCAGCTTGTGTTTCTACCTTGCCCGCTCGGCTCTTCTTGGGCGAAAGGAAGTTTGCGATCTGCGCGTCCCCCAGCAACTTCGATAAGTAACTGTCCATGGCAATCCGCTGTTTCTTTTCCATGATGTCCTTGTACAACTCCCCCTTGACCGCATTGAAGTCGGTGACGACAGGCGATGTTTGGCCCTGGCATTTTAGGATCACGTATTGCCCACCGACCTCAATGATTCCCGATATCTCACCTGGCTTAAGTTCAAACGCGGCCTTCTCAAGATTGGGTTGGCCACCGAAGCGACGCAACGGCGGTACTTTGCCAAAATTGCTCTTGGAACTTGGTTCCACCGAGTATTGATTTGCCAGTTGTCCAAAGTACTCCTCGGAGTTGTTTCCTCTCGCCATTTCCCAAACGCTTTGGGCAGTGCGTTGGTTGCTGAGCACGACTGCCAACACTTCGGCTCGCGCCCCGTAGTTCGAATCGAAACCCTTCTTGAGGTCCTCGTCCGTAACCTGTACTTTTCCTTCGATCAATTTCTTGAGTGCAACGGTCGGCCAAATCGCGTCATGGATATAGACTTCCATTGAGACGCCATCTTCGGCCATAACGTGCTTCATCCATTCCTGAATATTGGGTGAACCATCCTTGTTGATAAATCCAAAGTAGTCCGCTGCTCGATTGATTTCGGCATTGATGTCCTCTTGTGACACTTGAAAGCCAGACTTCTTCAACGCGTCTTCAATCAGCTTGCGATTGATTTCCCCTTCGAGAATCTGCCCTCCATGTCGCTTCACGCAAGCTTCATCAAAGCGTTGCATCGGGATGCTCTGCTTATTCACGATAGCCGCAACACCAGGATATTGGGCTTCGAGTTCTGCGTTGCCGTGCACCACGAAAACGCCGCTCGCTTGTCGCAGAGTGGTATAAACACTTTCTGCCATTCCTCGCAGCTTGTAGTCTTCAAGTTCTGCCTTGATTCGATTCTGTATCTCTTGCATCTGCGCAGCGGGCGGATTCGAGGCTGGCAAGTGCTTCACGCACTGCAGCACCACGTTAATCTCGCCGGCAGCGAACACCTTCGAAATTTGATCTGGTTGCAGACCAAACGCGATTGATTCCAGTTCGTCATCGCCAATGAAACGTCGGATGGGCGGCAGAAGACCTTCGACACTTGCACTGGCTTGGTCTTCGCTGTGATCCTTGGCCAAAGTCTTAAAACTAGCGGGATTGGCCAAGGCGTCTTGTCGTAGTTTTGCGATTTTCTGGGGATCTTTACTCGCGATCATCCGAACCTGTACTTTGGGTCCGAATTCGCTTTGAAAGGCTTGATCAATTTCCTGAGGGGTAACTTTGATCTTATCTCGTGATAGCCCTCGAAGTGCAATCATGGGCCAAATCACATCGGACGCGTACTGTTCCGGCGAAATGTTGCGTTCGTCTTCGATCAACTTCAGATACATCGTGGTCGAGAGATTGAATTTGCTTGCCGTTCTACCGATCTCGTCATCGATATCCTTTTGCGTGACTGTAATGTTTTGGGCTTGGCAGGCTTGCAAAATCAGAGTCTTGTTGACCAGATCCTCGAGCACATCCGTTCCAAAACGACTACGGCATTGAACGGCCAGTTCATTCAATGAAATCGGAGTACCATTGACCGTAGCAACGACGGCTGGACCCGCGTTCGGGTTGTCTGCCAACGTCTTACTTGAGGAGGCCGGAGTTGCCGGTACCGTTTTTGTATTTTGGGTTTTGCCTCGCAAGGTCCCTTGGGCAATCGCTTGTGTCGAAACGAGCGAAAAAGCAAGCGGACTCATTGCGGCCAGCAGTAGTGTGTTTCGAACCTTGGCCCGACGCTGAGTTTGATTTGACAAACGCATTGGTTTTCCTCATGAAAATGCGGGGCTAATGTTGGGTCGCCCACGATGAATTCTCACCAGTCGTCGGCCATCGTGGCTTCGGATCGTTACTGGCTCGAGATAGCTGCGTAAGTCGGGTAGTGTACGAGGTTCGCGAAATCCGGGTCAAGACGGATCGCGAGCTACTCAGCAAAAGGGGGCTGCAGTAGGCTGATCACAGCTTGCTGAATGTCTTGTTGACGCATTAAAGATTCCCCTACAAGCATTGCTTGGATGTTGGCACAGTGAATCTTGTGAACATCCGTCGCCGTGAATATCCCGCTCTCAGCCACGACCACAACGTCGTCGGGAATCTGCTCGCGCAAAAGAATCACATGCTCTAGGTCAACCGCGAACGTATGCAAGTCGCGATTATTAACACCCACCAGCTTGGTACCTGTCGCCAAAACTCGCTCTAAGTGATTCGGATCATAGAGCTCAATCAATGCTGTCATTCCAAGCTGCTCGATCAATTCAAACAGTTCGTTGAGCTCGTCGCCCTCCAAACATTCCGCGATGAGCAGCACTGCGTCGGCACCCGCAACCCTTGCCTCGTAAACTTGGTACGGGTCCAGAATGAAGTCTTTGCGCAGGACTGGGATATCAACGCGATTGCGGATTGCAGTCAGGTAGTCGAGTCTACCTTGAAAAAACGGTTCATCGGTCAGAACACTAATAGCTGCGGCACCGCCGGCTTGATAAGCCATCGCAATATCCACGGGTTCAAATTGTGTACGAATCAGCCCCTTCGAAGGACTTGCGCGTTTCACCTCCGCGATCAACCGAACGTAGTCGTGGCCTCGCAAGGCATTGATGAAGCTACGAATTTCTGGACCTTGCAAGGCTGCTTGAACAAGCGAGCCTAGGTCTCGCTGTGTTTTAGCGTATGCGATCTCTTCTCGTTTACTTGCAACGATTCGGTCTAAGACAGTCGACATATCTAAACTAAATCCGAATCGAAGACGCGAGCTTGCTTCCAATTGGATTTTTGCTCAGCGATGAATTGCAGGTGGCGTGGAGCATCTTGATAAAGATCGTGCGATTCACGGCTATCGAATATCACATTGATTGCGACTTGGTATCCGCGATCGTTGACCGGTCGAGCCAACTCTTTGTTCAGGGTTCCCACGGAAAAATGGACAACTCCGGGGTGGTTGTCCAGGTAGTGCTTGCACGCATTCACCAACTCCAGCACCTTCGCCTCGGAATCGTCGTTGAGAGTGAAGTAGACCATGTGCGAGAGGTGGGCCATAATGGGTTTTAAATGGGTTCTTAGTGGGGGATGGAACTTCGGACCAATTGCTATCACTTAGAAGTTATTTGAGAGCGGGCCATTTGACAAGCTTACTTTGAACGAAGCTGCTATACTCGGCCAATTGCTTGCAATCCGATTGTAAGGAATTTTCGTTGTAGTCGGAAAAATCCGCAAGTTTTACCACGACGTTCGCCGAAACTCTTTATGTTCGACGAGTCTATCGTCTCCGACACGAGAAGGGTTAAACCAATGTCCTGCAAGCGTTTCCGACAAATTCTTAGTTTACTTTTATTAGCAACGGTTGGTTCACAGACTGGCTGTGTCGGTCTATCAAACATGGGGCTTGGGCCT
>CAMBSL010000261.1 GCA_945870455.1 Pirellula staleyi DSM 6068 | reverse complement strand
GCGTACTTGATGAGCCGGTAGCAGAAGTTGACAGCGGTAAATGTCTTGCCGCTGCCGGTCGCCATTTGAATCAACGCACGAGGACGATTGGCAGCAAGTGACTGTTCAAGGTTTTGGATGCTTTCGATTTGCACTTTCCAAAGATTGCCCGTATTCAATTCCGGCATCGCTTTGAGAAGCCCACGGACCTGCCGATCGAGATTGACTAGACGGATCAATTCCTCTGGGCGGTGAAAGGTGAATACAAGGCGACTGCGAGCATCAGGCTCCTTGCGATTGGTGAATCGACACTCGGTCCCAGTGGACTCATAGGCAAATGGCAGGGGGACTTCCCAATTCGGGAGCAATTTTGGCAGACCAATCGAATATTTGGTCGATTGCTCGGCAACTCCCATAAGCCCAAAACCTTCAGGCTTCGCTTCCACGCTGCCAATCGCTTTTGCATCCGCGTACAGCATGTAGTCGGCGTATCCCGTTGAGAGCGGAAATTCACGCACGGCAACACCGAGTCCTGCGGTGATGTGCATCTGCCGATAGTCTTGCACGATCCAGCCCGCTTGTTCAAGCTGCCGGTCGATCTGCTGTCGAGCTTTTTGTTCGGGCGTCACGCTTCGTTATCGACCTACGATTGGATGGGAGTCGTTGTTGCTCATAATTTACCAAAGACGAGTGATCCCGTAGGAGTCGAGCTGTACATCTGCGCTTACGATGGGAACGTTTTCGTAGTTCGCCTGGGAAATGAGCATTCGGTCAAACGGATCTTTGTGATGATACGGCATATCGATCAGACCTGCGATGTGCTCGTCGATGATAGGCAAAGTCTCGAAGTTATTCCGCAGCATATGCATTTGGATATAACCTCTATATGGAGCACCAAGGTCGAGTTTCTTGCGACTAACCTTGATTGCGATTTCCCAAGCACTTGCGGGACTGATGAGTTTACGGTTGGATGGATCGCATATCGCAGCCATCGCCTTCGCACTCATTTGGGGATCTGCCCACTAAAACCACAAAAATGCGTGCGTATCCAGTAAAAGAGTCATTCCATGTACTCCGAGAAATCGTCGAGCGGAGCGTCGAAATCAGGGGCCATCCAGTGCTTGGTGTCTTTTGCTGTTCCAGGCTCACAAGGCCAACTCGTCAGGGCGGGTTTGGTCACGACTGCTTCCGCTGAAACATGGCTCACAAGTTTCGCGACGGTCAGCTGATTTTCAGTAATGAGGAGCTCCTCACCCGGTGACAACTGATGGATAAGCTCCTTCAGGTTGGACTGGGCGTCTTCGATCGTGACAGTTGTCATGCCTATTGCTCCCGTTTCTTCTTAGTCGACCGGCGTTGATGTCCGGCTGTTCTGGGTCGGATGGACTCTCCAACCATTTTATCACGCATCTAGAAAATTGCCGGTTTTGTCCTGCCCGAAACGTTGACTGCCAATTGGCTTGCTCGCAATTTCTCCAGCAGCGCGCTGGCCGACTCGCTTCAAGATGCTTTGTCAAAGATCGTTGACCCCGCCGACAAACCAACAAAAGTGGTAAGCGATTTCGAAACAACTCCAAAAAGTGCAAACAGCATGCGTTTTACACTTTTAAAGGAATGCCGTGCTTGCGAGTTGACTTTGTAAAGCGTGCGATCGATACTTGGATTTGCAGCAAACTTGCACCCAAGCATTCCGAAAAGGAGACTCCAGCATGGAAAACCAATGGTTCCGAACCAAACTCGATGCATGGAGTGAGTCATGTCTGAGCGTAGTCTGATTGATCCAAGAACCCTTGGGCTGCGCATTGCGGAGGCTCGCAAGGCAAGAGGAAAGACTCAAAAGGAAGTTGCTGACCAACTCGAGTGCAGCAGGCCAACCTACATCGCCATTGAGAAAGGCGAACGGCAGGCCAGCGCAGAAGAGATAACGAAAATCGCAACCTACTTAGGTCGCAAGGTCCATGAGCTTGTTCGTTCGGGTGAGCCGATCGTTGAGCTTCAGCCACACCTGCGAGCAGTAGCGGGCAAACTAAAGGAGAAGGACGAACAACTACTCCTCGCTGGAATCGATGAGCTTCAGCGACTTGCGGAAGACTATCGTGAACTTGAGCAACTCATGAATGCACCGCTCCAGTTCAACTATCCCTCAACGATTGACTTGAATAACCGGGTCGATCCCTCGCAATTGGCAGAGTCCGCATCCATACAGGAGCGACAAAGACTCGGACTTGGGGATCAGCCGATCACTAATTTGCGCACTATCCTTGAATGGGATGTCGGGCTTCGTATTTTTTACTGGGCTTTACCACCGAACATCGCTGGGATGTATGCGCATTCGCCAGACCTTGGTTGCTGCATTCTCATCAACGGTTCTCATCCACCTGAGAAGCGGCGTGCATCTCTGGTTCACGAGTACGGACACTTGATCGTGAATCGATACGATCCAGGCATTGACTATCTTAGTTTTCCGGGGAGAAAGCCGCCAAATGAACGCTTCGCCGAAAACTTCGCACTTAGCTTCTTGATGCCAAGTAGTTCGTTGCGCAAACGATTCCATGAAATCGTTTCTATCACTGGCGATTTCCAGGTAGCTGACCTGTGTAGACTTAGCCACTTCTACTTTGTATCCGTAGAAGCGATGGGCCTGCGACTGGAGCAACTTGGCCTACTGCCACGGGGAACGTGGCAAGCGCTCAAGGAGTCTGGTCTTTCACCTAAGCAAGCGCAGTTGATGCTGGACTTGCCAACTCAGCCCATTACTGACAATCCGTACCCGGAAAGATACAAGTACCTAGCTGTCCAAGCCTACGAGCAAGAAAAAATCAGTGAGGGCCAGCTTGGCCGATTCTTACGATGCGATCCTTTGACGGTACGCGATATCGTCTCGCAATGCCGAACCAGTACGCTAGTGGAAGACAGCGGTGTATCCAGACAGCTTGAGCTTCCTTTTGAAAGGTCGCTTCTCGCTGAAGGGGAGTGTCACTGAGAATGAGCAGCCTTGCTTTAGATGCTTGCTGCCTGCTTAACTTGGTTGCAGCTGGCAAAATCCTCAACGAGAATTCCACCAAATCCGGTTACTCGATTTTCGTCCCAAATGTGGTTGCAAAGGAATCGATCTACATCCTTCAGCCGGATGAAAATCAAGCCGGCCAACTGGTGCGAAAAGAAGTGGACATGAACGACTATGTGGATCGTAAGTTGGTAAGTTACTGCGATGTTGAGGGAAGCTACGAAGCTGAGTTGTACCTGCAGTTCGCAGTGCAGATTGATGATGGCGAAGCTGCTTGCCTAGCAATTGCAAAATCACGTTCCTGGATAATGGCAACGGATGATCGAGTTGCACGCCGTATCGCAACGGAACACAGCGTAAAAGTTTTGGGAACACCTGAAATCGTGAGAACTTGGGCTGAAAGCAATTCAATATCGGACAGCGAAATTGCGTCAGCAATCGGCAACATTCAGCGATTTGCGAAGTACGTCCCAAGATCGAATGGTCCAGGTGCGGATTGGTGGTATCACTTTGTTCGTGAGTCCTAAACTCATGAACCAACTATTTCGGTTCACCTAACAACTGCAATATCGCTTGCGCATACAGCCGATGACCGAAATCGTTTGGGTGATTTAAACCATTGCCCGTCAAATCGAGATCGTGTTTGTGAATGAGCAGTTTCGTCCATACTTCCGTAAGATCGGCGAGTGCGACATCGGGACCTGATAAGTCTCTCAATTGATCGCGATAGAGTGAAAACATTTCTCGAGGCGTGTGGATCCACTCCGAATTGCCGAGCATCGTTGCCACCAAAATGATCTCGATCTCCGGGCAACTCGCTTTGGCTTGATCGAGTATCAACTTGGTTTGTTGACCGTACCACACCGGATCTTTGCGGCCAACGTCGTTCATGCCGTACGCAACAATCAGCAAGTCAGGCTTGCTTGCCAAAAGTGCCGCCAAATCAGCTACTCCGTTTGCCACACTCCAGCCCGCTACCGATCGATTGACGAGTGAAATAGCACAGCGATTCGAGTCCTGCAGTTGAGCGGCGACCAAATCAGGATACCCTGGTTGATTGGGAAACGCTTGTGTTGTCCCAGACGCATCTAAGCCCGTTGAAATACTGTCGCCACTGACTGCAATCTTGAGCCCTTTACCTGACCTTAAAAGCGTCTTTGTCTTTTGGAGAAGATTTTTGGATTCCGCGCTGAGGTTAGGCGTCGCATCGACGCTCACTCGGCGATAAGTAATCTCAAGGTCGCGATCATGAAACCAACGGCCCGGTGCGTAAAGTAGATTCTGCTCGGGGTGGTCCTTGCGATGTCGATAACTATTCGGGGAGTCTTTTGGCGGGAAAAGCTGGCTACTTCGCAGCGGCTCAATCACCGCGGGCAACCGAAACCTTAATGTCAGCTTGTCATCGAGAAGGCTAAAATCTTTTCCGGACTGGAAACGATGGCGACCATCCGCCGATTGGACTTCGATGATCTCCGCTGCTGGAAATGCCAATCGGGCCGTCGCGTACTCGGCATCCTCCTCCTGCATGAGAATGCTACTCTCCCGGTGGATGACACTTGAATTCCAAGCTGGTTCTAACAGATGCAGGTTCGGCAGAGAAGCGAGTACCGCTTCATGGTTGGGTCGCTCACGATTGAAGTAATTCCAAAGAGTTGCAAACCACATGAGCGCCGCATGACGCTGGCCCTTTTCGCTAAAGTGCCGGCGTGTTCCTATGCCACCGCGATTTTCGTTACCAAGAATGTCTGTATCGGGTCCTGTTTCAAATCCATGCGAAGATATTAACTCATCGATCGCGACACGTATTCGATGCTCGTTGAGTGGCTCATTGTAAACCGTTGGATGGAGAGTCGATTTGGCCAACAACCAATCCGGTGATTTCCCCCACGCGGAAGCAGCCGTGTCGCGGATCCGAATCATGCGATCGCGATAGGCCTCGCTTGTCGCTTTTTCAATGACATCCGATTCTCCCTGTTGCCAAAGTACTGCACGAAAGTCACCGAGTTCCTTGCCAGCCTCGATCAGCCGTGGGAAAAGCGAACCCTCGGGAAGCCATTGTGTTGAGGAGGTCCCTCCAACCGCTACGTTAGCAAATCCTATCGGAACTTGAGCGACAGGAATCAATAGGTCTCCAACAATCGGCCAAATCGAACCTCCATCACCGCCATTCGATATCGGTTGTGGGTCGTGTGCGATGCGCCATGATTTTTGGGTGCTATCGTAGGCCACCACCCGCCCTGATGAGTCTTCGACTCGCATCTGCTGATCGTTGGAATTGGTAGCATACGATTGCCCGGCAACGAGGAACACTTCACCGATTCCGACCGGTCCTACTTGGCCCTGAGCGACCACCGAGTCGCGATCGACAAGCCTGACCTCCAAACGATACCAGCCCCCGGCCGGGATGCGAATCGTCCCTTGTACTTTCCCGTCAAGCTGAATCGCTTTCATCGATTGCCATCGAGATGCATCCAATGGCAACTCCTTTGCCTCACCTTGATTCCAGTCGAGGTAGCGAACTTGAAGTTGCGTGAATTGGACCTTGGGTGGGATCATCGACACACGAACGTCGCCAAATCCACGAGTTGCTCCACCTGCGCGGTTCAAGTGAGCGCTCTTTGGCACAAATCCTCGACGCTGAATGACTTCGAAGGGACGAGGCGAGTTCAATTCAAGCTCGGTCGGTACCTGGCAATGCCCCAAGGCTTGCCCCAAAGTACCGATGATCAAACAAGAACAAAAGAAACGCACAATTGACTTTGAGAGCATGTCAGACGCCTTAAATTTGAGCTATCGCTTCAACGCCGCAAAGACGCACGATCCCATACGGCCACTGCCGACAGTCCCAAACGGCCAATGCCGACAAAAGGTGCAGGCACGCTTTGCCGTGCCGTTCGCAGTCGAGCGTTTGCCAGGATTCTAGGTGGACGGCACATGGAATGTGCCTACTACTTTGAGATTCTAGGTGCACGGCACATGGAATGTGCCTACTAATTTGACTTTGGCCGGCTACGTCCAAACTGCCACGACGGTTGAACGACGCGGCTACAACGGTTAAACATCAATGCTCGCCTACCGCGATTATCATGCAAACAGCTCTGGCACTGCCAAGGCTTTGACTAGCTCGCGAGGCTGATTCAAATGGTTGTATACAATCGTCTCAGGATCGATCCCAAAAGCGTGGTAGATGCTCGCTAGTAGTTGTGCTGGATGCAGTGGGGAGTCGATCGGAGCGCTCGCCGTCTTGTCGCTCTTGCCATACACAAAGCCGCGTTTGGTTCCTGCACCTGCGACGACCGCCGTGTAACAGTACGGCCAGTGGTCTCGGCCATCGTCTGAGTTCCCATTGCCACTTGTGCTGACCCCTCGTTCTGGTGAACGACCGAACTCGCCAACAGCGACCACTAATGTGTCTTCCAACATTCCCCGTTGATCGAGATCTTCGATGAGTGTGGATAGGCCAGCGTCCAACATGGGTGCAGACTGATTCTTCATTCGCTTCGAGAGATCCGTATGATGATCCCACGAATGATTGTCACTATTGGCAACTTTAGGCCAAATGACTTCGACAACCCGCGTTCCGGCTTCGACCAGCCGACGCGCCAGCAAACAACTTTGGCCAAAGGTATTGCGGCCATAGGCGTCCCGGATCGCTTCTGGCTCTTGGCTCAAGTCAAACGCTTCTCGCGCCTTGCCCGAAACCACCAACGATAGGGCTTGCGAAAAGTACTCGTCCAGTTGCTGGTTCTCAACGGCTGCATTGATGGTCGTCATCTGAGCGTTAATTAAGTCTCTCAGGGCTGCACGACGTTGCAGACGAACGGCAAAAACCTCTGGCCTCAATTGCAAATCGCTCACGTTGATGCGATCCATTTTGGTCATGTCCATGTCGTCCCCTTCCGGAAACAACGTGTACGGATCGTAGGATTTGCCGAGGAAGCCAGCGTAGCCTCCTTTGCCGACTACGTTGGATTCTTGCAAAGGCCTTGGCAATGTCACGAAAGGTAGCATCGGCTCATCGGCAGGCCGAATGCGAACAATATTCGAACCGAAGTTGGGGAAGTCCTTCGGGGTCGGAGGCTCCAGTTGACCCGATGGACTGACCTTGTCCGTTGTGTAGCCGGTCATCATTTGGTAGATGGCAGCAGTGTGGTTAAAGAGTCCGTTTGGCGTGTAGCTCATCGAGCGGATCATGGTGAACCGGTCGTTGATCGTGCTCAGTTTCGGGAGGTTCTCCGTGAACTGAATGCCAGGAATCTTAGTCGAAATTGGCTTGAAGACACTTTTGACTTTGTCGGGAACGTTTTCCTTGGGATCCCACAAATCCAAGTGGCTTGGCCCACCTTGCAAGTAGACCATGATCATACGTTTGGCTTTGTTCCAGCCGGGCGTTTTGCCTGCTTCGCTGCCTTGAACCGATTGCAACTTCATGAGGTTCGCTAGACTCAAACCGAATAAGCCCGAACTTCCTACGCGAAGCACATCTCGGCGCGAAACCTGCAATTGCGGGTCGCACAAATCCTTGCCTGCACCGCCAACTAATCGAAACATAGTGTTGATTCCTTTTCCGTGATTAATCAATGGTTAAACAAAAACGCAGGACTATTGATAAGCGCCCAAGTAATATCTTCCGCAGCAGTGAGTCTACCACGATGGCGTTGCAGGTCGCTCTCCTTGACATCATTTCGCATTCGCACAAGTCGACTGTCATCGAGGAGTGGCACCGAAAGTCGCTCGATTCGCTTCTTCAAAGTCACCACCTGTTCATCCTCGGGCAACGCTTGATTCTCTTTGGCGAGCGTTGCAGCCAGGGCTTTCGATTCGGGTGTCGACAATCGAACGTACGCGAACGCATCTTTCGTAATGGCTTCGTTCCAAGCGGTTTGGGGAGTTTGAGCGACGGCATTGAGCGATTCCGACAAACCGAGCGCAAGTTCGCCCGCATGGCTAGCCACACTCAATCGGAATCGTCCGAGTCGATGATTCTCAGCATTGTGAAACTGATGAATTCGCCATTGGATGACTTCGCCCGCTGCGAGTTTCACGGGTTGCTCAATCGAAAAGACCGCCCAATGCTCAGTCCCCTCGGCTCCGTTGATGGCCCAGCCACCTTGATCCTTGGGTTTATCATCGATGACTGCGGCAGCAGAAAAACCAGGCTGATCGAAATCGG
>CAMBSL010000260.1 GCA_945870455.1 Pirellula staleyi DSM 6068 | reverse complement strand
AGCCGCGTGGTGGCCTCTTCGTTTCGGCGGGGCTTGTCCCCGTCGGACGGCAATCGTAACCAGCATGCGAACGTAACGTCAGTTACGGAAGCTTTTGATCACTTCGGGATATCCAGAGATTCCCGCGATCCTTGTGGGAAGACTGGCTCGAGACATTAACCATCCTGGCGTTGGCGAACTGCTTCTTTCAGATACAATCAACCGTTGTATTCGTGTGGCAAGTGAGATTGCGGCTAGCCTGATCGTTGTGGACTACACAAGTAATGCGGCAACCCGTTTTTATGCGAAGTTTGGCTTTGTCTCACTACCCAAATTAACCGGTCGGATGTTTCTGCCAATGCAGACGGAGAAACGCTTTGAGGTATAACATATTCTAGAGGGATCAATCGCGAACCATCGAAAGACATGGACCACTTAATATGCCTGACATCATCATCAAGACAGAGCGTCCGCGGGTTGAAGATTTACTCGCACGCTACCGAACAGCCATTGGAAGCGACTACGACGGCTATAGGAACCACGTGTACCGAGCAATCACGTACGCAATGCACTTTCTGAACAATGCATTGCAATACGAACAACTCGTAGAAACGGCATTCGTTTATCACGACATTGGACTTTGGACGGATCACGAACTGGCTTACCTCGAACCGTCGGAAGCCGTAGCACTCGAAGACAACAAAAGGTTCGGTTGGGGATTAGAGCCGGACGCTTTGAGTGGCGCAATCCATTGGCACCACAAGTTGTTTAGGTACCAGGGAGCGCATCAGGACGTAATCGAGGCCTGCCGCAAGGCGGATTGGATTGATGCCACACAAGGTTGGGTCCGCAAGGGAATGAGTAGATCCTCGATCTCCCATGTAGAATCCACGTTTCCCAATTGCGGTTTCCATAATGCCCTCCTGCGTTTGGCGAAGGAATACGGTGGTTCCACCGTCGTTGGCGGCTTCAAGGTCATTCGTGGCATTGTAAAATGGTAGCACGGTTGTCTTAGGAAAATGCGGCAGCCATGTTTGGGAGCTAGCACGCACCAGTGGCGCGCGGCAAGCGGTAGTAGATCAGCCTTCGTTCGCTCGGCTCTAGACAACTTGCTAAAATAGAACGGATCGTGATTCGGCTTCGACTCCCGCAGTGGGGCATATGTTCGTAGGAAAAGCAAATGAAACGCAGGCAAATGATTTACCTTTCAGCGATGGCGATTCTCGTTGCGGCCGGCGTATTCGCCTGGAATACGATGGCAAGGGCAGGCTATGAGTCGGCGGAATACAAGGTCGTTAGTTCAGACGGAAAATTTGAAGTCCGCGAATACCCAGATCTGATGCTTGTTGCCACCAAAACCAAGCTAGATGCGCAAGGTAGGGATGGCAGTTTTATGAAATTGTTTCGTTATATCAGCGGCGCGAATCAATCCGAAAAAAAGATCTCGATGACAACGCCCGTATTCATGGAAAACAGCAAGGCGGATTCAGCAGTCCAGATGGGCTTCGTGATGCCAAAAAAGTTAGCCGAAGACGGAGTACCTGCGCCAACGGGCGAAGGCGTTGAGGTTTGCAAGCGAATCGGAGGCCGCTTTGCCGTTCTGCGGTTTTCCGGGACGCTCAATGCCAAGCTAGCCAAAGAATCCGAAGCCAAGTTACGTGCTTGGATGGAAACCAAAGGTCTTGTTGCAGATGATGCGGCCCAATCAAGCGGCGTGGAAACAGCAGGCTACGATCCACCCTTCACCCCAGGTCCGTTGAGACGAAACGAAGTTTTAATTCGATTGAAGTAGGTCGTAGTAGTTACCCTCACCTTCCGTAACGCTATTGATTTCCTGGATCACGAGTCTCAACATAAGCAATGTCTTTGGGTCGGGTCGTACTTGCACCAGCAAGTTGGTTCAAAGAGACGTATACAAGCAATGACGCCCGCGAGTGGAGAAAAGGCAAATTCGAAGTAACGAAATGGCTGTTGAAATTTGACGATTAAATGGATTGAGTTGTCGTCGTCAGCCGAAAAGGAAGTTAAGCGTGATCCAACACAGATCGTGTTTGTAAGTTCGCGAACGCCTATTTCGGAAATTTTCCATGATAGTGGCCCGCATTGAAGGTGGACTCGGCAACCAACTTTTTCAATACGCATTCGGAACGCAACTGGCAAATCAACATCAGACCGAATTGGTTCTGGACTTGTCCGCGTATGCAAATAAGCCTCCACACGGCTATTTGTTGAACTCGTTTTCGATCGGTGCCCGCGAACTGAAAATTGACGAGAGGAAGCGAATACCGGAGCGATATCGCACGGGCAAACGGTCTATTTTGAATGCGCTCGCGTTCGGCAAGGATGAATTTCGCCTCCTGCGTGAACGACGTTTTGGATTCTCGCCAAAATACATGCGCGCTCCTGACGATAGCTATTTGGTCGGCTACTGGCAAAGCGATCGATTTTTTCCCGGAGTCGGATCTAGCATACGCTCGCAGTTTAAGCCATCGGTTTCGCTAAGCGTCGAGACCCGCCAGATTCAAGAGCGAATGCTCAACTCCTCAAGTATCGCGATGCACATTCGCAGGGGTGACTACATCACTACCAAGCCGATGGCTGTTCGCAATCTAGGCTTGGGCTATTATAAAAAATGCATCGAAATGCAACTTGAGCGGCGACCGAACAGCGAGGTCTATGTTTTTTCCAACGACATCGTATGGTGTCGGGAAAATCTAATCTTGAATTGCCCAATTCACTTTGTGGACCACAACAGCATCGCATCCGCTAATGAAGATCTTTGGCTGATGACCGCAGCTGAGAGTATCATCATCGCGAACAGCACGTTTAGTTGGTGGGGGGCTTTCTTAGGTAATCGTCGCGATCGAATTGTCTATGCACCGGCACATTGGTTTCACCCCAACACGTTGGACGATCGAGATCTTAACTGCCATCGCTGGCTGCTGGTCGGTGAATCCGTGTTGGATCGAAAAGCTGCCTAGTAGCGTGTTAGCAAGACCGGATTGCAAGTCTGCGTTTGGATGCCCAACGGTCGCTAGTCGCCTTTAGCTTCATCACACTCCGGGTGACAGGGTTGGGGACATTCAGATACGCCCATCAACTTCGAAAGTGTCCGAGTCCCTCCGAGATGCTTCGATGATTTCCCGAGATAGTCAACCATCGATGCGATACAAAATAATACCGTAACCGGCCATTTCTACATTGATGATTGAGTCCCGAATCGTTACCTCCCTACCGTTTTCGATCTCGCGGGCATGTGTGGAGGCCGAAATCGGATTCAAGAGCCGCAACTTAGCAACAGAATCCTCTGGCCCAACGTTGGCAATAAATACATATAGCGAGTTGGCGTAGCGTTTACACATGATATCGAGGGGTGTCTTTTCCGAATCCGATTCAATGGCAACCACGTTCATGAGGCTCGGAGAATTAAGCACTGGCGCGAGCTCTGTAATTTGGCGGTTCAACTGCGTGACTGCATCCAGAAGTTCCGGATCATCCAGCAGGGAAGCTTCGTTGAAGTTCGGTTTGAACTGATGTACGAAGTAGATAATGCCCCGTGAGCCTTTGATCAAAGACATCCACACTTCAGATCGAATCTGTTGCGGAGTCGGTTTCACCGAGGTGTTACTGATGCGACTGCATTCAATACAGTTCCAAACGATCTTCTCGTCATTTGACCAGCGTCTGAGTCGCTCAACGCCGCGCGGGACGAACTCAAGCTTGCCAGCCACTTCCGGCTTATCATGCACCGCAGGGTAAATGTCGAAAGAGACGATGTCGCTACCATTGATGTACAACGGGTAATCCTCTGGATGATTTCGTCGGACTCCACGGCCAATGTAGTTGTCATAAGCGACCCCTTGCCCTAGGTTTAATAGCACTGGCCGCGTCGAGTCTCGGTCGCGACTTTTCTGATAATCTTCTACGATTATGTTTGGATCGATGGGCGGTCCGTAGCCGCCTGACTTCAGCGATTGAGCGTTATCGGGCTCGTCGCCGTGCATCCAAGCAACAATGATGTCTGCATCGGAGGATTTCATTCCTGTTTCATTTTGGCTGCACACCACCGGCATCCGAGCTCCCTTTAGTTCGACTAATTGCTGCTGCGTGGGTCCATTCCACAATCCGACGTAAAGGTTGATGCCCGCCCGCTTATATCGCTCCGCGTTACGAGGGCTCTGTAACCATACGGCGAGAGGAAAAAACTTTGGATCGCTAGTGATCCCCTGCGCCCATTGGTCGTAAGCGGTAGAAGCTTTCGCCTTGTCCTGAGCCGTTGTCTTTAGGTGGGTGCCAAACACGGCAAACACAAACAGGAGTACAGAAAAACGAAGCATTACATATTTCTCCACGTTTGAAGCATCTTGTTCCAAGTCAAGCCCGACTCTATTTTGCCTAGGTGTTGCTGTCACGGGCGTTGCCCACCAACGCAGTATAGCCTGTCGCCTGAGAATTTGTCCGACGCCCTTCAGTCAAGCTGCGTCCAAATCCAGACTCCTGAAGGATCGTCCTAGCAGCAACCAGCAGTGACGATTTCTACAGGTTGGACTGAGGCGGGGAGAAGCGATGAAACACCGTCTTGCGAAGGAGTAGACTTTCGATGGTTGGGGCGAGACCAGCGGGGGTTACGATGACGAAAAGGATGGGTCGGTTTCAGTTGGCTGACAGCCCACGCAACATTTCCAACGCGTTCGATTCGAAGATCTTTTGCCATTCCGGGGCCACAATGCAGTCGCAATCTTCCTGTGCGTAGCCTGTGTTGTTCCGTTGTTGGACGGTCGGCGTATAAAAGATATACCCATTGGTGTAGGCGGCGACAAAGGCGTGAGGATCCTGTGCGGCCTGCTTGATTCTCAGTCCAATCTCCACGGTCACTTCGCCGGGAAACGTGATCATTTTGAAGTCCCCAACGCGCAGAGCGCACATTTCCACGTCGAGCGTGCGGACGGCAGCAGCATCGGTCATCACCTTGTTCTTCTTGAGCAGCTCCAGGTTCGTGTTCAATCGGGTTAACTGCTCCATAATCTGGATGTTCGCGAGATAGGTTTCCACCTGGGAACGGTTTTGGACGTCTTGCCGATCTAGTTCGTCGCGGTTGATTTTCCGATCGTGCAAGTATCCCTGAGCATGCACTGCGGGAAACTCCGGATCGAGTCGCTGCTGAATCAAAAGCGGAAGAAATGATTTGAAGTTAATATTGGTGCCCTGCAGCGATTGAACTAGCCGTAATCGCTGGGCTTCGAGTGCCACGATCCGTTGCTCAAAATCCGCGGCCCGCGGAATCGAGACTATTTGATGTTTCACAGACAGCTTTCCCTCTGAAGTCGTTGAAACGTTTCGCAGTCCTTCGAGTACACTTGCGCCCAGGAGGTTGCCAAGAGGCTCGGCATCGGCAGCGCTTTGAACCTCTTTGTATCGGACGGGATTGATGTCGCCGCCACATCCCTGCACGAAAAAAGCCATGGCTTCGTTGCCAAACGCGTTTTCGATCACAGCCGACGCGTAGGCCGGGAAGTCCGCCGAAGTGCCCTTGCTTGGCGGGTTCATGATCGGATGGCAAGCGAAATTGTAAAGGACCGCCAGCGGCCGACCATCCTCGCGATCAAGACGCAACAATCCAACTTGTGGGTCGATCGGTCCGATGGAGGCGATCTCCTTATCCCAGGCCAGGGAGTAAGCCCGACGCATATCGACCTGGCTGCCATCGTTGAGGATTACTCTCCGGTTCTCACTGATTCGTTGCTCCCGCGCGGTTCCGGCACCCACTTTAACTGGAGTCAACTTTTTAACGGCTTCCCGCACAATCTGGACGACCAACTGGTCCGAATCGCTCCGCACGTTTCCGTGGCAGTGGCTAGCGTTGACGATCAAATTTTCTGGTGCAATTCCCGGGTCTTTCGCCAGTTCCTTTCGTATAGAACCCAAGAAAGTGTCTCGGATGTTGCCGATTCCACCAATGGCCACCGCGTCGACAGTTACTAAGACAGCCGTAACATCACCTTGCCGCAGCACCAGGGCCTTGGCATACGATGGGTCGTTGATCCGACCTGCCTTGGGATCGGTAATATCGATGCGGGAGACGCCCGCCAGCAAAGGTTCGGCGGCACCGCTATCAGATGAAACTAGCGAGATCGTCGACACCAGTGCGATAAGGATTCTGGCAGTAATCTGGTTCATCGGTCGGGATTCCTATAATATTGTAATATTGGAACTCGGGCGTCGATCTAAGTTGGGCCGCAGTGGAATCATTCCCACGAGCTTCAAGCGAGGACAGCACTTAGTCTACCACCATTGACACCTAGCTTCCCGAATTCGGCAGGATTCAAGGCTAGCTCATCCATTGTGGACATTTCGGCGCCTGCAAGATCGGATAGACTGAAAAGAGCAAGCGGCACCACCTCAGACAGCCCCAGACTGGAAATGACCAGTTCTGTGAATAGATGGATTCCGTTTTCATTTGCGCCTTAGATGCGAAGGCTTTGCAACGTATTACTAAGCGAGAACTCCATGTTGAAACAGCGCAAGCGATTGTGGGTGATTGCTGGTATTGGAGCTGCGTTCCTTGTTGGCGTTGTCTTTTACAAGCAATATTTCTTGTCCCGACCGATCGGTCATGGACCAGCCGGTCCGCAGGCAAGTCGCCATGATTTTGTAAATCCTTGAACAGACAGGGCCACACAGAGACAATTAGCGGCACTGCACATCTGCTTGACAAAAGGGATATTTTGTAGCACAATGTGGTATCACTTTTCGCGGCTTCATCAGGGTGATTAATTGGTGAATGTGTTTCCCCAGATTGTTCTAGATACAAATGTCCTAGTCGCGGGAGCATGTCGCCATGAACGGAGCCTAGCGTATCTATTGCTGATGGCTGTCCTGAACCGTCGAATTCCTCTGATGCTTACCGAAGGAATCATAGCAGAGTACGAAGATGTTTTGATGCGGTCTTCCGTAAGGAAACTGACGGGACTTACAGCCAAACAAAGTTCCGATTTGATCCTCGAGCTCATTTCGCTTTCGCACCAAACGCAACTCCATTTTAGTTGGCGACCGAATCTTCTCGATGAAGCGGATAACAAATTCATTGAAGCCGCAGTTGCTGCAACTGCAATTATCATCACGTATAACCTTCGCGATTTTGCGAGGCCGGACCTCGTAAAGCATGGATGGGATGCGATGACGCCAATTGAATTCACGAAACTCTACAATCTTACTTAGAGGTAAATTATGGCAACACTTTCATTACGAATGCGAGATGACTTGAAAGCCAAGGCACAAGAGCTAGCCAGCCAACAAGGGGTTTCGCTAAACAGCTACATTAACGCTACGCTTGCAGCCACGATTTCTCAAGCGGAGACCCTGGCGATGATGGGCAACCGACTTAGTAGCATCGATCAGGAACAATTACATGCGCGAGTCCTGAAGTTCATGTCAAGAACTCGCAGTGGAACCGAGCCGAAACTCTCGGAGATTGAGCGGGCTATCGGTAGAAAACCTAAGTCGTAAGATCACCGAAGGCTTGGGTAGAGCAAGCTAGCTAGTTAGGTCGTAGCGATGCCTATTGTGCCCCTGATGTATCAATCACCACGCGATGCTTTATAGGCGCTGTCAGACGCTTCGTTGCCCGCTTCACAGGCGTCGAAGACGATTTAACGACATTAGCTAAACCGACGGCTTTCTCTATGGTTCAATGAAGCTCGATCTTGCCTTGCGAGGCATATCTCACTCCAAAAGGCATACCATAGACGAACAACTACGTGGAACGGACGGGCGTGGTATCTACGAAATCATGATCGTCGACGAATCCATGCGGTTGCTACGAACCCCCTCCGCATAAGTCAAAGTCACCCAGCACATCATCAACGGCAAAGCCAAAGAAGCGAGGGAAGTAACAATGGCCACTAAGACCTAATTTCGCCTGAAGGGTAAGAGCAAAGACTCCTATCCGGAGCTGGTTCTCGATTTCCCTCTTGCTTCAATCAAGAGTGACGATCATCTTGAGGAAGCCCAGAAGGTCATGGATGTTTTGCTGGCTCGTGTCGCTCTGAATAAAGGTGAGGAAACCTACCTTGATGCCTTGAGCGATCTCGTGGGTACTTATGAAGATGAGCATCACGCCATAGAACCTGCGTCCGACGCCGAAATGCTTCAGCATCTCCTCGATGCCAAAGGGATGACACAGGCG
>CAMBSL010000259.1 GCA_945870455.1 Pirellula staleyi DSM 6068 | reverse complement strand
TAGCCACGGTTCTTGCAACATCAACCGGGGCTAGCGCCCAACGGCTAATTTTTTGAACCCTAATTCTTTGCATTGACAAAGCACTAAAGCTTGACCGTTTGCAAACGAAGGGCGTTTGCCACGATGACCAGATCCGAGGCGATCATCGCAAACGCTGCCATAATGGGGTGAAGTTCTCGTAGCATGAGCGGCAAAAACGCAAAACCCGCCAAAACACCCGCTGCCACAGGAATCAAAAGCACGTTGTACGCGAATGCCCAGAACAAATTCTGTTTGATGTTGCGCATGGTTGCCGCCGACAATTTCATCGCCTGCGACACACCGTTTAAATCGCCTCGTAGCAACGTTACATCGGCCGACTCGATTGCAATATCGGTACCTGTACCAATTGCGATTCCAACATCGGCTAAAGCCAACGCGGGCGCGTCGTTGATTCCGTCTCCAACCATCGCTACCACTTTACCCGCAGACTTCAAGTTCTTAACGCGGTCCGCTTTGTCCTGTGGAAGCGTTTCTGCAAGAATTTCTTCTATCCCAACTTGCCGACCGATCGCATCGGCCGTGTGAACGTTGTCTCCCGTGATCATGGATACTCGCAGGCCCATTTGTTTCATTCGATCGACGGCACCTTTTGAACTTGACTTGATCGTGTCTGCAACCGCGATCAATCCAACAACCTTTCCACTGCGGGCTATCCACACCACGGTCTTGGCCTGTTTCTCAAGTTCCAATGCTCGGGATTGCATCTCGTCGATCTCAATTCCCTGCTCCGCCATCCAGCGAAGATTTCCGACTCGAATGGACTCGCTAGCGACCGTGCCTTGCACGCCTTGGCCTGGCACGCCTTGGAACTCCCGGCATGTCTGCAAAATGAGTTGTCGCTCGGCGGCTTTCGCGACGATGGTGGTCGCGATTGGATGTTCGCTGCCGCGTTCCATGGAGGCCGCCAGCCTCAGCACCGACTCCTCAGAAACGTTTGCCCCTGCAACAATATCGGTCACGGAAAGCTTGCCTTCCGAAATAGTCCCTGTTTTGTCAAGAATGACGTTAGTAACGTCGCACATTCGCTGCAAGGCCTCACTTGATTTGAACAAGATGCCATGCTCGGCGCCACGCCCCATACCAACCATGACGGCGAGCGGAGTTGCAAGTCCCATGGCGCATGGGCAAGAAATGATCAAAACGGAAATCATTCGTAACAAGGCCTGCGTAAAGTCACCGACGACAAAATACCACCCGCAGAATGCAAGGATCGCGACTCCGATAACGATGGGTACAAACACACTTGCGATCTTGTCCGCCAACTGCTGAATCGGCGCCTTCGTCGACTGCGCATGTTCGACCTGCTTGATGATTTGAGCCAACGTCGATTCGCTTCCTAGACACGTCGCCTTGATCGTCAATAGTCCTTCTCGATTGACGGTCGCTCCGACCACTTTCATTCCGGCTGATTTTTCGACGGGGAAGCTTTCGCCCGTGATTAGGCTCTCGTCGACCGCCGACCTGCCATCCAGCACCATTCCATCGACAGGAATCTTCTCACCAGGCCGAACAATGACGTGATCGCCCACTTTCACTTGCCCGATCGGGATATCGATGTCTTCGTCACCTCGCCGAATGCGAGCAGTTTTGGATTGCATGCCCAATAATTTCTTGATCGCGGCTCCCGTCCTTGCATTCGCTCTCGTCTCAACCATCCGCCCTAGCAAGATCAACGTTACGATGGTTGCGGATGTTTCAAAGTAAACGTGCTCCCCCCACACGGTTGAATGAAATGTCAATGCAATGGTCACGACAAGGCTGTAGACATAAGCTACCGTGGATCCCAAACTGACAAGGACGTCCATATTTGCCATTCGTCGCTTAATGGATTTATAGCTACTGACATAGTAGTCCCAACCGACAAAAAACTGCACCGGAGTCGCCAAAAGAAACATGAGCCAATTGCACCAAGCCGCATGGGACCAATGACCCAGCAGGCCAAAATCGCGTCCCATGCTGAACAAGAAGAGCGGGATGGTCAGGACTAAGCCAACAATCAATCGACGCCACTGCCGATCGTTTGCCAATTGATGTGCCGCGGCGGTCGTATCAACAAGCGATTCACCTGCGTTGGCTTCCACGATCTCGAAACCAAGATCACGAATGGTTTGAATCACCTGTTCGCGGTCGACCTGCGACGGATCAATCGACACGACAACATGGTTCTGCGTAAAATTCACTGCGGACGAAACCACGCCCTTTTGCAAATTCAACGAACGTTCGATAGATTTCGCGCATCCGACGCAAGTCATACCGGTAATCGGCAACTCGAAGGTATTCACAGGCATCATTTTGCAATACGTTGAGAACTCTTAAATCGTGTGGCTTGTTCCCATGGCCTGGTTTTGGCGAATTTCCGCCTTTTGCTGCTCAAAAGGTGCGATCTCCACGAAACTTTCGCGGAGGGAAAGGCGACACGACCGCCAGATTATGGAACGATGAGTTTTACCAGATCTGGAGCGTTTGTTTTCGCCTGTTGACTCCGATTCGCCAAAATGGCACGCGATTCCAATGAAGCGTCCACCAATTGATAGCGAACATCGCGTTGCCTCGCGTCAAATCCAAATTCCTCAATGGCTCCACGAATCTGGTCCAGAGTCAGAAAGTGAACCGTGCCCGCTTCGGCAACCACGTTCTCCTCAAGCATCAACGAACCCATGTCATTGGCTCCGTAAGCCAAAGCCAATTGTCCGATCTTGAGCCCCTGGGTCACCCAACTGCTTTGAATGTTAGGGACATTGTCTAAAAACAACCGCGCAACCGCTTGGGTCTTGAGATACTCGAAGGAACCCGTCGGCGGTATGTGCGAAAGATTTGTGTGGTCAGGTTGAAAGGTCCAACAAATGAATGCGGTGAAACCACCCGTCTCATCTTGCAATTTTCTGACTCGTTCCAAATGCTCGACCCGTTCCGCCAAGGTCTCAACATGTCCAAACATCATCGTAACCGTACTGACACCACCCAATTCATGCCAAACACGCATCACGTTGAGCCAATCATCGGTCATGACTTTGCCACGCGTAATTGCACTGCGAACTCGATCCACCAAGATCTCGGCTCCACCACCAGGGATACTGCCTAGACCCGCAGCCTTCAGCCGTTCAAGTACTGTCCTAATCGAAAGCTTGTTCACCTTGGTGAAATGGTGCAACTCAGGCGGACTAAACCCGTGAATGTTGACCGACGGAAAGTCTCGCTTGATATCTTGCAAAAGTTGCTCATACCATTCCAAGGTAAAGGTCGGATGCAACCCGCCTTGCATCAAGATTTGATTCCCGCCAAGCTCGACCGTCTCGCGAACTTTGTCAAGCAATTCAGCCCGCGGTAGCACGTACCCTTCCGAGCTCTTGGGCGACCGATAGAACGCGCAAAAATCACAGACCGCAGTACAGATATTCGTGTAGTTGATGTTGCGATCGATGTTGTAGGTTCGATACGACTCCGGGTGCATTCGCAAGGTTACTTGGTTTGCAGCCGAGCCAATCGCGGCCAAGTCTCGGCTTTCGAGCAATAAAAGTGCGTCTGATGCAGAAAGCCGTTCTCCTTGAACCACTCGGTCAAGGATCGATGTAATTGTTCTTGTCGTTGCTATCATGTCAGTTATTGTCGTCAAAATGAAATAAGACCCAGCGCGAGACATCGTCGTCGAAACTCATCGAGTCCGGCTAATTCGTCCTTGCGTAGGAAAAATCTTATGTAGTTGGTCAAGTAGTCTTCGCATTGGTCCGGCGTAAGTCGGTAATCGGAAGACGCAGTTAAAGCAATTTTACGGATATTCTCAATACCTTCATCGCGAGTTTGTTCGAGTTTGCATTTTAGGTCATCAGTTGCAAATTCAGAATTTCTCGCCACCCAGACGGCAAACACAAATGGCAATCCGGTTTCTGCAAACCATTCTTGGCCTAAATCCCAGTCCGAACAAAAGGATGCTCTGAAATTTTCCGGATGCATCGCGCGGTCACCGATCACGAGCACCGCGTCCGCGTTCACATTCATCGGGTCTGCGGTCATCGGCAACGGAATGGTCTTGGGCACGAAACCAAATCGCTCGTGAAAGAGCACCTTGCTCAAAGCCGCACTCGTTCGCGAACCCTCGTCTAATGCCAGTGTCTTGACTTGAGATGGATCGCATCGGAAGAAAATCCTAACGGACCAAACCGGGCCTTTACATGCGATGGCTGCGTCGGAAACGATTCGGAATTCCGGATTCTGAAAATACTCAACAACGGGAATGAGCCCGATATCGATCGAGTGGGAGTTTAGTTCCATCGCGAGTTGACTCGGGACCGCCAAACTCAATGCACCCAATCCGCATAGGGTATCTGAAAGTCCGTAGATGAGGGGTTTTGAGTTGAGATACGAAACTGCACCAATACGAACAACCTGATTCCCAAGTTGCCGTTTCGTATTAGATTCCCATGGAAGTTTCGTTTCGACTCGACTTTGCATCGTTTTCATTGTAGCACCCCGCTAAAAAGATACGGGGTAACCGACATGCCGCTGAATTTGTAACTGTCCTTTTTAACCATAAAAAGCACGAAAGACACGAAAAAACACGTGCATTCGTTCGTGCTTTTCGTGTCTTTCGTGGTTCCAGAAGATTAAAGTTCTAGTCGGATGATGTTTTCGGCCTTTACATTACGATTCGATGGAATCTGAACTACAATTTGCCGAATCCTCTTTGAATGTCCTCTGGTTTTTTTGCTTGGAAGAAGCTCTCGAAATGAAGAAGACGGCATCTTGTTGGAGCCTTATTACCGTTGTTTGGCTCATTGTTTTCTCTAGGTTTGTCCATGCCCAGCAAAGCGCGGGTTCGAAACCAGAGACAGGTATCCTTGAACACCGCAGCACTGTTTTTGCGATTCAAAACGCCACGATTGTCGTGGAGCCCGGCAAGCAACTTGAAAAAGCCACTCTCGTCATTCGCGATGGCAAAATCGCTGAAATTGGCACAGCCGTTACCCCACCGCCTGAATCTCGCCTCATCGATATGGCGGGAAAGACAATCTATGCCGGATTCGTCGACGCGGGCATCGAACTCGAATTGCCACCCGCTGACGCGACGCGGGGAACACCGCACTGGAACAGCGAAATCACTCCGGAGCGATCCGTCGCGAACTTGATCACTGCTAACGAAGCCACCATGGCGAAACTTCGCAAGGCGGGTATCACTGCCGCGTTGGTCGCCCCTCGTGATGGAATCATCAAGGGAACCAGCGCTGTCTTGCTGACCAGCAATCAGTCTCCAATCGACGCGCTCTTAAAATCGGATGTCGCGATGCATGTGCGGCTGACCGTGACTCGTGGTCGAGGACGCGACGCTTATCCAGGAAGCCCAATGGGTGCCGTTGCACTTGCCCGACAGACTTTTCTAGATAGTCAATGGCATTCGCAAGCTTGGCAAACCTACCGTTCTCAAACCGGTCTCGAAAGACCAGAGTCGAATTCCTCGCTCGACGCGCTCAGCGGGCACGTTGCGGCCGGCAAGATGGTCATGTTCGATGCACTCAACGAGCAGTACGCTTTGCGAGCCGACGCGTTTGGACGCGAGTTCGGCCTCAATGTCGTTTTAAAGGGCTCAGGTCAAGAGTATCAACTCTTAGACAGAATCGCCAAACTTCGTCGCACTATTATTCTACCGGTCAACTTCCCAAAACCACCCAACGTCGCAACTCCAGAAGCAGCTCTCGACACAGAACTGGAAGAACTAACGCACTGGGAACTAGCACCTGAAAATCCAGGTCGATTGTCCAAGGCTGGCGTCAAGATCACATTAACTTCGGCAGGTCTGGCCGACCCGAGTGAATTGGTACCACAAATTCGCAAGGCCATCGCGCGAGGACTCGACAAGGTCAAAGCCATCGAAGCAATCACCACGACTCCAGCCACTATTCTGGGCATCGAAAACGAATGCGGCTCCATTAAGCCAGGAGCCTGGGCGAACCTTGTCGTTGCCAGCGGAGATCTTTGGGAGGACAAAACGAAAATCGAAGAAGTGTGGGTCCGCGGCGTTCGACCCGCTGCCGCATTCAAAAACGAAACCAACGTGGACGGCAAGTGGCAAGTTACATTAAGCCCTCCCACGCCTGCCCCTGCTGCGGAGGACAAACGACCGTTGCAACTGATCCTATCTCTGGCGGACTCAACCAAGAAAGCGACGGGCTCGCTAGAACTCATCGTTGTACCGACAACTCCAGTCGCCGCAACCAATTCGCCAGAAACGCCATCGGCCACCGACAAGTCAGATAAACCGGCAGATGCAAACCCGGCAGATGCAAATCCCCTTTATGCAAAGCCTGACGCAAAGCCTGCAGACGCAAAGCCTGCAGATGCAAAGCCTGCAGATGCAAAGCCTGCAGATGCGAAACCAGCAGACGCAAAACCAGCCGAGACCACATCCGATGAGACCAAACCCGATGCGAAGAAACCCGACGATAAAAAGCCAGATGCCGTCAGCGATAACGAAGTGAAAGGGGAAAACTCCCCCAAAGAAACCAAGGCCAAGAAGCCCGACGAAAAAGGAAAAGCCAAGCTCAAAAACGCCCGTTGGGAAGATCGCACGCTAACCGCAACTTTTCCTGCCATTTCACTTGTGGAAGGCCAGTCCGGAGTCGGGTATTTGTCGCTCGCCTTGATACCGAACGCGACAGCCGACGGCGATGCAAAGTTCGTAGGAACGATTCATTGGGCAGACGGCTCGTTGCAGTTGGTCACGGCCACAAAGAAGCCCAAGGAAACCGAAACAAAACCGGCGGACAAGACAGGAGATGTCGAAAAGAAGGATGAAAGGGGAGCTAAAGAGGAAAAGAAGTCTCCCAAAACGATCCTGTCGCCCGACGTATATCCGGTCGGCGCTCTGGGGCGAAACGGCTTGCCCGCGCAGCCAGAATATGTCGTCTTCCAAAACACGACGCTTTGGACGTGCGGTCCAGACGGCCTGCTAAAAGACGCCGACATGATCGTTCACCGAGGCGTTATCCAAAAAATTGGGACGGATCTTGCTGTCCCTGCCGGAGCACAGGTCGTAGATGCTTCGAAGATGCAGATCAGCCCCGGCCTAATCGATTGCCACTCACACATGGCGACGGACAGCGGGATCAACGAATCGACCCAAGCGGTAACCGCCGAGGTGCGAATCGGCGACTTCGTCGATGCCAGCGATATTACGATCTATCGACAACTCGCGGGTGGCCTGACTTCGGCCAACGTTTTGCACGGATCTGCCAATCCCATTGGCGGTCAGAATCAAGTCATTAAGCTTCGTTGGGGCGGCGTTTATGATGAATTGAAATTCGCAGATGCGCCAGCCGGTATTAAATTCGCTCTCGGTGAAAACGTGAAACAGAGCAATGTGCAAGGGGGCACGCAAACACGCTATCCTCAAAGCCGAATGGGGGTGGAACAACTCTTCCGTGACCGATTCAATTCAGCCCGACAATACGACGCAAATTGGAAGAAATGGAACAAGGATCGACGTGGATTACCTCCGCGACGCGATCTCGAACTCGATGCGATCGCGGAAATTCTTCGCGGCGAACGTTGGATCCATTGCCACAGCTATCGACAAGACGAAATTCTTGGACTCCTCAGAGTACTCGAGGAATACAACGTCAAGATCGGATCGTTGCAGCATATTCTGGAAGGCTACAAGGTCGCTGAGGCAATCGCTAAACATGGTGGAACTGCATCCTCATTTTCGGATTGGTGGAATTACAAATTTGAAGTCCTTGATGCGATTCCATTCAATGGTGCCATCATGCAGAAACAAGGCGTTATCGTATCCTTCAATTCCGACGACGCCGAACTCGGTCGTCACATGAATCATGAGGCGGCCAAGGCGATCAAGTACGGTGGAGTTGAGCCGATGGAAGCCCTTAAGTTTGTAACCCTCAATCCTGCCAAACAATTGAGGATTGATTCCAAGGTGGGATCGCTCGAAGTTGGCAAAGACGCCGACCTTTCGATATGGAACGGTTCGCCCCTGTCCACGTTGGCACGCTGCGAACAGACTTGGATCGATGGACGCAAGTATTTTGATCGCGCTACCGATGCCGAGGCTCGCAAACGTGATTTCTCTCTGCATCGTGCGCTCGTGCAAAAGATCTTGGATAGTGGCGAAACGCCGGGCGAAAAGAGTCCGCTCGTGGA
>CAMBSL010000258.1 GCA_945870455.1 Pirellula staleyi DSM 6068 | reverse complement strand
ACGACGTATTCGAGGGCATGACACGAGGCGAATCGCATCCGAGTGACAGCATGAGCAAATAACATGTAGATGTAAGGAACACTTGCAACCATTTCAGCATTCGTACGCCGAGACGGGTACGCGAAGCGGAGCTTCGGGTGAGCGCATTCCCAAGCAGAGCTTGGGAACGAGGGGGTGGGGGGTGGGTGGGGCGAGTGCAACACATAAACAACAAACAATTAGATAAAGACGCGGCGATTAAAGACTATCCATTCAACAACGAGCAAGGCTAAACCTAGCAGTAGAATCCATCGCCATATTTCTTGGCGTGCCTGAACTAAGGCGCCTGAGGCTACCACCTTTTCAAAACCCATGCTAACGGAATCGGCGACTGTCAGATTGCTCTCCCTGCTTGAAAACAAATTGACGCAAAAGGTCTCAACCGGTCGCTCGAAACCCTCAGCAAAAACTTGGTAAGCACCCAGAGCGTCGGTTTTAGTAAAGTTGTATCGACTCTCGTCGCCACGCGTCAATTCTGTCTTTTCGCCATTCGGTGCAATCACTTGAAAGTTCTTGAATCGATTCGAGAGCAGTAAACCTATCGGCCATCCAGGTTGGACAGTCGGAGCCGAAGATTCGGTGATGCCACCCCCCAAGTATTCGACAGCCGAATAGACAAAGACAGGAAAGCTTCGTTTGATGCCCCAGTCGGTGTTGATCGAAGAACCCTCGTTGGTCGCTTGCACAATCGAAAAGCCCAAGACTGCATCTTGAAAAGGTCCACGAGGTGCAACGCTTAAAATGGGTCCAATGTCCGCTGACATCAAGACGACGCCAGATTCAGGTGGAGTCACCGTCCTGGCTTCCACAATACTGACCGCTCCCATTTCCAAATATTGCGTGATCGTGTTCGACCTGTTGACGTCAAGAACGACCACGGGTCCTTGCGGTTGGCCAAATCGCCATTGATTTTTGTCGGTTGCATCTCCCGGATTTGCAATTGCCGTAGCAGGAAACGGAGGAACACTGCCGATGAACATCGTATTGCTTGCAGGCATTTCCTTGGGTGCGCATTGATCAAATAGGATCAGATCAAAATTCGCGTCTGCCGTTGCGGTGATGTACAAGGGATCCGTCATGAATGAGGGTGGTTCGATTCGGACGGATGCAACCAGTTGAACGCGAGGCGTTTGCAGGGCTGTTTCCAGAGCGGAGTTGCCTGGAGTAATGAGCAGCACATTGATGGGTCTAGCCGGGCGGATGGCTGCATATGCGGTATTGTCAACGGCAAGGCTGTCCGTGTAGTCGAGCTGAAGTTTGAGCTGACCTTGCTCCACATCGCTCAGTTCAAACAAGAGCCCCGATTCTTGTCCCGCCTCGATGCTTCCGGTCGATGCGTCCAGAAGTTGTCCATCCAGTTCCAGCGACGCGCTAAACTCGACCTTTTCATCGCTGTTGTTCACAATGCGTGCAAAGGTCTCCAGTTGTCCGTTTTTATCCTCGTTGCGTTGAACGGCGAAACTGATGATGCCGAGGTTTGCCGCTTTGGGTTCGCCGATGGGTAGGTATTCGAGCTTCAGTTTGCCAAGGTCAAAGTCACCCAGGTCGCCAAACGCTCCGTCGCTGAGCAAGTAGACGGTCGCCGGGATGGCATCCGCGACCATAATATCGTTTAGATTATCAAAGCTAGAGCGGCCCGGGTTGGCGAGTCCAGCAGCCGCCCTCAAGGCTTCGCCAACATCGGTAGCATGGGACGTTGGCTCAATGGAGTCGACCGCGCTCAGCAATCGGTTGCGATCGTTGGTAAAGCCTTGTCGAACATCCGCTCGATCGGAAAACGCTATGACCATTCCGACATCATCCCCCGTCGTGTCCGAGAGAAGCTCTTTCACTTTTTTCTTAGCCATTTCAAGTCGGGAAGGTTGAACATCCGTGGCTTGCATACTTGCCGAATTGTCGATGATGTAGATGCGTCGTTCACCGACACGGTTCTGGCCACTCCAACCTGGTCGTAAGCATGCCAAAGCAATGAGCGCTAGGAACAGAACTTGCAAATAAAGAAGCAGGTTTTTTCGAAGGCGTTGCCAAATACTGTTGACGTGAATGTCCTCCATCGCCTTCTTCCAAAGAAGCGTGCTGGGAACTACGAGCTCACGGCGTTTCAGTTTGAGAAAGTAGAGGCTTAGAACGGCAGGTGGAATGGCCATCATGAGCAGCCATTGCATCGGACTCAACGCGCTTATCCAATTCATCGCACAAGCCCTCGACTACGCAAATACTCGTTCACCAAAATGTCCGCAGCTTGATCGCTCCTGGCTGGAACGTAGGCGATGGCTCGCTTGTTGCAAAACGTTTTCGCATGCTCGATGAAGCCAGCTAAAGTTTGTTGGTATCGATTCAATAGAGATGCGGAGATGGATACTTCGCGACGATCGTCGTCTTCGCAGTCAACCAGTTTCAAATCGCCTTGAACGGAAGGCGAAAGCTCTTCGGGACTCAATAAATGAATCAAGAAAACATCCATTTCGCGGGCTACCAGCATACGCATCGCCGATTCATATCCGGACTTGTTCATTAGGTCTGAGATGACAACAACAATTCCTTTACCGGTGTTCTTTAAACAGAAACGCTTGATCGATTCCTCCATGGTCGGCGGTTGTTCAGCGCATGGCAGTGCCTCAAGGTGGCTTAGAAGTCGGAACGCGGAGGATTTCCCCCGCATGACAACGGGACTGCCGGCGGTCGCAAAGCTGGAAACGGAGACGCGATCGCCACGACAAAGGCCAATGTAGGCCAGACTTGCAGCGATTTGTTTGGCCACAAACAACTTGGTTGGGTCTCCGAAATCCATCGAAGCCGAATCGTCGATGATCGTAAAAAAGTGGAGGTCTTCTTCCTCAAGAAAGATCTTAAGATAAAGTCGATCCATCCGTGCGAAGAGGTTCCAATCGATGAAACGCAAATCATCACCGGACACATAATTGCGAAAGTCCGCAAACTCAACGCTCTGCCCTTTTCGCTTGCTGCGTCGCTCACCCTTCATTCGACCGCGAAAGATCTTGCGGCTCACCAACTCCATGCGTTCCAGCTTGCTCATCATCTCGCCCGTGAGAAGCGTAGACGAGGGCTTGGCAGATCTGGTTAGGGAACTTTCAGACATGTGAAGTACAGAGTAAGTACAGTAGGTAAGGTTTTTGGATGAGTCAGCACAAGTCTAGCAAAAAATGACTCAGTTCGCACTATCCAACCTGTGCCTACACGTCGCACACTGCGCCAAACCACCCTGGCTATTCGTTTTGGCGCACCATTTGCAACTAGGGAATTTCGGTTTTTCGACTGCCAACTTCGATAGAAATCCACCCCGTCAGACCTGGGTGGCTACGCTCTAGAAATTGCGGCTGCTTGCGTTCTTAACTTCGACCCTGGAGATACCAATGTCTTTTCGTATGGATAAACTGACAATCAAGGGACAGGAATCGATCGTGGAAGCTCAATCGATGGCTTCCGCTGCCGGTAATCCAGAAATCGAAGGATTGCACGTCTTTGCCGCTTTGCTCAAGGATAACGAGGGGGTCGTCGTTCCGCTCCTTAAGAAAATCGGGGCACCGCTCGACAAACTCCAGTCCACCACCGACGCCGAGTTGAAGAGACTGCCTCGAAGCTCCGGCGGTCGTCAGCCCACGGTTAGCCCTTCGCTGCAAAAAGCACTTGAGGCAGCCGCATCCGCTGCGGAGGCGATGAAGGACGAGTACGTTAGCACCGAGCACTTGCTTTTAGGGCTCTGCCGAACGGAAAACAAAGCCAGCGGACTGTTAAAGCTCCTGGGAGTTGCCGAAGCCGATATTCTGACCGCATTGCAAAGCGTTCGTGGTAGTGCTCGGGTTACCGATCAAAGCCCTGAAGGGAAATTTCAGGCTCTAGAAAAGTATGGTATCGATCTTGTTGCCCTGGCAACGAAGAACAAGCTCGATCCGGTCATCGGTCGCGACAACGAAATCCGACGCGTTATTCAAGTTCTCTCCCGACGCACGAAGAACAACCCAGTCCTCATCGGTGAGCCTGGAGTCGGGAAAACTGCGATCGCCGAAGGGCTTGCGCAGCGAATCGTCCAAGGGGACGTTCCACAGACGTTGAAGAACCGACGTGTCATTTCGCTTGATATGGGTGCTTTGGTCGCAGGTACCAAATTTCGCGGCGAATTCGAGGAGCGGCTCAAAGCGGTCATTCGCGAAGTCAAAGATGCCGAGGGAGAAGTCATCCTCTTTATCGATGAACTGCACACCGTCATCGGTGCAGGAGCCGCCGAAGGTTCGAGCGATGCTGCCAATTTGCTTAAACCTGAGCTCGCTCGCGGGCAGTTGCGATGCGTGGGTGCCACCACTCTCAATGAATACCGTAAACACATTGAAAAAGATGCTGCTCTCGAACGTCGCTTTCAACCAGTCTACGTTGGTGAGCCGAGCGTCGAGGATACCATTACCATACTGCGAGGTCTCAAGGCGCGTTACGAAGCCCACCACGGAGTCAAGATCCGAGATGCTGCGTTAGTGGAAGCAGCCAAGCTGTCGAATCGTTACATCACCGAGCGATTCCTACCCGATAAGGCAATCGATTTGGTCGACGAAGCATCCGCCCGAATTGCCATGGAACGCGATAGCGTCCCCACCGAAATCGACACGTTGCAACGCCGCTTGCGTCAATTAGAACTAGCTCAACGCCAACTCAATGATGAGTCCGATGACGCTACGGAAGACGCGTTGGAGGACGTTGAACAAGAAATGGCAAAGATCCAACGCGAGCTGGCGAGCCTTCGTGAGCAATGGGAGTCGGAAAAGCTCGGTCTGTCCGGTGTCGGCTCTGTTCGCCGTTCACTTGAGCAAGCCGAAGGAGAATTTCGGCGGCTTGATTCACTCATCAAGGAAAAACAATCCACAGGTGCAGGCGTTTCGGAATCCGACTACCAAAAGCTTTTTGAGCTCGATCAACAGCAACGCAAGCTTCGTGAGCAAATCGCAACAGAAGAAGAGGTCGAAACGAAATCGAGCAAGGAACCCGGAAAGACGCGACTGCTCCGAACCGAAGTCACCGCAGATGAGATCGCAGCCGTTGTGAGTTCCTGGACGGGGGTTCCAGTGACGCGCATGTTGGAGACCGAGCGAGCGAAGTTGTTGGTGATGGAGGAACGTCTGCATCAGCGAGTCATTGGCCAAAACAAAGCGGTCGAAGCGATCAGCAATGCGGTGCGTCGCAGTCGTAGCGGTATGCAAGATCCAAATCGACCGATCGGATCCTTTTTGTTCTTGGGGCCGACTGGAGTGGGTAAGACCGAACTTTGCAAAGCCCTCGCGGAGGTCTTGTTTGACGACGATACAGCCATGGTCCGAATCGACATGAGCGAGTTCGGCGAAAAGCACAACGTCAGCCGTTTGGTCGGGGCCCCTCCTGGCTACGTTGGATACGAAGAAGGTGGCCAATTGACCGAAGCGGTTCGCCGCCGACCCTACAGCGTTATATTGCTGGATGAAATCGAAAAGGCCCACACGGATGTATTCAACATCCTTTTGCAAGTGCTCGACGACGGTCGATTGACGGATGGCCAAAACCGAACGGTTGATTTTACGAACACGGTGATCGTCATGACCAGCAATATAGGCAGCAAAATGATCCAACGCGTCGCCGACGAGGGTGGGTCCGAAGAGGACATGGAGCAGGCGGTCCAAGATTCGCTCAAAATAAAATTCTTGCCGGAATTCCTTAACCGAATCGATGAGACGATTATTTTCGAACCACTCAAAAAAGATCAAATTCGAAAAATCGTGAGTTTGCAGATTCGTAAACTTGAGGAAATGCTTTCCGAGAACCACTACAAACTTAACATTACGGAAAAAGCCATCGATGCGATCAGCAACGAAGGCTACGACCCAGTCTATGGTGCTAGACCACTCAAGAGAGTCATCCAACGTCGACTTCAAAACAAGATCGCGTCGGAATTACTCAAGCGCGATGAGAACGAAGGGGGCAGTATTCATGTGGACTTTGTGGACGATGAATTCCAAATCGCCTCGCATCCGTAAGGCATTATCGGTGGCCGTGCACATCGGTATGAGTCTTCGAGTGAAACAGACTGGTAGCCGAAGGGCGATAGCCCCGGTTCTCGAAGAATGTCGAGCAATTGGAAAACCGGGGCTATCGCCCAACGGCTAATTGGGTTGAAAAACAGTTGCGGATGTGCTTAGCTGATATTTGTCGCATAGCCCTGCACCTATCGAACCAGCGTCTCGTTTTGATTCCCGCCAACGAGCCGCTCAACTTCGACACGATTGATTAACGGCAAATCGCCTGGGATGCTATATTTGAGCCTAGCTGTGGCTATCGCCCAGCTTAGCGAGCGGTCGAGATCGGGCTTGTCCAGCCAAGCGGACAAAAAGCCTGCTGAGAATGCGTCGCCCCCTCCGAGACGACCGACCGGCTCGACCGGTTCGCACGCTTTGCGAATCGAATGCGTCGAATCGCTTGCCATGGCACCACGTTCACCAAGCGTCATCACAGTTGGCTTACCCGCTCGCATGCTCATCAGTCGGTTCATGACCGACTCGTCGCTTTGACGGTTATCGAGACTCCAGAGATTGACTGCATCACGGCGAGGCAGAAAAACAAGATCCGCAGTCTCGAAAAGCGACTGGCAGTAAACTTGAGCTGCTGAAGCAGAGCATAGAAGCGTTCGATGGTTCACGTCAAAGCTCACTTGCCAACCGGCTTCACGAGCAAGTTGAACAGCAGTTCCAATCAGATCTCGAGCACACTCGCTCAACCAGAGTGAGATGCCCGTGACATGAAGCCATCGAGAACTGCCGACCGAGAAGATTCCGGCTGGCAATTCGGATGCAATAAATCGTGAAAAAGCAGAGTTGGCTCGATCATAAATGACGTGACTACTGCGCGGTGGAGAACCTGTTTCGAGGAAATATAAACCCACACGATCTTGATCGGTCCAAACGACGTGCTGCGTATCAACCCCGTGAGCAGTGATGGCTCTGGCAATCCGACGCCCCAAGTGGTTGTCGGTCAACCGCGAAATCCATGCAACACGCTTGCCCAAGCGCGCAAGCCCAACGGCGGTATTGGATTCGCTTCCGCCCACATGCACTTGAAGCGATTCCGCTTGCTCCAGACGCAAGAACGCATCTGGAGTCAATCTCAGCATCGTCTCGCCAATCGTTACGACATCGTAGTCGCCTTGTACCTTGAGTTGGTTTGCTGCCTCGTTCTCGTTTTCACTTGCGCCCATCGGTATGCTCCGGTTGGCAAGCAGCAACGTATTGCTGTGCCAATTTTGCGATTGCGTTCCAGTCATTATTTCGAAGAGAGATTGGGTCAAGTAGTTGACCGCCGATACCTATGGCCGCAGCCCCCGCTTCAAAGTACGCAGCAATGTTTTTCAAATCGACACCTCCGGTTGGCATAAGTTTCAAATAGGGCATCGGAGCGAGCACATCGCGAATATAGTTTGGACCGAGTGCACGGGCTGGAAAGACTTTGACGATGTCAGCACCAGCATCCCAAGCTAATGCGATCTCGGTTGGCGTAAATGCGCCCGGACACACCGAGACCTTGTTTTGCTTGCAATAGTTGATAATGGGAACGGACAAGATCGGCGAGACGATGAATTGAGCGCCGAAGTCGATAGCCATCTTGGCTTCTTCGAGCGATCGAACGGATCCAAGGCCGATGACCGCGTTGCCCTCGCGAATCGCTTGATTGGTTTCCCGAATCAACTTGATTGCAGACGGGGAATCGGGATTCGTGAGTGTAAACTCCAATGCTCGTATTCCCGCTCCGATCAAGGTATCGGCGATTTGGGTGGCCGCCGACAAATCGTCGAGACGGATGATTGCAACCAGCCGAGATTGAAAAATAAGTTGTTTTGTCATAATCCAAGGGAAATGGTTTGCTAGCAAGCAAGTTCAGGAAAGATTTGCTGATTGTATCGATTGTACCGGCCGATACCAACAGTATTAGGGGTCGCTACTCATCCCATGGGCAGTCGATCCATTGGATTTGCGTGCAAGCAAACTTAGGGGCGCATGGAAATGAAATCAGTCGTAGTTGGATGGATGTTTGGTTTAGGGCTACTTTTGAGTCACGTTGGATGTTGTTCGGTCCGCATGATGGGTAATGGATGCGGCTCGGGATCTTGTGGAGGTGGATGCAGTGATGGTTGCGAACCACTGGGTTTTGGCGATCA
>CAMBSL010000257.1 GCA_945870455.1 Pirellula staleyi DSM 6068 | reverse complement strand
GACGACCGTCCTGATCCCACTCTCCTCGAAGCGTGGAGGGAATACGCGGTCGAGCTCGCCAAAGAGCTTGATGAGGCAAGCCTAGCGGCGGTGCGGCGAATCACCATGGACCGCGCTCGCCGGATTGCGGAATTGACTGGGGGTATTCTTGGACTTTCCCACGAAATCTCTAAGGAAGAAGAACGTGCGTTGATCGACTTGGCTCGCGCGTTCGAGAAACCAAACTCACCGGACGGATTGCACCGTGCCGCTACAGAGTGAGTGCCACGGCGCCACCTGGTATTACGGCGCCACCTAAGCACAACGGTATGATTCTTCGAGTGAAACAAACTGATAGCCCCGGTTCTCGACGAATGTCGAGCAATTGGAAAACCGGGGCTATCGCCCAACGGCTAATTGGTATGAAAAACAGTTGCGGATTTGCTTAGAATTACGGCAGATATCTATCCGCATTTCAAGACTCGTCATCGTTTCTTAAGCGAACGAGCACGGTGTAATCTTCGAGCGTCGAGGTGTCACCGGTCCCTTCTTTTCCAGCAGCGATATCACGCAGCAATCTTCGCATGATTTTGCCGCTGCGAGTCTTAGGCAAAGACGAAGTGAATCGAACGTCATCGGGAACCGCCAACGCCCCAATCTCCTTGCGAATATGCTTCTTAAGTGCCTCTCGCATTTCGTCTGTGGGTTCGTGGTTTTTTAGAGTAACGAATACGGTAATCGCTTGGCCTTTGATTTCGTCTGGACGTCCGACAGCCGCAGCTTCTGCAACGGCAGGGTGGCTGACCAATGCGCTTTCCACTTCGATGGTGCTGAGTCGATGGCCTGATACATTGATGACATCGTCGATGCGTCCCATGATCCAGTAATAGCCGTCTTCGTCGAATCTCGCGTTGTCTCCCGTTAGGTACATGTGAGGCACGGTCGCCCAGTACTGCTGGCGGTAGCGTTCGTCGTCACCCCATATTCCGCGCAGCATTCCTGGCCATGGTTTTTCGATGCAGAGCATGCCGCCATGATTGGTTTCGACATCCCCGAGTTCGCCTGCTGGACCAGTGTGGTTTAGTACTCGCGGAACAATTCCAGGCAATGGACGAGTACAAGAGCCAGGCTTGCAAGCGATCGCGCCAGGCAACGGAGACATCATGATGCCTCCGGTTTCGGTTTGCCACCAAGTATCCACGATCGGGCAACGCCGACCTCCGATCTTCTCGTAGTACCACATCCATGCTTCTGGATTGATCCCTTCGCCCACGCTGCCCAGCAGTCGTAGCGAGCTCAACTCATGTTTTTCAACATGGTGATCTCCCCATTTGATAAAGGTTCGGATGGCTGTCGGCGCGGTGTAAAGAATGGAAACTTTGTAGCGTGCGATAATCTCCCAGAATCGATCCTCTTGAGGAGCGTTGGGGGCTCCTTCGTACATAACTTGGGTCGCACCTGCCGACATTGGTCCGTACACAATGTAGCTGTGTCCGGTAATCCAGCCGCAATCCGCCGTGCACCAAAAAATATCTTCGTCGCGATGATCAAAAACCCATTGAAACGTTCGCTTGACGTAGAGGTTGTAACCGGCGGTCGTATGTCGAATCCCCTTTGGCTTGCCCGTCGAGCCGCTGGTGTACAAGATGAACAACGAATCTTCGCTATCCATGGGTTCGGCAGGGCAATCGTCAGTGACGTCTGCGATGAGATCATGCCACCAGATGTCTCGTTGGGGCTGCATCGCGGGTTGATTGCCGATGCGATTGAGCACAATGCATTTTTCAATTGTCGGACTTTTCGCAAGAGCTTCGTCCGCAGTCTGTTTCAGGGTCAACGCCTTTCCACGCCGCCAACCACCATCGGCAGTAATCAGGAATCTCGCTTGTGCGTCATTGTTTCGGTCCGAAATGGCTTCGGCACTAAAACCACCAAAGATCACGGAATGAATTGCGCCGACTCGTGCGCAGGCCAACATTGCGACTGCCAACTCCGGAACCATCGGCATGTAGATACTGACGCGATCTCCCTTGTTGATACCAAGCTTCTTTAAGCCATTTGCAAATCGACAAACATCGCGATGCAGCTCGGCATAAGTAATTGTGCGGCGGTCGCCCGGTTCGCCTTCCCAATAGAGAGCAACTCGATCCCCTCGCCCATTGAGAACATGCGTATCCAGGCAGTTGTAGGAGACGTTCGTTGTTCCGCCGACAAACCATTTTGCGAACGGCTCGTTCCATTGCAACGCTGTGTGGAACGGCGTGAACCAGTGTAAATGCTCGGTCGCTTGCTGTGCCCAGAATCCTTCGGTATCGTCGATTGAACTATCGTAAAGTGCTTGATAGGCCTCCATCGAGCCAATGGCTGCTTGCTTCGCGAAGGACTCGCTCGGTGGAAAGACGCGTGTTTCGATCAGGACGTTGGATATCTTGCCGGTAGAAGACTCTGACATTCAAAAGCTCACAGCGAGGATTGAGTTAACGGAACCGTAGAACTGTGGCAGATTCTGAGCCAATGGGGCCGGAATGTCAAATCACGTTCAGGCTGGGGTGGATTAATCCAACAGCGATTCCATTGCAGAATTGCTTGGGATACCATTTCGCAGTCCAACACGTCTCGACGTCGGATGGGTAGAATTCTCGTTTGCTTTTTCAAATGCCGTTTTTTTCCATTTCCGCCTTGAAATTCTTGAGAAATACCCATGGAACCATTGGTACCCATTGTCGGCTTGTTCGCCATGATCTTGATCGCTTGGGCGTTGAGTGCGAACCGCAATCGATTTCCGTGGCGTGTGGTGATTGGTGGAATCCTACTCCAAATTGTGTTCGCCTTGCTCGTGCTGCGTGTCCCGGCGGGCAAGGTGATTTTCGAGCTTATCGGTGCCGGCTTTACTAGTTTGTTGGATTGTGTGGATCAAGGCGCTAGCTTTGTGTTTGGTGATACGCTAGTGACAACGGGACGTGGCGAAACGCCTGCCTTCAAAGTCCATTTCGTCGCCTTTAAGGTATTGCCAACCATCATATTTTTCTCATCGCTCATGTCGGTTCTTTACTACGTTGGGGCGATGCAATTCGTCGTAGGTCTCATTTCCAAGATGATGCAGCGAACGCTCGGGACCTCTGGAGCCGAGACTTTGTCGGCGGCTGGAAATATTTTTGTTGGCCAAACGGAAGCACCACTCCTCATCAAACCTTATTTGAACAAAATGACGGATTCGGAAATCATGGCCGTCATGGTGGGTGGCTTCGCAACCATCGCAGGCGGTGTGATGGCGGCCTACGTTGGCATGGGTATCGATCCTGTGCATTTGCTTTCGGCAAGCCTCATGTCGGCCCCGGCTGCATTGGTTATTGCCAAAGTACTCCAACCCGAAGTGGACGTACCAGAGACGCTGGGGACGGTGGAAGCGACTCCTCCAATGGAAGCGACCAACGTCATTGACGCTGCGGCCCGAGGGGCGAGCGATGGCCTTCATTTGGCGCTGAATGTCGGGGCGATGTTGATCGCGTTCTTGGCCTTGATTTTCATGCTCGACAGTATGCTTGGTTCCGTTACCAATTGGCTGGGCACACAGATCTTTGGAAAGCCCGACTATCGTATTACCTTCACACAGATTATGGGTTATGCTTCTGCACCTTTCGCGTTCCTCATGGGGATTGAATCGAAAGACTGTTTCGCTGCAGGCGAAATCCTGGGAACGCGGATTGTCGGGAACGAGTTCATCGCTTACGCACGAATGAATCCAACGACCAATCCCGAGTTTGCTAACGTGTCGGAGCGAACGAAAACGATACTCACCTATGCTTTATGCGGATTCGCGAATGTCGGATCGATTGGCATTCAAATAGGCGGGCTCGGGCCTTTGGCGCCTGACCGACGCAACTCGTTGGTGCGACTTGGGCTTCGAGCTATGATAGGCGGATTGCTTGCTTGTTACATGACGGCTTGTTTGGCCGCAACGTTCATCTGACATGGAAAAGGGATTCAATCCATTGAAAATACGAAAGCCTGGCTTGATGATTCTCGGCACAGATACGGAGGTGGGAAAAACCTACGTAGCGTGTCGCATATTGGAAGAATTGGTTCGCCAGAAAATCGCGGTTGGGGCTTACAAGCCGGTAGCAAGTGGGGGCTTGTCTATCGAACAAGGGGATGCGTTCCGATTATGGCAGGCCAGCGGTTGCAATCGCACACTGGAGCAAGTGAATCCTCAATTCTTCTTCGCGCCGCTCGCTCCACCTATGGCCGCTGAGTTGGAGGGGCGACATGTGAATGATGCGAGAATGTTCGACGGTGCCATCGACTGGGAAAATCATTGCGAATTCTTAGTCGTCGAAGGGGCTGGCGGTTTGATGTCACCTTTAAGCTGGTCGACGACGAACGCAAGCCTGACACTCAGTCTAGGGTTACCGATTGTGCTGGTTTCCGCGAACAGGCTAGGAGTAGTCAATCAAGTCGTAACGACGTTGATTGCAGCTCAATCGCTCGGACTACGTGTCGTCTGCGTAGTGCTCACCGATGTCGCAGCCCTTGACCACCACGACCAGTCTGTTCTCACAAACGAACGACTCCTCAACGCAACGCTGGACCAGATGATGAATCCGCCGCGGCTTGCGAGATTAGGCTTTGGTGAGGCCGAATTTCGACCACCGATGGATTGGCATTCTATGGCAACTCCTCAAACGCCATAGCGTTCGAATTTTTTACCGTTGAATCATTTACAGATCATTCCGACAGTTCCAATAGACCGATAGGCCAAGCATGTTTTTGAAAACGCTCCTCGATTGGGTGCTCCATCTCGATCATCATTTGAACGAGTTGGTGGTTTCGGTCGGGCCCATTTGGGTGTACGTCGTGTTGTTTGCAATCATCTTTTGCGAGACAGGTCTGGTTGTAATGCCTTTTTTACCTGGGGACTCGTTGCTTTTTGCGGTGGGGGCCATGTGTGCGATAACGGACTCTCCCCTGAATTTGGCAATCCTGATCCCATTGCTGATCGTCGCCGCAATCATGGGGGACGCGTTGAACTATTGGATCGGTGCTAAGGTTGGGCCGAAGGTGTTTTTTAGTGACACCTCGCGCTGGCTCAATCGAACGCATTTAGAACAAGCCCAGCATTTTTATGAAAAGTATGGATCGAAGGCGATCATCATTGCGAGGTTTGTCCCAATTGTGCGGACATTTGCGCCGTTTGTGGCTGGCATTGGCAAAATGAATTTCGGACGTTTCTGGCTATACAATATCGTGGGGGGAGCGGTTTGGGTAAGCCTCTTCTTGGTGGCCGGCTTCTGGTTTGGCAACATTGAGCTTGTCAAGAATAATTTCATCTTCGTAACGCTTGGTATCATCGCGGTCAGCGTTATTCCGATTGCGCACGAATGGATGAAAGCCAAGAAAGCCCAACGGGCTTAAACCGGGACAGCCCAACGGGCTTTGGCCCAGTGGGCTTTTTCAAGTCTGCTAGCAGGCCAAAGTGTAGAATAACGCGACACCGCATCGCGCCGAAGTCGGACGCAGGGCACCAGACCGTTTTTTCCACCGAGGATGATTCGATAACAATGCACCGAACTAGTTTCCAAGGGCAAGGGGTCACCTCACTTGCGAGCCTCGGCTTAGGTATCGCGCCGTGAGTAGTCTTCCACGCATGATTCGCGTTCGCCAGAATTTCGCCTTAAATTCGCCGCTCAACATACAAGCTGCAATCGATTCCGAGTTTGCTAAATTGAGACTCCGTGTCAAGCCCGGCTCACGGATTGCAATTGGCGTTGGCAGTCGCGGCATTTCGCATTTGAGCGAGATCGTAGCAGAAGTGATTGGTCAGCTTCGAGGGATTGGTGCAAAGCCGTTTATCATTCCCGCCATGGGAAGCCATGGTGGTGCGACGCCAGAGGGGCAACGCGGTGTCCTCGCAAGTTACGGCATCACCGAAGCCACCATGGGCGTACCTATTCACGATTCGCTTGAGGTCAAGCAAATTGGTGTGACAGCCGATCAGCTTCCCGTTTTCTGCAGCATAGAAGCATTGGCAGCCGATGGCATTCTGCTTATCAATCGCATCAAGCCGCATACCGATTTCATAGGAACGTTGGGGAGTGGTCTGATCAAGATGTCGGTCATCGGATTAGGGAAACGCACGGGAGCGACCACCATGCATATAGCCGCAATGCAGCTTGGTTATGAACACGTTATTCGCTCAATGGCTCGCATTGTTATTCAGAACGCGCCTGTCATGGGTGGTATCGCCATTTTGGAGAACCAATTTCACGACACGGCTCGCATCGTCGCCCTGGACCGAGATGAGATGGAGACGGCCGAAAGTGTTCTCTTGATCGAGGCCAAATCCCTGATGCCGTTGTTACCGTTTGATGAGATTGATTTGCTGATCATTGATGCCATTGGCAAGAATATCAGTGGCGCAGGGCTTGATCCGATGGTTGTCAACCGCAGCATTCATGGCTACAGCAGTCTGCCCATGCGAGGCGATCGGACAGCTCCGTTTATACGACGAATCTTGGTACGCGATCTCACACCTCAGACGCATGGAAATGCGATCGGCATCGGAATGGCGGATGCTACCACGACTCGATTAACGCGTGCAATCGACGCCAAAGCGACCAACATCAATGCGCTAACCGCACTGACACCTCAGGCCGCTAAACTGCCGATTGCATTCGACACGGACCAGGAAGCAATCGAAAGGTTGCTCGCATCCTTGCCGTTGGGCAACATGGAATCAGCCCGCATCGTTCGAATTGCGGATACGTTGTCCCTCGTCGAAATGGATGTTTCGGAATCCATCCTCAGTGCAATGCCTTCGCAAGCAAATTTGATTGTGCTCAGCGCGGCGAGCAACATGTTGTTCGATTCCAATGGCAATTTGGTATAGGTGCGGTGGCTTTCACGGCCCAACGCTTCGGGAACTGGAAAACCCGCAAGGGCTCAATATCGACGGGATTACTCCTCCGCGAGACTTTACCGCGACTCCCCGATTCGATTCCAATAAGTTCGAATCGGTCAATGACGGAGAACGGCTTCGTTGCCCAGAAGGGCATCTTTCGCAGAAAGCGGGATCCCCGAAGGGCAAACTAAACATTCTGCTATACGAATTTGCTCCCTCACATTGCCGCAACTGCCAGCGACGATCGCAATGCCACCCAACGATGACTGACTCAAGTCGGTAGGGACGCAAGGTAAGGATCAACGAATTCATGCCTGAATTTGTAAAGGCTCGCGAGAAATCGCAGACGGAGCATTATGCGTCAGTACGTCGCGAACATCCGATGGTTGAACGTAAATTCAATGAGATCGCCAACCATTACGGAGGTAGACGGTCTCGGTATTGGGGGTTGGATAAAAACAAGATCCAAGGGCTAATGATTAGCTTAGTAATGAACCTAAAAACCTTATTGCCTAAATTCACAGCTCAGACGCAATTGCGAGCGGTTTAGGAGTCCAAACGGCCATTCAATGGCGTCAGGTCAAAATAACGAGACTACATACATTGACACGGCAACCAAGCATCGTCCTTACCGTCGCCGATAAGCAATCGATCGCACAAAAACAAACAGAACATCCAAAACTCTTCTACAAAATGCTATTAACCCAGCAGTCTCGTTTTCGGGGAGAGGGGGTCGGGGGGTGAGGGGTAGAGCCCTGACTTGGTAGCCTCAGGTTCAGTGGTTTGTTTACGCTTAGGAAACGCAAATAGACTCTGAATTCACGATCAAAAAACCAATTGAACCACAGTGCAAAACCTCTCACCCCCTGCCCCTCTCCCCGAGTACAGGGCGAGGGGAGCAAGATCAAAAGATGTAAGTAAAGATGAGGGAATTAGAATTTTGCAACTAGTGTGTCGCTTTCGCTTGTAGCACTGCGACTCTTCAAGCAAAAAAACCGTAACATTCGCGTTCCTACACTCCGCCATAAACGCCCCTCATCGGGTCTTCGATCAGCCGGGAAGGCGTTAGCCTCCGGTTTTCGATGGGCCCAGAAAGCCAACCGGACGCAAACGCGTTGCGGCTCATAAAGTCGCAAACAGAGAGGGTCCGTGCGTTCCTGACGGATAACAAGCAGCGATTCATCGCTGAAGTCGAAGCGATCGAACTGCAACTCGATTTGGACTCCGGTCCTGCCGCTGTATGGCTGATTAAAACTCTCAGTCGAAATCTTCACGTTGGCTGAAAGTTCGATCGATACAATCACGCAATAATAACTTGGTTTGCTTAAATCGCAATCCGCTAATCCCTTTGGAATGGGTGCG
>CAMBSL010000256.1 GCA_945870455.1 Pirellula staleyi DSM 6068 | reverse complement strand
CGGTAGGCAAAATAGAGTTCCCAGTACGCGCCCTCGACATCGCTGATCAGTCGAATAACGCCTGCTTCAAAGTCCGCGAGCGAGATGTCCGTGTTGATGCGCCCGATCAGAATCCCATTGTACTGACCTATTGCAGCGTTAGGTCCTGCGATGCGGTTGTAAGTCGTTCCTGCCCCTTGCATCAAAGGTTGGCGATACTCTGCCTCGAGGAAGCCGACAAAGTCGCTTCGGTACAAGCGAGCTGGACTATTGTTGTTATCGTAAACAACGTTGGTTCTCAATGCGTATTGTGCACCTGTCGCCGTTCGCTTCGTGATTGCATTCGTGTACACACCGGTGGTCTGTTGAAAGCCAATCGGCAGAAACGGGTTGCCGAGGTTGTTAAATGGGCGATTGTTCTTTTGCCAAAACAATTGCGACGTGACTTGAGCATCGAAGGCCGCCAAGGCTGCTTGTGTGCCGGCCTGTGGGTTCAACTCTGTCAATGCAGGGTCGTAGTGGGTCGGTTGGCCTAGTGGCGCCGACACGACGTTGCCCCCAAGATTCCGAAATACGTCGCTGCTCTGCAGGGCACTTCGAATCGCTTCCTGCAGGGTTAGATCATACGTTGGCAATTCGTTCGGGTTTTGAACCGACAGCGGCATGGGCGTTTGCATGACCGTCGGCTCGATGGGAGCATTGACGTCAGGATACTCAATCTGCGTTACAAAGTTCTGGAAATAAGAAACATCAGACGAATCTCTCCAAGCTCGAAATCGCTCGGTTTGCTTGCAACCTGCGAGGCATGTAGCCGCAATGCATCCGCTTGCAATCCATTTTCGAAGTTTTGTACGTTGTATCATGACCTGTCCGTCCGTTCGCAACTCAGTTGGCTGTCGCATCGTAAGAACCTAAGCTGGAAAACCGGCACTCGGCTCGAAATCGAAATGCTTGCAAACCCGGTGGCAATACAAGCAAATATGTTAAATGACGCTCGATCCTTGCAAGCGTCACGACGGAAAGTATCGGACTATCGTGCACAACCGCTCTATCAATGACCTCGCTACTAGCAAACAATGCAAAGTCAAGCATGGCAAAACAAGCAAATTGGAAACAAACTTCGCAAGCGGAAAAGTTCATCAACGGCAGCGTTAGAAATCCCCCGCGTCCGTAGAAGTCGCAAAGTGCTTACCGAGCAGTAAAATACCGCAGGCTCGACCTACGGAATGGTTATGCTTTTAGGCTACATGCACCCCGAGCGTCCGGAGAGTAGCCTTTTCAGCCCAAAAACCTGAACGAACCGCAGCACAAGGCTGCGGGATTTCCACTTCGTCGTCTTACCAAACCGACAAACCGATGTATTTTTGAAAGTGGAGTCGCACTCAAGCCTGTTTCTGACTAAAATCTGCAGTCGATACGTAGAATCAAGGCCGCTTGGTGAAATTGGCAGACACGCCAGACTTAGGATCTGGTGCCGAGAGGCGTCGGGGTTCAACTCCCCGAGCGGCCATTTGCGATATGCTTAATGCTTAGAATACGAGGCACGAGGAGCCCGTCATTTCGTTCGAAATCTATGCGTCCAGAAGCAGTTTCTTGCAGACCTTGCCTTCATTCTGGGTTGCACGCTCCGGTCGACCTTGGTGTGCATAAACAAGTTTCCAATGATCGACGCCTAGCATGTGCAAAATGGTGGCATGCAAATCATGAACGTGCAAACGATCTTCCACGGCTGGATATAGGTGCCAGACACCCAAGGTCACAAGGTCAGGCACCCAAGGTCCTCGTGCCAAACACCCGAAAGGAACGCTTGGGGCAAATAAGACGAACTCGCTTGCGGCCCAACGCAGTGACGAGGAAAACGAAAGGACATAAAATTTAATTCGCAAACTGTTTGCAAACCCTGGACTGGAAGGCAGTTAGCTACATCTCGTGCAGCCCAATAGAATCGAGAAGCTGAAAAACAAGAATGGAATTGGCATGATAAATCGCGCCCGGAGAACAGTCATGGCATCGCTGGATTTCGCTGATAAAATTCTTTATTGAAATCTCTGCACCCGCTCCGAATGGAAACCTTGATGTTCAGAATCCTACACCTGTCCGATCTCCACGCTCGAGAATCAACGACATGGAGCACTACCCCAATATTAATACAGGCAAAGAAGGCGATTCTAGATCAAGCGAACAAGATTAATATCGATCTAGTAGCGTTTACAGGGGATATTGCATTCAGTGGAAAAAGCGAAGAGTACCAAATCGCACAGAACTGGCTAGAAGATCTCTGTCTTAGTTCCTCGGGTTTGAATATCCAAAAGGAGCAGCTCCTTTTCGTACCCGGCAACCACGACGTAGACCGAAAGCTTATCAAGCCAGCGGGCACCGCGATCGAAGAACAGTTGCACAAGGCTTCTACGCAGGCAGAGATCGCGAACTTCTATGAAGACCATGATTCCAAAAGCATATTACTAAAACGGCACACAGCATATTTTGACTTCTGCGCCTCATTCCTCGGGCTTTCCACTGGCGTTATGGACTGTTGGTCTCGCACTTTCAAGGCGAAAGGTGATGGTCGTATTCGTGTCGACGGACTCAACACCAGTTGGCTCTGCTGTGGCGATGATGATCAACGACGCCTGCTCGTTGGCCAGTCGCAACTGACCGAGTTAATCAGAATACACTCGGAAGCTGTGAAAACGCATGGCGAACCAGATGTGCGCATCACATTGCTGCACCACCCACTTGCGGATCTAATGCAATTCGATGAGGAGAATACTGAAGCGCACCTCAAGCAGAACACCGATATCCTTTTACGTGGCCACTTGCATAGACCAGGTAGCCACGATCACATGACTAACACTGGGAATTTCCTTGAGCTGCCTGCTGGGGCGCTCTATGGCTCGCACGAATGGCCGAACAGTTTCTCCATACTGGACATTAGCGATGATATGCAAGTTCTCCGGGTCACTCCCTTTCTTTGGGAAAGCGGCCGCTGGATTCACAACCGAAACCTATTTCAGACCACGGATGGCATAGGACAATTCCAACTCAAAAAAAAAGATGAAACTACCACCACGGTAGTTTCCGCATCCCCGATTCGTGATCGTCTTGCCGAGACAGATGACAAACTTGCTGCTGACGACAACGGAAACGGCGTTCCAAGAATTTCTTCTAGCGTTGCTCGCTTTTTGCAAATCCCAAATAGTCAGGATCAAGCAATTCGTCAAAGTCAGTTGGAAGAGGCTATTTCCCGACTACATGTTGACCGTAAGCTGGTCATTCACAAGGAGCCTGGTGCAAAGTACGAGGGATTCATCGCCTGCATCATCGCCGAACTTCGAAGGAAGGGAGATGGTACACTTCCTCATGCACTACATTTCCGCTGCGCTGGAGTTTCAACAGATAAACAGTTTCAGGACACGATCGAGCTGATGGCGGTCCAATCCTTCACTGTCTTTGGAAAGGCACTACGGGAAAACGGCGATTCGGTTTTAATTCTTGACGATCTGGATTTCAACCCAATCCCCGCTCCGTCCGCAACCACTATCGAAGGAACGATCGATGCAATTCACGACTTTTGCCCCAACGTCTCGGTTATTCGCGTCACCGCTCTCCCTTGCCCTCCCGAGGCCGCCGCAATTCGAGTGGGACGGCTGGATGCCGCCGACACTCGCAGCTACTTAAACAAAGCTCCTCGCCCGGTTCATCTTTCCTCTATTGTCGACTACAACCGGGTACATCGAGGCACAGGTGGTCTACCTATCTATTTGGATGACTTCATCGTTGCTCTAGACGTGACGAACCTTGATGAAGCGCTTGCACAGGCCGACGCGCAGATGGTCACAACCGCCGACACACTTCACGAGTCAATTCTAAAAGTAATAGGCGAATTGCAGCATTGCACAGCAGACGACATGAAGCGAACACGTGCGCTTCTCTGGACGCTGACAATTCTCGATCAGGGGGAATCACTAGGGGCAATTAAGCGACTCGACGGACAATCACCTATCTGGCCTAGAAACGCGAACTACCTGCAATCGCGAGGGTGTTTGGAGTCGGCGACGATTACGTCAAAACTAGCGAGGGTCGGTCGTCAACAGTCTTTCACCGACGGTGACAAGATCCTGCGAATCCCTCGACTAGTAAGAGATCAAGTCATGTCGATAATGTCCCGTGAGGAGCGAGAGGACATTATTCGCACGGTGGCGAACCTCTACTTTTCAAACGACTGGCGCGTGGGAATCGTCCGGATGCGCCGCCGGCTGGCAATCGGGACTGAGATATCAACCCACCAGTCAGGGAATGAATTGACGATCCTAAAGCATATTCTCAAATCACCGGAAGTTTACTTTGAGAAAGAACCAATGGTGGCGTTCCGCCTATCCCTGAGTTATGCTAACCAACTTAAATCAAAGGGCTTTTACGGTGAAGCATACGAAGCGGCAAAAGACACGCTGGCTATAATTGATAATATGCCTTCGATATACCTGAAAGACGATGCCTACCACATTACGCTGCTTGCGGCATCCTGCGCCCGGATGGTCGGCGAGCGAGAAACATGCGTAAGCTACTTGCAATCCGCACTACCCTATGTGCGGGCTTCGGGGGTGAAAGCAACTTTGTCAGATGCGCTGGGGACGCTATCGATGGCGTTGCTTTCGCTTAAGCGGAATGCGGAGGCAAAACAAGCAGCAGAAGAGGTGCTCGAACTCGAACCGAAGAACAGCTCGAATTGGCTGCAAGCGAAGGCGACTCTTGCCGAGATTAACATGTCGCGCTCGAACGCGGTCAAGTACTTGCGAGAGCTGGCGACGATGGCCAAAAACCTCGGTCACTTCACAGTTGCGGACAACGCGATGCTAGAGGTGGTTTCCGATAGCGACAACACCGAGGAAAAGTTAAAAATGCTCAACGACATCAAGTCGCGGCGACACCTGAGCTATAACTTCGTTCGCGCCACAATCAAGCGCATCGACACTTTGATCGATGCCTCGAGAGAATCTGAATTGACTGGCACCGACCGCGATGACCTATGGTTTAGTTATAATCTAGCCTATTCTCAGAGGATGGCATCCATTTTTAACTTGTGTCATCAAGTTTATTGGAAGTACCTTGAAGCGACAAACGGCAGACAGCAACTTGGCGATCTGTACATGCACAGTTCCTTCGTATGGCGACTGCGTGGAGAGTCCACCGAAGAACTTACTTACACTCTCAAGTTACAGGCTGAGGCTAAGAAACATCCGGCATTCGCCGCACTAGCGAGCATTGTCGGATACCTTACCCGGCGCACAGATGCCCTTAGTAAGTCTCTCGGCTCTTCCTAACCTTTGAAGTCCATTCCGCTCTATGTCCCGACGACGTATTTTGTTGCAGGCCGTAAAAATGCTTTGAACCGCAGTTTAGTTGCCGAATCGCAACCAAGGGAGACATCGAAGTTGAAAACGTGTTTGGCTGCCTCCTTTTAGAGTGTTTCGTTTTGATTTGGACGTTCGATTCCCGCACCAATTTGGCGTGAAAGGCTTGTTTAGCGCCTGATCCCGGGATGACCCCTGGGTTCTTGAAACCGTGGGAGAACAGGATCGCAAGACGCTCATTTACGCCGCGCTCGACCAACCGTCGGGCCAACAAACAGTTCTTACCAAAGCATGCCGTCGATTTGTCATCAATGCTGTACATTGCCTGAGTTTGCTCGGACTCTTGCGACACGACCGCTTCGGGGGCTTGTGCTTGCATGCGAAATACGTCAGTCACCCAAGGTCCATCTCACGAGTCTACGAACTAGCGTTTGCCTTTTATCGTTTCAATTTCACGAGGTTTTCCATCGATCACCAAAGAAAGACGGGATCTCGCTATGTTCACGGTGTATGGAACCTCAACCGTGGTCAATTCGCTTACTGGTACTTGTACCGTGTATGATTCCACTTTCGTACGTGTTTCTGGCACCATTTCTGTGTACGTTTGTAGCCGCATTTCCTTTTTGCCTGTCCGTGGATCCACAAACACATACTCCCTAACTTTTGTCACCGGAACCATAATTGTATAGTTTTTGGTATGTTGCCGTTCTTCCGTTACGGTTTTGCTGGTCATCCGCTGCTCTGTTCGTATTCGTGTCTCAGTAACATAAACAGTCGACAATGCAATTTCGGTACCCTGTTTGTTTTCCAGAAGTCGATGGAAATCGATCCAGTCCAAATCCTCGCTCACGCCATCTGGCATCTTCAACCTCAAGAAATGCAGTTTTGGGCTGGTAAGCCTAACCAAACCTCGCTCCTGCGGAATCAACCTTAGCGGAGGCGTCATCCATCCAGCGTCTTGAACATAGAAACTAAATGCTGCTGTCCGTTCATTCGTGTTCTTTAGATAAAAGACATCCTCCGCAAAACCAATGCAGTTTAAACTCAATGCGAAAATAATTACAAATCGAATCATGTAGACACCTCATCTATTGGATCTCAATGGAGAATTCACCATTCTGCCCCTTAACTTTGATACGAGGCGACCGCGACGCGAAAAGGTTGGTAATTCGAAGGCACTGAGACCATGTATTTCCACCTCGAACAAACACTCCAAACCATCCGCGACTATCTGTATGGAAAGCATTCTCAAAGGTTTTTGCCTCAGCGCCGATTGGCAAGGGATACATCCGCCAGTTGCCGAGCATTTTATCATGGTGCCTTCCGCAGTCGAAAAGCCACAACTCAATATTTTCGTTTGTCTCATTCATAATTTCGAGCACAACGTCTTTCGCTGGGAAGACGGGCTTGGCGGTGATTTCAGCTTCGTTGGGGTAGGACTCATTTGTAACCGGCGGTTCGGGCTTTTGCGTTGGTCCTTCTGGACTGAACAAGGCTGTAATAAACTGCTCAGTTAACAACACAATTTGTGATTCTCTAGATTGCGGCTTGCAAATTGAAATGTGATCAGCATCAAGAGGTACTATCTCGGAACCCGCAATGTTAGGGTCCGCACTATCCTCCGGAACAACAAGCACTTTCCAATTAAGCAAGCGTTTGGTTTCGCAAAACGACAATGTCTTGATGCCTCGCATGGGCGCTTTTCTTAAGTACCATCTATTTAATTCGAGAAGTCGGGGTTCGCTCTTGGCTAATTCCTTCACTGTTACGGTCGTAAGCTTTCCGGCACAGAATTCGAGGAATGACGCTACGTTCGAACCAGTGTTTGGTGTCGCGACAAAAACGATGCCTTTGGTTCGTGCGCCAATCGACTGCCAGTCCGTATTAGGAGAGGTTTCAGCCGTTGACAACATTTGCTTCACAACCAATCCACCGAAACTGTGAGCTACAAACACCAGAGGACGATCGGTTTTGTGAAATCCTTTTGCAGTTAGCAGGCCAAGAACATTTCTTGCTCGATCAATTAGCGGCATTGTCGACCCATTCCAAAGAGTTGTTGAAATCGGGTAGTTCAACGACCAAACAGCGATAGACTTATTCTCCCCCAGCCATTCAGGCCAATAATTTGCAGGCTGCTGATTTGGGTACCACGTCGATTTGTAATCGCCATCAACTCCATGAATAAATACGACGTCGGTTTTAACTTCTGAGCTCTGCGTATTTGAAATCGAAAATAAAGTCGATTCCGTCCGATCGACGTCGTTTTTCTTTGAGCAGCCCATTAGTTGCAAAAAAAACACCAATAGGACCAAAAACCGGTTGTTCATGTAAATTGCCTACTGGCGACGCTAGAAAAGTATTTCGTATTCATCCTAATCAAATTGCACAACGCGCAGTTCGATCCATTTTTTGGGACCACTGCTCGGTATAGATGCTACAACATTGAAAAGCGCAATGCAATCAGTGTCCAGGTTCTAAATTTGAATTTCGTTGGAACGATGTTTTGACCTTTCCCATTTATTGAATTGATTGACGTCGAAAAACGTCCTGTTTTGTGCAGTGCGCTACTTGCGCAATGTTACCATTGCAACGAGATGGCTATGTCTATCTTGGTCGAGAGAGGGCAAGAATGGACTCCTTTACATGTGATGGAACATCCGCCCATGACGAGATGAGTTGCCTAAGTTCAACGTCAATCGTTACCAAAGACTGACGGTTGCTGAACGAAGAATGCAGAACCCTAACCGCGCATATTGCGAGGGGCTTACCACAAGTACCACTGCCAGCAGTACTTAGTTCCGTCTGGATTGCGGCGGCCATTTCCGATATGCTTAATGCTTAGAATACGAGGCACGAGGAGCCCGTCATTTCGTTCGAAATCTATGCGTCCAGAAGCAGTTTCTTGCAGACCTTG
>CAMBSL010000255.1 GCA_945870455.1 Pirellula staleyi DSM 6068 | reverse complement strand
TATAGTTTTATCAGGATCTGCGCATATAGGAAATGTAAATCCGTGTTTCTCTCGGAATTGCAATAGCGTGTGAACGGACTCCTCGCGGCCGATTGCCAACATCTTGAACTTTGGATTCTGCTTGTTTTCGAGCCAAAGTTTCTCGATGTGCGGCAACTCAACCAAACACGGTCCACACCAAGTTGCAAAAAAGTTGATGAGAATGACATCCCCCTCGCTCGACGTTGAAAACGTTGTTCCATCAACGGTTAACGAATGAAACGTTGGGGCCGCGTCACCGATTTGGACGAAAGATGTCGAAGCGAGCTTCTCGGCGCGTTGCGCGTTGACACTGGCCAATAACTTGCCGCCCATCGCAGGCCGTATCACACCACGCCATAAACCAGCTAGAAGGACCGGTATTAGAAGTAATGTTGCGGCAAGCACTCCAAATCTGCGAACCCGTCTGTTTCGAAATTCCGAACGCCAGCCAACGACCGCGGCAACTAGTTGCCAACATGCTAGAATCATCGCAATTGGAATGAGCATTGCGACAATGTTATAAAGCCAAACGAGTACTTCAATTGTTGCGTCAGTCATTGCTGTGTTTACTTGATCTAGCCACTGGGACAAATCTTGACCATACTACTTGAGGCTCCTTTTAATGGTCCTCTAGGCGCGACATTCTGACGAAATTGTTATTATTCCGGTTTGGGGAAACCGTTAAGAAATTTGCTCATATTTGGTTTGCTGGCATGGCGAGATTTCACCGCGTGAAGGATCCTGACACATGGCAGTTTGACGAACAGCATGTTATTGCGTACTTGCGATCCAAGCTCTCGACGAGAAAGTCAACGGGGAAACGCCCAAAGATTATTGAGGGTCTGAGGTGTGAAGCCGAGTGGGCTGCGAGTGCTTTTTGGTCCATCCGGTTTCGCCGTGGGCTGATGTTCTTTCTTTAAAGACCGAGCAATTTATCTAGCCCAACTGGCTTTCACCACTTAGCCCTGGGCTTTAATGTTGATGCCCCATTCGGGGCGTTGGACGCGTGCTGCCGAGAGTTTTGGTAGAGTTCAAGCTGCCGCTCGTTTAGCTGTGTACCGTCCGCGTGTTAGTTCCATCTTGCCGAAAGAGCTTCTTCCATGCTAGTGGTGCCGTCACTTACCTTGGTCAGTGCATCTCCGGTCAAGCTCATGACACCCTGCTGGCGAACTAAAAGCCGAATATCGGATTCGTTTGCCCCGGATGCGATGGACTCGGATAAGGCTCCGTTGCACGCGACGATCTCAAAGATTCCGCATCGCCCATAAAAACCCGTACCTCTGCACTCACTACAACCAACGGGGTCATAGATTTGACTTGGCTCGGGTAAGCGATATTCTGCGAACGAGTGGCGTTGTTTTTCATCAGGTCCCATCACCCTTCGACAGTTTAGACACAATCTTCGTACGAGTCGTTGATTGATGATGCCTGCCAATCCATTGGAAACTGCTTTTGGTGTTGCACCGAAATCGCGAAGAAGTGCGATACTACTAGCCACATCCCGAGCATGCAACGAGCTAAATACAAAGGCGCCGGAATTCGCAGCTCTCAGGGCGATGGCCGCTGCTTCCATATCGCGAATCTCTCCGATGAAAATTATGTCTGGATCCATTCGCAGCAACGTTCTAAGACCACTTGTCATGGTAACGCCGTGTTTCTCGTCGACGCTCATTTGCCTAACGAACGGCACAGCGAATTCAACCGGATCCTCGATCGAAACGATATTGCGGTTTTGCTTGCCAAACGACTCGAGCATCGAATAGACGGTCGTCGACTTGCCCGATCCCGTCGGACCGGTGACTAAAACCAGACCTTCTTGCCCTTGTAGGATTTGCTTTACCGTGGATAGGCCCTGCGATAGAAATCCTAGTTGCTCCATGGGGAAATAAACGTTCTGTTTTGCGAACAACCTCATCGCCATCGCTTGCCCACCGGCGACAGGTGCTGTGGTGAGACGGACCTCAACATCGTTCAACACGGCGGGTAGTTCAATGCGTCCTTCTTTTGGGTGAAAGGGATCCGCCTGGTCGACTCGGGCCAACGTCATGAATTGATGCAAGAGATGCTCGGCGACTCGCGAATCTAGCTTGCAATAAGGCTTGACCACGCCGTCAATTCTCAATCGAACTTGGTATTCCTGATCGTCCGCTGGATCGATATGAATATCGGTGGCTCGCAAGCTCATCGCTCTTGTGATCATGTCGAGCGCGGCCGAGTCTCCGGTTCTTTTTTCAAGGTAACTTGCATCCGATGGATCCACGTCCACTTTTTTCTCGGTCTCGTCGCGGTTCACGACTACTACCGGGCAAGTTGCGCTTTTCATTACGGCTTGGGCAACGCTTCCAATCGCAAACCGCAGGATTCCCGATCTGCCACGCGTGCCGATCACAATAAACTCAATATCGTTTTTCGTGGCGCAATTGAGGATTTCTTCATATACAACCCCGCGAAGTACGTGCCGATGAACAACCGATTGCAACTCGATGGAGGGGAGCACGACCGCCTGCAGTCTCTGCAATGTATTGCAATCGGAATCGGAATCCATGTCATCCAAAACATGAACCAAATGCAGTTCTATTTCGGAGGGATGTCCGAGCTTGTACGCGGTTTGAAGAGCCCTATCGCTGTATTCGCTGAAATCATACGGAACTAGAATCTTGCAGATAGCCATCGCGAATCTTTTCCCTTGGTTAATGTGATGAGTCAAATAGCCACACTTGCCGTCCCAGTCGCGCACTTTCCGCACATCCGTCCCTTGATTCGTCCAGACGAGAAGTCGAAAAAGAGGCATCTGCGATTGGCATTCGAATTCTACCGACAATTGCAAGTACTGTTCCACGACAGCGGGGCTCAGTCAGCATTCAATGTAGAGCAGTTGTCATCAACTGCTTGGAACTGCCAACCATTCGCTCCACCGCGACAACGGAAAAATAGAATACAATACGTCCATCCCATTTTAAGTTTCTGAAGCTAGCGTGATCTGCCCCCCGAGCGTGAACTCGAGTTAGGGAATCGCTGCAAGATTCAGAAACAGTTGAGGACAACTGTTCTACAATGGGACGGCAAGAAAGTTCAGAATTGGTACAAGCCTCCGCATGCGGACGCTTGCACTTTCGCCTAGACTAAGAAGCTGTTCGTCAGTGGTTTTCCATTCCATATTTCTTCCATCAATCGGAAACGCGAAAAGATGTTTACAAACCGACGCGAATTTGTAAGTGCTTCGATTGGCGCGTGCTTGGCATTGCCAGTGGCGTCTTCGAAATCGATCGGTGCCGAGATGGTACCGATTCCGATCATCGATACGCATCAGCATCTTTGGGATTTAATTGAATTCAAACCACCCTGGTTGGGTGATGCCGATCCTCGCATCGCAGCCAAACATGATATAGCGGACTACCTTGCGGAGACGGCTGGGTTGAATTTGGTCAAAGCCATCTACATGGAAGTAGACGTTGCACCCGAACACCAGATTTTGGAAGCCGACTATGTGCTGGGTTTGATTCAAAGTGGCAAAACACCGACCGTGGCAGCGGTCATTTCGGGACGCCCCAATTCGGCTAGTTTTCCGGAGGTCATGGGTCGGTATCGGAACAATCCTTTGATCAAAGGAGTTCGGCAAGTCTTGCACGCTCCAACGGCGGAGAAAGGACTATGCTTGGAGCCCCAATTCGTCAAATCGGTACAGTTTCTCGGCGAGATGGGTAAGAGTTTCGATCTATGCATGCGGCCAACCGAGTTAGCCGATGGTGCCACTCTAGCTGAGAAGTGCCCAGAGACTCGCTTCATTTTGGATCACTGCGGAAATGCGGACCCAAAGGCTTGGCAATCTAAAACCAAGCAATCGTCCGAGCCGATTCATTCGGTAGATCAATGGAAGAAGGACATTGAAACGATTGCCAAGCGTCCCAACGTAGTTTGCAAGATATCGGGCATTGTGGCCCGCGCGCCCGCAGGTTGGACTTCGTCGGATCTTGCACCTGCTATCAATTTTTGCCTGGATCAATTTGGACCTAACCGCGTCATGTTCGGAGGTGACTGGCCTGTTTGCAAACTCGGTGCCAGCTTCGCTCAATGGGTCACTGCGCTCAAAGAAATCGTCGATGGCCGACCCATGGTGGATCAAAAGAAACTGTTCCACGATAATGCGAGAGCCCTCTATGGACTAGGGTAATCCGGCGATCAAGGTCGGTACTGCTAAGTTGGCGGGAAAAGAGTTTCGCCTATCTCTTGCAATGCTTTGATGCAAAAGCCGATATGCGTGTCCATTTCCACACCTAACTCTCGTGCGCCCCGGTCTATGTCATCTCGACTTACCGCGGCTGCAAAGCTTGGGTTCTTCAATTTCTTTCGAACACTTTTTGGCTCAAGACCCGCTAGTTTCGTCGGGCGAACATACGCGCATGCCACAAGAAAACCACACAGCTCGTCGCATGCATAAAGAGCCTTGTCCAACCGTGATACTCGCGGGCATTCCAGCATGTAGTCGGCATGCGATAGGATGGCGTACACGACGTCTTCTGGGTAGCCTATCTTTCGAAGAATCTTACTCCCCTCGACTGGATGTGCTGGTGCGTCAGGCCATCGTTCGTAGTCAAAGTCATGCAGCAACCCAACAATCCCCCACTTGTTCTCATCTTCGCTGAACTCTCTCGCGTAGCATCGCATCGCATTTTCCACTGCGTACATATGCTTGCGAAGTGATTCGCTCGCTACATACTCGTGCATTAAGTCTCTTGCTTGTTGAGTGTCCAAGTGTTGGTCCTTTGGCGAGTCGGGGCAGTCCTTTCGTCTACTTCGCGATTTTAGCAACAACATTAGACAGCACTTTCCAACATCTTGCCAGGATTAGTGGCGATGTGAATAAAAACAGGAATGGGGCGCTTTGCAATTCCCAGGGCGACAATGCACCGATTGCGAGGCAGACTCTAGGCGCATTTGCAATGTCGAGTTGTCGTATCGCGTTCCACCAATCGGCGAGTTTGTTGGTAGCGACGCTGCACGACTCTGCGTAGAACTTTTCCATCGGTCCAGATGCTGGGGCGGGTCGATACCAATAATTCACCAACCAAATCAGCCTGTGTCTACGGAGAGAAACGTTGGCTAGGAGAGTTGAATTCCATTTTTCAGGATAATTCCCCCGAACTATTGGAATGTGAACTAGCGATAGTTTATCTTCATGTGCATCTTTCACAACCCGAGCGACAATTGGAGTCGACGATGGTCTCCCCCAAGAATGTCTACGCAATTGATCTGGATGCAGCTCAAGAAGCGGCGAAACGATGGCAAAGTCGAAGAACGCACCAGCGTAAAGTGGACTCGCCCGAACGCATTCTTTTGCGAGCCCAGCGCTTGGATGCAAAGCTCCGCATTGCAGGCGAAAAGTCGGATAGTCCCCTTCTGGTTGAGTCGTTAAGCGAATCTGCATTCTCCGGCGATGGCGGTTCAAAAGCTGCGTTTGAGCGAGTCATCAATCGCACTCGCGATTTTCAGTTCACTGCATTTCTGGAACAGGCGTTGTTCGTGTCGCGCGCTGTCTGTCGTATTGCGACCACTCTAGGCGATGGTCGCAAAAGCTTCGGAACGGGATTCTTGGTGTCGCCTCAATTGCTGCTGACGAACCACCACGTGATTCCAACCCGGGAAACGGCGCTCGCGAGCATTGCCGAATTCGGGTACCAGCAAGATCGACATGGAAACATTTTGGCGCCCCACCAGTATCGGCTCGACCCAAATCGGTTCTTTGTAAAGAACAAAGAACTCGATTTCGCTTTGGTAGCCGTTGATTTTAGTCGACGGTCGGAGAAAACGCCGTTGGTATGGTGTCCAATGATCAAGGACCTCGGAAAAATCGTCACCATGGAGCATATCAACATCATCCAACATCCCCTAGGTGAAGTGAAGCAAGTGGTCATTCGCGAGAATCGCCTCCTGGATTCCTTCGATGGCAAAGACATCGTCATGCATTACCAGGCGGACACCGAACGGGGATCTTCGGGGGCCCCAGTGTTCAATGACCAATGGGAAGTGGTAGCACTGCATCATTCGGGTGTTCCTCGCACTGACGATAAAGGTCGTTGGCTAAAACGGAACGGCGACATATGGAACAAAGGAGAAGACCCGGACGAAATTGATTGGATTGCCAATGAAGGGATTCGCACCTCCAAAATCGTGCATGCTGTCGAGCAGATCTCACTCAAGGGAGCCGCTCGCGAGTTGCAGCAAGAGTTCTTGAGCGCGCGTGGCCCCGAACTAACCTCCGAACCCAGTTCGGAACCGGTAGAAAAAAAGCCGCCTGTAGATCCTAAACCCATTGATCCCGAGCCATTTAATCCCAATTCGAACCCTGTACCTACCGTTTCTTCCAACACTCCTACCATTAAACCGCATTCAACTCATCAATCAATCATGAACTACAAAATTTCCTCGACGAAGAATTCGACTTACACTGTCACGATTCCCATCCACATCACGATTTCAGTAGGCGAGGCGGAGTCCATTGATCTCTCAGCCTCATCTCCCGATGGATCAGGCCAAACGGGAGCGGATGTTGCCGGCGAGGAGCAAGAAAAAATCACGCCCGACGAAAACTATGGAAAGCGTCCTGGATACAATCCTCAGTTTCTAGGATTCGAAGCGTCATTTCCGAAGCTTACCGTCAGCACACGATCGAAAGCGTATGTGGTCCCAGGTCAAACAGGAGACGCCAAGTATCGCTTGGACTACTACCACTACAGCATCCTTTTCAACAAGTCTCGCAAGTTAGCTTTCGTTTCTGGCGTGAATTACGATCCGACGGCACCGTTCCAGCATCCGCGAGATAAGGGTGGGGATAAATGGTTTTATGATCCGCGCGTTATACCAACGGCGGAAACTCAAGCGGGCAACGACTTGTATGCTCAGAACCCACTCGACCGAGGGCATTTGGTGCGGCGCATCGACGCCGCCTGGGGCAAGACCGCGAAAGAAGCAAAATTCGCGAACGACGATACGTTTCACTTCACCAACTGTTCGCCGCAACACGAGATCACCAATCAAGGCAAACGTGCCCAGGCTCCCGCTGGGTTAGCTCTATGGGGCGAGTTGGAGGAATACGTTGCTTCTCAGGGCAAAGAGACTCAGCAGCGACTCTCCATTTTCAACGGACCTATTTTTCGCGACAACGATCGTATCTATCGAGGTGTGAAGTTACCGAAAGAGTTTTGGAAACTGATTGTCTTCAACTCCGAGGCAGGCGAGCCGGCCGCTGCAGCATTCAAACTGACTCAGGCCAAACTGATCCAAGGACTGGAAGAAGCGTTCGAGTTCGAAGACTACCAGACTGTACAACTGAGCATCAAGGATCTCGAGTCCGAAACTGGACTGAATTTTGGGAAGATCGCAGCGTGGGATTCCCTCGATAAGGAGTCATCGCAAGAAAGTTTCGCCCCGGGTACGAACGTGGTTGTGTTGAGCCAACTCAAAGACATTGTTTTATGATCCGTTGATGTCGACCATTTGTGCAAGGCGAACCCTGTGCTGATGGCTGCGATCTGTTTCGTATAAAGCGTATTAGCAAATCGAAGTACTTGATCATGGTGCTTGCCAGGACTGGGTGGAATCCAGATGGTTGCGACTGGCAAGAATATCATTTGCACCTACGTGCAGGTTTGCCTACAAGGTTGCGGAGCGACTCTAACCCTTCCCCGTCGCGAACATACCAATCCTTGGGGAAAGCTCCGTCGAGGGTTGTCCCAAATGTCGAATCGCTAGATAGTTCAGCTTGCTGCCCCAACGAATATCAGGATACTATTGGTGGCATCTCACTTCGATTCATTTTGTAGGAAAAAAATTTCTCGATTGGCTTGTTCGACACAGACGACAAAAGGTGCAGGAACGTCCGTCGTGTCGTTCGAAGTCAAACTAATACCAGAATTCTAGGTGGACGGCACATGGAATGTGACTACTACTTTGACTTTTGTCGGCTGTGTCTTGTTCGGCGGAAAAAGGTGTGCCGACTTACAACTTCAAAGGCATCGCTTTCGTGAAAGTACATGTAGTGAACGACCGTGATGCTGTCCTGGTTAATCTCAACCAGATTCAGGGTGTTCTTTTCTCGCTCGCGACCACGACCACGTTGAGATGTCGTTGTCCCGCATTGCACAATGATAATCCCGTGGTCTCGATGTTTGCCTGGATAGAAGTCCAATGAGTTTCCCACGTACGCGCGATGAAGATGCCCGCCTAGAATCATTTCGACGTTCAAATCCGTA
>CAMBSL010000254.1 GCA_945870455.1 Pirellula staleyi DSM 6068 | reverse complement strand
GTGGCACACGAAGCGATCAACCCATTTGGGGGTTTGCAGACTACGGCTCGATCAACGCTGTACGAAATGCTGCGTTTATTGCAGCAGGCTTACCCTCGTTAGGCACTAGGGAAGTGTTTGGCGCCATGGCAAGAGGACCAAACGGTGTCAAGGTCGCGGAGGTCACCGATGGTCTTTCTAACACAGCCCTGTTGGCGGAAGGTGCGGGACGCCCATCAATATACGTCAACGGAAAGAAGTCAATCAATCCCCGCACCGGCAACATTGCCGCTGGTACAAACGTCACCGCCGACGGTTGGGGTTGGGCGGACATCAATGGAGGCTTCAGCATCGATTTGTCAAACACCAGCGGGCTGCAGAACGATACGTCCAGCTCTGGAAATGTGACCATGGTTCCAAACGGGACGTGTTTCCTAAGTTGCACCAACGATAGCGAGCTCTACGCTTTCCATACCGGAGGTGGCAATTTTACTTTTGGCGATGGCTCCGTTCGTTTCCTAAGCTCATCGACAGACCTCAAGACCATCATCGCCATTTTTACGCGGTCATTCGGTGACATCCCAGGTTCGATTGATTAACAAGGCGATCGGCAGACCAAAGACTACCGCGTAGCACAGGCAGCTAGCCTGTAATAGCCCACATTTTTTGATCTTGCTCCCCTCGCCCTGGTCTCGGGGAGCGGGGCCGGGGGTGAGGGGTTTACACTATGTTTTGATTTGGTTTTTGATCGTCAATTCAATGTCTATCTTCGTTTCAGAAGCGTAAACAAACCGCTGAACCTGAGGCTACCAAGTCAGGGATCTACCCCCCGCCCCCCCTTTCCCCGAAGCGGGGCGAGGGGGAGGAAACGCATGGAGACCACGCAAATCCATTGAGATTTCGAGTCTAGCGTGTTCTGAAATGTGGGTAAAGGACAGGCTAGCAGCCTGTGCTACGGGACTACTAAGCGCCATACTCCTCAATTTCCCGCCAAGTCTTTCCTTCACGGCCCAACGCAAAGACCTGCTTGGTCGTCTCGTTCAAGTAGATGATCAATCCGTAAACAAGCAACCCGACTGCCGTCGGTGTACAATAGCACGTTCCCACCGAAAGCATTCCCGCCACAAGGGCTACAATTCCAAATACCCGTCCCTTGAGCCTTAAGTTGGCGATGCCCGCGATGATCTGCAACAGGCCAGGAATGATCCCTGCCGCCGCCATGCCGCCATAGACAGCAACCAACATGAGTTGCATTTGCGGTGGCGTAACCCCGTTAGGCTGGGGCGGCATTTTTTGTTGTTGGGCGATGATTACGCTTGGTAAAAAAACGGACAGGATGGCAAGCCCGATTCCCAAGAAAACACATAGCGAACCATGTACTATCATCAGAATGGCAATGACTCGGATTTGTACGACGATGCTGCGATTAAGAACAGGTTGACCCGTAACGGCCGAAACAGGAGCCTGGTAATCTTGGACTGAATATGGATTAGTCGGTTCCAACAGAGAAGTTCCCTTCCGGGTCGTTAGACGATCGTTGTAGCGTCACAAAGTATCCGCCGGTTTGATTGTAGACTCAAGCGTCTGCAGAAAAGAACTCAGAAGAAAACCGGAGATTCGGACGCGTTGAAAAGAAATGCGTTTTTTATTCTCCCGCCAACTGCAAATATTCATTCCGCAGGCGCTACACAACGCACCCCAAAGCAAGATGCCGACGGAACAGTACCTGTCCAGTGGTTGGCACGTTTCGAGGCTGGCATTACAATCGTTGACCTTCGCTTCTGCACGCTCCTGCATGATTAAGTTTCGGATGGACCACTTTTGGGGGGCAGTTTGGTAACCCGACGCGTAAGCGAGGAGTCGACCTCAATCCCTCGCTTACCGGCCTGTTGCTTTGATGCATTGATACTGTGCAGTTGCTTTGTAGGACGGCCTTTCCAGGCCGTCGAAAGCAGCGTAAATGCTCGCGACGGCCTGGAAAGGCCGTCCTACCGGTTTGCCTAACGGCAAATCTATTTAATCAACAATCCCTCACGCGTCGGGTTACCAATTCACAACCGATCCGCAAACACCCGATCGTTCCTCAGAGCGTGACACCCAAGAACCCATCAGTTTACATCAGACGAGCACGATTATGTTGCGTTCAACCGGCTCCGGCTTGGCAAAAAAAAGTTGGTCGAAAGAAGTTCGATTCGTTCGACCCTCCGTGGCAGGTCCGCTCTTCATAACGTTGCTCCTTTTTGTCTTGGGTTGTTCTAAGGTCCAATCGAAATCCGCATCGGCACCTCCAGCCAAAGTGACGGTCACAACTGCCTTAGAGCGGGAGATTACCGATTTCGACGACTTCGTTGGCAGAACCGAAGCATCGGAAACCGTGGAGGTGCGGTCGCGTGTCTCCGGTTTCATAGAATCCGTTCAATTCCAAGATGGTAGTCAAGTTGAAAAGGGGCAATCGCTTTTTGAGATCGAGCCAGATTCGTACAAGGCGATTCACGATCAGTCCTTGGCCCGGATTGAACTGTGGGAAGCCAAGAAAGATCTGGCTGAGAAAAAGCTTGCGCGATCCAAACTTCTGATACCAAATGGTGCTATTTCGAAAGAAGAGTACGAGGAATCCGTTTCCGCAGTGAAAGAAGCGGAAGCCGCCAAAGACACGGCAATCGCAGACGCAAAAAGAACCGCATTGGACGTAAAGTACACCAGCATTCGAGCCGAAATTGCAGGCCGAATTGATCGAGCTTTTGTTACACCAGGCAACATGGTAACCGGGGGACTAGGCAGTGGAACCTTGTTGACTCGCATTGTGTCCAACCATCCGATGTATGCTTACCTAGATGTCGATGAACGAACGGTCTTGCGCTATCTTCGACGCATGAATCCATCCACTCCGGACACGCCAAGCGGTGACACGGTGGCAACGCCTGCCCCCGAAACTGCCGCAAGAGTCGCTGGTGTCAAAGGCACGATTCCCTGTTACATGCAATTGGCTGACGAAAAGGACTTTCCACATGCTGGCACACTTGATTTCGTGGAGAATCGGGTCGATTCCGCGACTGGCAGCGTCAAGGTTCGTGGAGTATTTCCAAACACCAATTCGATGCTAAGCGGTGGACTCTTCGTTCGAATTCGAATTCCAGTTTCGGAACCGTATCGCGGTGTGCTCATCCCGGAACAGGCGATCAATACTGACCAAAATATCAAGTTCGCCTACGTCGTCGGTTCTGACAACATCCCCCAACGCAGGAACCTGGTCTTGGGGGCTCAACGAGGCGCCATGCGGGTCGTTAAATCGGGGATCGAACCCAACCAGAAGGTAATCTACCGCGGATTGCAACGTGTTCGGCCAGGCAAGGCTGTCGAACCGGAGTTGGTGGATTTCATAGACATGCGGTCCGATTCAGGAACAACACCCCGTCCCGTCGTTCCAAAGCCAGCGATCGACAGCGCCAGTGAAACACCTGGTGCTTATTCGAATCCTAAATAGGCCATCCAAAGGAAACAGCGTGCTTTCACATTTCTTTATTGATCGGCCCATTTTCGCGGGCGTCATTTCGTTCGTGATCACGATGATCGGCGCGATCTTCGTTTGGACGTTACCGATCGCTCAGTATCCTGAGATTGCTCCCCCGACGGTTCAAGTATCTTGCGTGTACCCAGGTGCTAATGCAGACGTGGTATCAGACACGGTTGCGGCTCCAATCGAACAACAAGTGACCGGCGTTGAAAACATGCTGTACATGTCTTCGCAGTCCACCAACGACGGCGCGTATAATTTGACCGTTACGTTCGACATTGGAACCAACCTGGACATGGCGCAAGTCTTGGTGCAAAACCGTGTCAACTTGGCCTTGCCCAGCTTGCCCAGTGAGGTCAAACAAACCGGGGTGAGCGTCAAGAAGAAATCCGCCAGTGTTTTGCTGGTGGTGAACGTTGTTTCTCCCAAGGGCTCACGCGATCAACTCTATTTGAGCAACTATGCCACGATCCGCCTCCGAGATGAACTTGCTGGAATCAAGGGAGTCGGAGACGTTTCGTTCCTTGGACAGCTTGACTATAGCATGCGAGTATGGCTCGATCCGGAACGATTGGCAGTGCTAGGGATGACCGCACCGGATGTACTGCAAGCATTGCGCGAGCAAAATGTGCAAGTTGCTGCGGGAGCCCTAGGTCGCCCACCTGTGCCCGCTGGTCAGGTGTTTCAACATACACTCACCACACTCGGACGATTGACCGAAGCCGAAGAGTTCGGTGAAATCATTGTCAAATCGGGACAATCCGGGCAGGTCGTGCGTCTAAAGGATGTCGTTACACCCAGACGAACGACTCCCGATGGGCAAGCGTTGGGCGGCATCGAACTAGGTGCAAAGAGCCAAGACACGTCGTGTGCACTCGACGGCAGCCCTTCGGTAGGATTGGCTATATATCAACTGCCTGGTTCGAATGCACTCGATACTGCGAACAGCATTCGCAAACGGATGGCTGAACTCGTGGAGTTGTTTCCGGAAGACGTCGACTACAAAATTGTGTATGACACGACTCCCTTTATCTCGGAGTCGATCACCGAAGTCTTCAAGGCCTTGCGAGACGCAATTGTGCTCGTTGCCATCGTGGTGTTGGCGTTCTTGCAGTCATGGCGAGCAACATTGATTCCATTGATTGCCGTCCCTGTGGCGATTGTAGGTACCTTTGCTGTGATGGCAGGACTCGGTTTTAGCTTAAACAATCTCTCTTTGTTCGGCTTGGTCTTGGCCATCGGTATCGTTGTCGATGATGCGATTGTGGTGGTGGAAGCGGTAGAGCACGCGATCGACCACGGGTTAGCTCCACGCGAGGCAGCCCGAAAAGCCATGGACGAAGTCTCAGGACCGATCGTTGCGATCTCGCTCGTACTGATGTGTGTCTTTATCCCTTGCATCTTCATCACCGGAATCACAGGCCAGTTCTTCAAGCAATTTGCAGTAACGATTGCGGTCGCAACTTTCTTTTCAGCATTGAATTCATTGACGCTTAGTCCTGCTTTGTCTGCGTTGCTGTTGCGGCCCAAAGCAGAACAACGCGACCCGCTCACGAAGCTAATCAACGCGACACTTGGCTGGTTCTTTAAACTCTTTAATGTTGGGTTCAATACGGCTTCGAGCTTTTACGCCAGGATCGTTGGTGGACTGTTGCGTCTAAGCTTTGTCGTGATGCTCGTCTATGTTGGATTGCTTGGGCTAACGTACTACGGCATGAATCATGTTCCCACAGGCTTTATTCCAGCCCAAGACAAAGGCTACTTGCTCGTTGACGTTCAGTTGCCGGACTCCGCATCGCTTGATCGCACTCGCCTAGTCATGAAGCAAATCGATGGCTTGATTCTCAAGGCAAAAAATGGTTCTAGCGAAAATCATTCCTCTGAAGATCACTCGGCTGAAGATCACTCGGCTGAAGATCACTCGGCTGAAGATCACTCGGCTGAAGATCACTGGCAGGGCAACGCCAATATTCCTGGAGTCGGCCACACGATTGCCGTTACTGGGCAGTCGTTTATTCAGAATGCGGTTGGATCCAACTACGGATCGTTCTTTGTGATTCTGGACGATTTCCACCATCGCCATGGGGCCGATCTAAGTGCGAACGCGATCGCGGCGAAGATTCGAGCCCTTGTCGCCGAAAATGTACGGGACGCGCGAGTTGCCGTATTCGGTCCGCCTCCGGTGGATGGCCTGGGGAATGGCGGAGGATTCAAGATAATGGTTCGGGACGTTGGCTCGTTGGGGCTAATTAACCTGCAGCAATCCGCAGACGAACTTGCGAATACCGGCAATAGCCAGCCTGGTTTTGTCGGTTTGTTCAATGGCTTTCGAGCCTCGACGCCACAGATGTTTGTGGATGTGGACCGAACCAAATGCAAGTCGCTGGGTGTATCGTTGCAGGAAGTCTTCGCGACGCTGCAGTTATTTCTTGGCGGGTCTTACGCAAACGATTTCAATCAATTCGGTCGAACTTGGCAAGTCAATGTACAGGCCGACTCAAGCTTTCGTTTGCGTCCCGAACAAATCTCTCAGTTTCGAGTTCGCAACTCAGCCGGTGGTATGGTTCCACTCGGGGCTGTTTGCAGCGTCTACGAAAGCAGCGGACCGTCGATGGTGTTGCGATACAACGGCGTCAACGCTGCTGCCGTCAATGGATCATCCGCCCCAGGAGTCAGTTCCGGCGACGTCGTGTCTACCGTCGATGAGATTGCAAAGACGCAACTCCCGTCCGGGATGGACTCGCAATGGACCGAGCTAACATTCTTGCAAATTCGAGCAGGGAATACGGCCATCTATGTTTTTGCGATCGCCGTCGTATTGGTCTTTCTCGTCCTAGCTGCTCAATACGAGAGCTTATCCATGCCGTTGGCGGTCATCTTGGTCGTGCCCATGTGTTTGCTTTGTTCGGTTGCGGGAATCGCCATGGCCGCGTTGGACATCAATATCTTCGTCCAGATCGGCTTCATCGTTTTGGTGGGGTTGGCCAGCAAGAACGCGATCTTGATTGTGGAATTTGCGAAAGCGAAACAAGCTTCCGGAACTCCGTGTTTTGAAGCAACAGTGGAAGCGTGTCGTCTGAGACTGCGTCCGATCATGATGACCTCCTTTGCGTTCATCTTGGGCGTGGTTCCGCTGGCCCTGGCGGTCGGGGCAGGTGCTGAGATGCGACGTACTTTGGGCATTGCGGTGTTTGCAGGCATGCTCGGCGTTACGTTCTTTGGAATCCTTCTCACACCAGTGTTCTATTATCTATTATCGCGTTCCAAGCCTTCGCCCTAGTGAAACCAATGCGTTTTTCTCCCCATCGCCCAGCTTTTTCTTGGAGAGGGGATCGGGGGGTGAGGGGTAGTGCCCTGAAATGGTAGCCTCCGGTTCAGTTATTTGTTTACCCTTCGGAAACGCACCTAGACATTTAATTCCCGATCAAAAACCCAATCAAAACACAGTGTAAACCCCTCACCCCCAGCCCCTCTCCCCGAGTACAGGGCGAGGGGAGCAAGATCAAAAGATGTGGTTAAAGATGAGGTTACTATCGCGTAGCAATAGCGCGCTCGTGAATCCATGGGCGAGCGCGCACATGCACTTTCGAATACCCCGTTTCACAATTCATTAAAGCTACAATCCGTTACGCTTGGGGTTGGGATTAATGCGGATTAAATCCGCAGTCTCCTTTGTCGTGAGGGGAGCAATGTCAAACTAGACTGAAGTTAAAATGGTTTCGCTGAGAAATGCGGCTACCGCAGAGAAGCCATGCGTCAAATTGCGATTGCCAACCGGTGCGAACTCACCCGCTGCAAAAAAACCCGTGATGGGCAGTCCCGGAAAGGATTGGTCGATGGCCAATGCGTCATGATTAGGTCGAGTAAACATGCGGTGCCCTCGACCGTTGCAACTGAAAACGAGACAAGCCTTCTTCTCCACTTCCACTCGGTTCAACCGATTCAGTAGCGTTGTGAAATCGCTGTCGGCCCCCTCCGCATCGCGAACGTGGAATCGAATGGTTTGGCCAACCTGAAACCGATCCGTCACGATGACTCCACCCACTTCCTCGTCAACGCCCTGGACGTTACGAATTAAGAAGTCACCATGCGAAAATGTATCTGAGTACTCGGTGATGGCTCGGCCAATCAGCAATGACTCGATGGCCATGGCTCGTTCGTGAGTAGGCAGTTTCTGGAACATGTCTTTCAGCATTTGCAATGCCGGTCGTCCACCCAATCCCAGAATGACATCGCCATCCAGTGACGTAATAATCATGGGGTCGCCAATCGGTCGGCAGCCCTGACTTACGATGGTTTGCCATTGCAACTCGGGCGGAAGCACCAAACCGACTCCACCTTGACTCAAAATACGATCGTTGCAGAACAAGAGATTTGCACTATCCCAATTCTGACTGCTGCAATACCCACCCAAAATTGGAACGACCGGTTGACCTCGTTCGGGTTCCAACGCGTCAGCAAGCATATCGATAGCAAAAGTCATGGGGCATCCAACGACCATGAGTCCATTGCACTTATGCGCCGCTGCAACGATCTCATCGTCGTACCCCAAAACCGTTGGCCCATCTGGCGTCTTCAAACACTCAAGCGGGAAAATCTTCGGCGGAGCAGGAAGTCCTCCAAGGAGCATTATGCTGGCGGCGCTTTGTCCTTCAATCTCGCGGCCAGTCCCCATGATACTTTCAGCAGAGCATCCGAAAACCGGAATTTCAGGGGCAATCTCATCCAACATGGAACGAATCGCAGACGCTTGAGCCGCGAGAGCGTCACCGCTGACAAACAAAAAAATACACGAAAGGGGTTCGCGCAAT
>CAMBSL010000253.1 GCA_945870455.1 Pirellula staleyi DSM 6068 | reverse complement strand
CTCTGATCCCGGATTGCGGAGCCGGTCGATCTTCCGCTGCTGTCTCGAAAGGTGGAGCGACCCTTGCTGCTGACCTCCGAGCCTATCGATTTGCCTGACGCGTCCCGAAACTGTGTTCGATAGCCACTTGCGCTCATCGATCCCGACGTCGTTCCGTTGGACGAGCGAAATGTCGTCCCGCTCTTGGAGGTTGTCGCTGACTGGACCATCCGTCCGCTGGAATCGCGAAATGTAATGCGACTACCGGCAGTATCCGCTGAGCCAATGGTTCGACCCGAGCTATCACGGTATATCGTCCGGTTCCCTTGCTGGACCGCCGTACCAAGCGATCGACCTGAAGCGTCCCGAAACGTCGTGCGATCGCCGCTCCCACCCCCAACCGTTGTCGACCAAGCTCCATTCAGCCAGTTCGGCCCAAGCGCAGGGGCCGGACGCTGGGCCACCGCCACGCCTCCATGGCATAAGACACACACTAAGATCGCGATCCAACTCTTTCGAACGATCATTGGAAACCCCTTGTGCTGAGATCCTTGGAAACGCAATGCTATTCCAGCCATGATACATGGTCGCCCATCACCCCCCAACCCCCTCTCCCCGGAGTACCGGGGCGAGGAGGAGAATAGACTTCGGGGGGGTAACTAATGACCAATGACCAATGACAAAATAGTTTCTTGCTCCCTTCTCCTCGGTACTCCGGGGAGAAGGGCTGGGGATGAGGGGATGAGAGCCTTGGAATCGCCATCGTATCCTGGATACTATCGACAAGTGCAAAGTTACTCTCGGCAAGAGTGACCTACGGTAGGTCGCACCTGCCGGGTGCGACCATTGGAGTCTCGACTAACTGTTCAAATGATTTCGTTGACAAAAATGCGTTACCAAGTGTACGCGACATCGGGTGATCGTTCAGGATCGGGGAGCATCGCACCAAGATCTACGATCAGCCGTCCTTTACGAACCAGCCTGCCAGCTTCGTACTGGAATGAGCGACCGTTTTGATCAAAACCTTGCGAACCATCAAACGACGCTGTGGATTGCGGAGTTGGTGGAAGGTGCTGACGTTTGCCATACCTTCTCGGAAGAACGGAAAAGCCCTTAGGTAGTTTGTCGTTGGTGGTCAGTCGCTCCGAATTTGGAATGTCGATGATCAAGGTTTGGTTGTCAACGAATTTGGCCCTACCGCCATACGTATCGTCTTGAGGCCATAACGCCAAAGCGGTCAACCACGGCAGTTTGCTAATCGCAGTCCATGCGTAATCAACACCACGGGATTTTGGCCCCTCGTATTTGGTCGCGAAATAGGCGAATAACGTCCCGTCTGGTGAGACGCTGCAACGGTCCTCGTAAATTCTCCCATGGAACCAAGAGCCGGGTGTAATCGTGTCGTCCGCGGTATTCCACGCGAGTAATCGCACCCATTTTGATGGTCCCCGACGGACGATGGCCGCCGTGCTGGACCCGGACGAGAATTCAATGTGAAGTCGAGGAGTCAACTCGAAACCTTTCTACCGCAGAAGCTGCATATTTCTAAAAAACGTTCTTCTTACTCTCACAAATCCATTGCAGCTTACGATATTCCGCTACTAAGTGTTGGCCGAGATGCAATTCGAAGCGAGCTGACGCGGATGAACGGCCACGGCTTGTCCAGGTAATGATGTAAGCACCACGCATATCGAATCGCGTTCGGGATCGGCCCAAGCTATCGTCCCGGTGGATCCGGTATGACCAAACGCTTGCTTTGAGCAACCAGGGCAAGTTGCATCCATCCCAACATCAAACCCAAGTCCGCGTGCTGGAAGGCCTTGGCGGTTGTGATTGAGAAGCATCAAACGAGCAACATCGGATCGAAACAATTTCCCGGTGGGATGCATCAACTCTTCAAGCAATAGTCCGACGTCTTTGGCAGATGCATGTGCTCCTCCCCAGGGTGCGCCCAGTTCTCGCCAGTACGAACTATTCCAATTCCAGTTTTTGGAATCAGGCGATCCTCCACCCGCTTCCACTGCTCCGAACTCCACTTGGCACGATACAGTGTCCTCGACCTTTAATCGCCCCATCCCCATCCCCATCGCCGAGTGAGTCATGCCGAGTGGTTGCAGTACCGACTTGTCAACCCATTCCTTGAACTCAATACCGGACAATCGTTGAGCGATTTCCGACGCAAGCAATATCGCCATACTGGAGTATTCGTACCTTGTTCCTGGTTCAAACTTGAGTGGTACTCGGGTCGCAGCCTGGACGAATTCCGACAGCGGTGCATGATTGGCTCGAAGTGTCGAATTCTCAGGTAATTGATCTGGTAGTCCGGATACATGGGTTAACAGATGACGAATGACGACTTGTCCGCGTGCGTCGCCTCGAAATTCGGGAATATATTTCGAGACGGGATCGTTCAGGTCGAATTTGCCTTTGTCATAGAGCGTCATCAATGCAGTGATCGCGATCGGTTTTGAAATGGAGCCAAGAAGAAATGCGGATTCTACCGACGGAACTTGTCCGACTGCGCGAGTGACGGACGCATTTCCGATTCTCGCGTGGAGTACCGATGCGCGTACAAGGCCATTTGCACTGGCTTGCTCTAGAATCCGAGTTGCTTCATCGAATTTCATCGTGTGGTCTACCGCAGTAAGTCGTTCTGCCATGATGCTGCCAAGTGCAAACCCCAGAAAAGTACGTCGATTCGAGCCGATCAAGATGGTCTCCTAAAGTTCATCAAAATACCCATTCGACTGGAAAGTGGCTAGTAAGCACGAAGGTGATGATCCCCTGGGATAAACCCAGGGGCATTTTCTATTCATGCCATCTGGCTTTATGCCAGTGGTATTTGACCTTCTCGCTAATCCGCATTATTCGCTAACGGGTTACCATAGCCCATCCGACGGAGAACGCGTTCTTTCGCGGATAGGCTCAGAATTTGACGATAATCAATTCACAGCCTAACGAAAAAGTGTCGCTAAACCACCCTTTTGGGCCAGCCCTTTTGACTTTTCTGATGAAAGTCTTCGAAAAATGAGTATTTGTGGAGCCGGCGGAATGCTACTCCTGTTGAATTACCAGCGTCAAAGCTAGACAATAAACGTATGTTAACTCTTGGTTTCGATCTCGCCTTTTCTTTGAGTCGGTCCATGCTTAAGCGTCCCCGCAATACAACCGAAAACAATGCAGACTCCTCGGATTCGAACAAAACGGGTTTGAGTTTGCCTCTGCAATTGGGTGGCGAACCAACGGATCCGTCCGCTGACGAATACGTTGGACAAGTTAACGCGGCGGGCATCCGCGACGAACAGGACAACAACCGCGATAACGACGAGGATGAAGAAGGCGGCGTTGAAGATGAAGCCGAAGATAATGACGTCGAGTCGGTATGGTTGGACGCGGATACCAAATCATTTTTGGTGAGTATGTTGGTGCACGTTTTGGTGGTTGTTGGCCTCGCGTCCTACACCGTCGTTTCGCAGCCAGAAATCCTTGCACTTTTCATTGAGTCGCAGCCGACCGTCGAAGAGATTCAGCCTCTCGACATCATCAATGACATTGCTTACTCGGAAACGCCATCGGAAGAAATCGGTGCAAACTCGATTGGTTTGACCGACATGGCCCTTTCGACAGCCCCGGTGTTGGCTGATGTTTCGGAGATTCCGACGGTTGATGTTGAACTCATTGTCCCCGATGGCAATGTTCATGTATCGATTGACATCAAGGAAGCAGTCGGATTGACCGAAGCTAAAAACACGGTGCGAGGAATGACGGGAGTCGGCGTAACAGGAACCGAAGGTGCTGTCGATCGCATCACTTACGAACTGCTGCAAGCGATTGAACAACGTCCGACCCTGGTTGTATGGCTATTCGATAGCTCCGTATCGATGGTGACACGACGCAAGGAAATTCGAGACCGATTTGATCGAATCTATGACCAACTGGGGATCGTACAAGAGGAAAAGCGAAAGAGAAACGGCCCTGGATTTGGCGACGAGTCCTTGGTCACCTCCATCGTCTCGTTCGGAAACGATGTCCATTTCATGACCAAAAAACCCACCTCGAACTTAAAAGAGATTCGGTCCGCAATCGATGAAATTGAAATTGATGAGTCGGGCGTCGAAATGGTTTTTCATGCCGTCAAGACAACTGCGGATCGATACAAGACAATGCGGACGACCAGGGGGCCAAACGATCCAGAACGCAACGTAATCTTGATCACCATCACGGACGAACGAGGTGACGATATTCAAATGGCCGAAGAGGCAATTGCGGTTTGCAAAAAATTTGGCATTCAATCTCACGTTCTAGGGGTACCAGCACCCTTTGGTCGCGAGTTTACCTACATCAAGTTTGTCGATCCAGATCCCAAATATGACCAAACTCCAGATTGGCGGCAAGTCGACCAAGGGCCTGAAACACTTATGCCGGAACGCGTTCATTTGGGCTACCAAGACAACTATTTCGAAGAGCCCGTCATCGATTCTGGATTTGGACCCTACGCGCTTTCTCGTATGTGCTACGAAACAGGTGGCATCTATTTCTCAATCCATCCGAATCGACAAGTTGGCAAGCGTATTGACGCAAGCCAGATCGAAACATTTGCGTCTCGTATGAGTTACTTCTTTTCGCCGGACATCATGGATCGTTATCGGCCTGACTACTTGCCATCCGCCGAGTACCTGTCGCGGATCAAGAAGAGCCCGTTGCGAGAATCGCTCGTTCAAGCCGCGCAAATAGCCAGGGTAGGCACGCTCGACAAACCCCAACAAGTCTTTATTAAACGAGACGAAGCGCGATTTACCGGCGAGCTCACGATGGCACAACAAGAGTCAGCAAGACTTTCGCCAGAGTTAGTCAATTTGTGTACGGTGTTAGCCGAGGGGGAAAAGTTTCGAGGCAAAGAGACGTCTCCGCGTTGGCTCGCTAGTTTTGACCTGTCCTACGGCACTTCGCTGGCAGCCAAGGTTCGAGCAGAGTCGTATAACGCGATGCTGGCAAAGGCGAAGCGTGGCATGAACTTTACGAAGCCCGAAAGCAATACATGGAATCTGAAATCGACAGACCAAATCAGCGTCGATAGCAAGCTGGAAAAAGAAGCGAAGCTTGCGACCGAGTTGTTGCGTAGCGTCTCAGAGAAACACGCAGGTACCCCTTGGGCACTGCTCGCGCAGCGCGAGTTAGATCACAAGATGGGTTGGGAATGGGCCGAGTCGTTCACCGATTTAGACCCGCCCAAAAAGGCACCCAATACTCCCCCGACTCCAAACGTGCCTACACCCGCACAGGACGAGAAAGCGAGGATGCTGAAACCGCCTCCTCCCAAGCGTCCCGTCACGAAGATCTAGAGTTTCCCCAAGCAGATCAGCAGACCGAAAACCACCACGTAGCACAGGCTGCCAGCCTGTGATAGTCTATAAAGCCCAGGCTAGCAGCCTTATCTTTAAACACATTTCAGAACACGCTAGACTCGAAATCCTAATGGATTTGCGTGATCTACTCGCGTTTTCTCCCCCTCGCCCCGCTTCTTCTTCGGGGAGAGGGGGGGTGAGGGTTAGAGCCCTGCCTTGGTAGCCTCCGGTGACGTGGTTTGTTTACGCTTCTGAAACGAGGATAGTCATTGAATTCACGATCAAAAACCAAATCAAAACACAGTGTAAACCCCTCACCCCCAGCCCCTCTCCCCGAGTACAGGGCGAGGGGAGCAAGATCAAAAGATACGGGTAAAAGCACAGGCTAGCAGCCTGTTATGCGGGTATGTCTCATGCTGCCGCTCGTCTAAACAGCCTAACGAACCGATTACCGATAAAGGACCGTTGCGTACCAACCGTTGCTACCTCTTGCAACACCAATGCCGAGAGGCGTTTTCTGACCCCAGTAACAGCACTTGCGAATAGCATCGTCTGAGGAAACCGTTGAGAACCCGACGCCTTCGTAGCGCCCGCTTCCCATCGATCCTCCGACATGCCTCATATGAGATTGCGAAGCTTGCTGAGTTGCTTTTTGCTGGGCAACACAATGATCACAAGCGTCCGCTACGCGTGTTTGTGTCGCAAGAACGGACACGCCAAAACAAACCATCCAAAATGCAAACCGTTGCATCATGACACTCCCTTGGAAAGAACAATCGACTAAAGCTTCGTGCTTTCAAAACTTGCGATCGTCCGTGATCCAACAACGCATACCACCCTCCCCGCATCGCAAAGAACTGTCAACCGCAATAAGGTCGGGGGGGTGACTACTTGACAACTGTAAGGCGTTGAAGCGAAACGACCTAGAGAGTTCGGAATTTCCGAAGTTTCTGAACTATTGGTGCGGAGCGGAGCGAGCCGGCGGGTGAATGCCCTAGCGGATTGCGAATCCTAGCGGAATAGCTCGGGCTGTTCCGCTAGGCGCATCCGCAACTGTTTTTCAACCCAATTAGCCGTTGGGCGCTGGCCCCGGTTTTCCAATTGCTCGACGTTCGTCGAGAACCGGGGCTATCGCCCTTCGGCTAGCGTGCCTCGTTACCAGTGACTTCCGATAAGAACTGAAAGAAGGCCTTCTTTCGCTCGGAATCGATGCCCCAGTTCACGGGTGGAGATTGATAGCCGTCGAGCATGGTCTCGCCTTTTCGTCGATAGTCAAACCAACCCCACGACACGTGTTCCGAAATCGCAGATACAAAGTTGTTGGCTGGTTTATCGAAATCCTCATGGTCATCTTCGTTGAAGAGAATGGGCATTTCTTTATATCCAGGAACCTCGCGGCTTTGCTTCACCATTTCCACGATGCGAGCAGGATCCTTGACCCCGTTGCCGTGAAGCAACAGGAAGTCCGAAGCTCGCACAACATTTTCCAGCGGCACTGCCCCACCACCGTAGCTCGTCCCAACGAGCAAACGCCGACCATCGCGTTCCGTTTTCCGGACGCGTTCGATCAGTTCGTGCACTCGTTTTGGTTTCAAAATCTCATGATCGTACGCGGCTACGTTGGTTTCGTTGTTTATTTCCACAAGCACATTTCGCCATCCCCCATCTAACAACCACTTCGTTGCCGTGTCGGTTGCTCTCAAGATTGCAGATTCATCTCGAATATTCTGATCTTGGCCAAAATAGAAATACCCAAGAATCACTGCCATCCCTTGTTCGTCCGCAGCATCCAAGACACGGCGCATCCGATCTGCAAATTCGGGCCGAAGCGAACCTTCGATATCGAAACCGCTGGATAGCCACGTTTGCTTGCTCGAGTACCCTTCGGGCGAGCCCCCTTGGAAATTGACGGTAACCGCAAGAAGGCCCTTGGATTTCAAGTTCGGCAACGAGGCAATGAATTCGCGAACGTTGCGTTCTGCATCCCAATTGCCGGTATCTGTGTAAGCCCATCGCTTGGCAGTATCGGGATTTAAATCGTCGTATGTCGCTTGTACCATTCTTGAATTCATCAGCAACCCCTCTATGCGATGCCCCTTCCATGTACGACCCGAATAAGTTGGCTTGCCGTTGATGTGGAAATCTTCGCCGACAATCGTCAAAACTGTTTTACGCGGTGGCGCAGCCAAGCAAGGGGACATTGCCAACAAACAGGTGAACAAGAGCGAGGTTGCAATCAGTGCGGTTTTCATATCGGGTAAGTAACTTTCAACGAGGCGAGCGGTGGTGTTATTGATAACGGGCGGGAGGGGCTTCTGCCGTACCGCACATGGCTACAGTCCTATCAAATTGCACACATTGGGTGCGTACGATTTCAGTAGGCTTACCGAGGATGCTGGCAGCAGACTTGGCTCAAGCGGCACAATCTTGGTATGCTCGATCGAGTACTCTCCAGCGGAACGGCCATACTTGAAATCAAACGTTAGCCAACCCTGCTCAAGTGCACTTGCCACAACTTGTGCTGGATTGGGGACCGAGAGATAGATTTGGTGTTTTGGGGAACCCGAGTTCGGGTCGGCCTTGGACATAAGGCGCTGCAAGAAGAGTTGCCTAAACAAGTCTTTGGCAGTCAACTGCGCCGGGTTAACGATCTGAATTTTTTCCGCGATCAACGCCTGATAGGGAAGCTGACCGGTTGAGTCGCGATACGATCGCAATCTTGCAAAGGCCTTTTCAATTCGATCCGATTCGAACGGAAAATGAGTACAACCCAACATGATGTATTGAATCGGCTCTGGAGTGCCGACGATCGATTTACGATAGTTCTCCATCAGCGTCGTCACATCGTACCGAATGTAGTTTTCGATGGAGTTGAGTTGCCAAGTGCTTGCCTCGTTCGGATTGCCAACGATCTTTTTCATATCAAAGCCGTACTCTTGCAATAGCTTTGGATCGATGGGTGCTTCTGCCCGGACGGTCGAAGGACCTCGAT
>CAMBSL010000252.1 GCA_945870455.1 Pirellula staleyi DSM 6068 | reverse complement strand
CGTTCGACAACTAGCAACAACAACTGCTTCCCGCATTAAAACATCCCCAATCCAAACCCCAAAATGGAGCGATTATCGCACTAGTGCTTTGTCCAGATTAAAAATGGGGGTTGAAGAATAGAGCAATTGTCCTCAATTGCTTGCAAAACGATTGAGGACAATCGTTCTACAATTTTTCGCCAACCCCAAAATCTAAGTTGGACAAAGCACTAGTGCGATAATCGCTCCATTTTGGGGTTTGGATTGGGGATGTTTTAATGCGGGAAGCAGTTGTTGTTGCTAGTTGTCGAACGCCGCTGGCAAAGTCGTTTACTGGCTCGCTAAATCGTACGCGTTCGGATGACATGACGGCCCACGTGATTCGAGCGGTAGTCAAGAAAACACCTCAGTTGGACCCACAAGAAATTCAGGATGTCGTTATTGGCTGTGCCGAGCAGCAGGGTGGTCAAGCATTGAATTTGGCTCGTTTGGCCGCGATCCGAGCGGGCTTGCCAGTTACGGTTGCGGGAACGACTATCAATCGTTTTTGCTCGTCAGGATTGCAAGCCATCGCAATGGCAGCTCATGAGATCATTCACGATGGGGTCGACGCTGCGATCGGAGGCGGCGTGGAAAGCATCACTGCCATCCACGGTGTTAAGTACGATCTGAATCCTTGGTTAGTCGAACATCATCCCGGATTGTTCATGGTCATGGGGGACACGGCCGAAATGGTTGCCAAACGTTACAACGTTTCTCGCGAAGCTCAAGATGAGCTTGCGCTTTCGAGCCAACAGCGGACTGCCCGCGCTCAAGCAGAGGGATTTTTCGATGAAGAACTTGCCCCAATGAAAGTTCGACGTGCGATTGTCGATCGCAAAACGTTTCAAGTCACCGGCGAAGAGGATCATGATCTGGTTCAAGACGAATGCAACCGCCCCGACACGACACTAGATAAACTGCTTCAACTGAAACCTCACTTCGATCCAACCAGCGGACAAGGAACCGTGACCGCTGGCAATTCGTCGCAAATGTCGGACGGAGCTTCCGCCACGCTGCTCATGTCGCGCGAACGAGCCGAGCAACTCGGTATTCGACCTAAACTAATTTTCAGGGGCTTTAATGTGGCTGGTTGTGAGCCCGACGAAATGGGGATTGGACCGACAGTTGCAGTCCCAAGATTGCTTGAGCGATTCGGTCTGAAGATTAATGATATCGACCTTTGGGAACTCAACGAGGCGTTCGCAGTGCAAGTCGTTTATTGCCGGGACAAGTTAGGAATCGACCCGGCTAAACTGAACGTCAACGGTGGTTCGATTTCAATCGGACATCCTTACGGGATGACTGGTTCACGATTGGTTGGCCATTTAGCCAACGAAATGCCTCGCCGCAAAGCTCGTTGGGGAATCGTCACGATGTGCATCGGCGGCGGCCAAGGTGCAGCGGGATTATTTGAGCTCTATAGCTAACATGAATCTAGACGATCTCACAATTACTTTTCAAGCGAAAGTTCTGCCCGAACATATCGTGATGGCCTACATGGACATGAACGTTCGTCGGATGACTGCGTTTCCACTCTCTGCCCAGCGAGAGATCGACCGACTCGTGGGCGTGCACGCTAACCTCGACTGGGCAGCTCCAGTCTGCGGTTCCATGAAACCTTGATCGAAAGAAAGCGTGGTTTACCATGCTCACCAAATTCAAACGCGATGCAAGCGATCATGCATGGATGGTGCATGGATGGTGCATGTTGGACAATTATCGGTCGACTTCGTTGTCGTCCACGGTTTTCGAGTTCGTTTTCTCTTCGGAATCTAAATCGACAGACTCGTCTCCATCCGTTTCGTAGTGATCCGATTCGTCTTCCTCGTCGAAACCGTCTTCCTCAAAGCTATCGTCATCATCGAAGCTATCGTCTTCGTCATGAATCGGAAAATCGTCCGAGGCATCGTGATCTGGAATGAGTTCAGCAGGCGGTCTTGAATCGCGACTTAAATCATCGCGTTCGTCATCTCGAGCTCGTGGTTGCAGATAGAGCTTGATCGGTATTTCTCCGAACGGCAAATGATCCCGCAAGAAAGTCAAAAGATAACGTTGATACTGTGTTGGGAAACCTTGCGGTTGATTGCAAACCAAAATGATGGTGGGTGGCAAGCTTGTTATCTGTGTTGCATAGTAGATCTTGGGTCGCTTGAGTTGATACAAGGGAGGTTCATGCCGTTCGATCGCGGCCTTTACCAAACGATTCAACTGACCTGTCGAGATGCGCTCATTGGCTTGCTTAAAGAGCATTTGCGAGTGGTTCAATAATGCCTTAACATTTTTGCCGGTTTGACCTGTAATGAATCCGATTGGGCAATAGGCCATCGTCGGAAAATTTTCTCGCAAATAGCGAACCCAACGTTCGGTTGGCAATTGGCCGGCCAACAAGTCCCATTTGTTTACGACAAAGATGCACGGCTTAAAGTTATCGGAAATGTAATGAGCCAGTTGCTTGTCCACTTTGCTCATCTGCTGCTTGGCGTCGAAAAACATCAGCACAACGTCGGCTCTGCGAATGCTTCGCTGGGCGCGATGCATACCATACCAGTCGATGTCCGTCCTGACGCTTTTGTTTCGGCGAAGTCCAGGCGTATCGATGGCCATGAATTTATGACCGTCCATTTGAAACATGACGTCGACGCTATCGCGAGTCGTACCTGGCACTTCGCTCACAATGCAGCGATCGGCCTTTGCAAGCGTGTTGACGAACGTGCTCTTTCCAACGTTGCGACGCCCCACGATGGCGATCTTCATCATGGGTGGCTCAACTTCTTCGGGCATTGAGTCTAGCTGCGGTATGCGTTGACAGATCAAGTCCAGCAACTCATCCTTGTTTCGGTTCTGCTGAACGCTAACACGGGTCAGCCAACCTCTTCCCAGCCTGTGAAATTCGTCCGCGTTGGTATCCATGGTCGGGCTGTCGGTCTTGTTTGCTACCAACAAAATTGGTTTGTCAACTTTTCGAAGCCTTTCCGCAACCTCTTGGTCGAGTGGAACCATTCCGGTCCGAGTGTCCACGACAAACAAGAGAACATCTGCGTCATCGATCGCCGTTTCGATTTGCGATTCGATCTCCGCTGTTAAATTGTCAACGTCCTCGATTCCCATTCCACCCGTGTCGATCAATTCAAAGTGGTGGCCCCGATACTCGATCAAAGTGGTGAGTCGGTCGCGGGTAACACCAGCCGTGTCCTCAACGATTGCTAATCGCCGACCTGCGATCCAATTAAAAATAGAGCTTTTGCCGACATTAGGCCGGCCAACAATGGCAACGCGAGGAATAGGCATCGAAATACAAGACGATCTGGAGAGCTAAAAAACGAGGGTCGTCCTTTATGTTAGCCTCAAGTGCCGATTTGCGGGAGTGTGCAGGTCATCGCATCCTGCTAGAATCGGGGTTTTCGTCAATAATTCAGATGACACGCGACTGCGCAAGGATCGGTCAATCCATGAATTGTCCAAATGTTCCCTTTTGCGCCACAAAAGGTGCGATCTCGACGCAACGTTCTCGCAGCAAAAAGCGACACTAATGGATCGAACGACCCTTAGCTAATCTGCTGTTTCGAATGAAAGGTCCTTTCGTAAATGCAACGGAATCAATGGAAAACCGCTAGCGAACAGCTTCTCTCCCATTGGCGTCGGAGCGGTATCACTCACGTTCCCACTGGCAATCCAGAATCGATCCCTTCTGCAACCGAATGGCTGGAGCTGAATGAGAATAGCGTCTTTGAAGACAACGATGTTGCTGCAAACAGTAAGGCTGCGAACGATGTTGTCGCAAACAGTAGGGCTGCGAACGATGTCGCTGCGAACAGTAGGGCTGCGAACGATGTCGCTGCAAACAGTGGGGCTGCAAACAGTGGGGCTGCGAAAAGTGGCACTGCGAAAAGTGGCGCCGCCAATTCGGACACTTCGACTGCGGTTGTTATTCCAGCATTAGTGCAAACTCATTCCATATCCCCAAGCCCTCTGACTAAACAAGTCGCACTTCCCGTAGAGTCCGTTTCCAACTTCGTCCCGGGGAACTGGAACACGTCCCCGTTGGATTTTGTCGCTCGGCAAGCAGCGTTTCAAGAATTGAACGAACAAGTCATCGCGTGTCGAAAATGCGAAGACATTGTCTGCCGAAGACAACGCACGGTCTTTGGGGCTGGCCCGACAACGGCGAAAATAGTGATGTTTGGCGAAGCACCGGGGGCAGACGAAGATCGTACCGGCGAGCCGTTTGTGGGTGCCGCAGGCCAATTGCTTGACAAGATTTTGACTGCTAGCAGCCTCAAACGCGACGAGGTCTATATCATGAATTCGCTCAAGTGCCGCCCTCCGAATAACCGCACGCCTGTCGATTCCGAAATCGACAATTGCCGCCCTTTTTTCGAATCCCAGCTTGAAACAATTCAACCCGATTACATCGTTTGCTGGGGCTCAATCGCTGTGCGAGCGGTCTTAAAGAGCACGGAGAGCGTCGGCAGACTGCGGGGAAAATTCCATTCGTACCGAGGTGCAAAAGTTATGGTCACGTATCACCCCGCCTATCTGTTGCGCAATCCAGACGCAAAAAAGCTTACTTGGGAAGATATGAAAATGCTCATGCGAGAAATTGGCATCAAGGTCCCAGGTTCCGCATGATTCGGATAACATATCTTTTGTCCGAGTTGCGTAATCGATACTTTTGAATTCAACGAAACAAACCAAAATGAAGTCTCTCATCGTCGTAATGGCACTGTCGATCGCAACGCTTGTCGGACTGGTTTGCATGCGGGCTCAAGCCACACAATCCGGCAAGAATCAAGAATCTCCGGTCAGCCAAAGCAATATCTCAAGCGACTCAAATGCAGAACTAGCTCAGGGTGCGACCGCCAATCCGCCAACATCCTCTAACTCTGGTCGCGCGCTGGTCTTAGTTGCAAGCTTAACTGTCTTCGTGCTCTCCGTTTTTGTAGGTTTCGAAATCATCGCAAAGGTACCACCAACGCTTCACACTCCGCTCATGAGTGGCTCGAATGCCATCAGCGGAATCACGGTTGTCGGCGCTATCATTGCAGCTGGCTACAAGGAAACCGGGTTTGGAAGCTTCTTTGGGATGGTCGCAATCGTTTTGGCCATGATCAACGTAGTCGGGGGTTTTCTGGTAACACATCGCATGTTGCTCATGTTTAAGAAACGTTAAAGCAATCTCCTCGTCCCTTGTCTGTTGCCTGCCAATCCTAAAATCCTTTCCCAAGACTAAACGCGAATCCTGATGAATGCTCTTGTTCCACTTCTGTATTTAGTTGCGTCGGTTCTATTCATTGTGGGCCTCAAGGTCATGTCGTTGCCACGCACAGCGGTTCGCGGCAATCTCCTGGGCGCTCTCGGAATGTTATTAGCCATCCTAACGACTATCTTGGATCGAGGCGTGACAGGTTATCTCTTCATTGCGATCGGCTTGATTGCAGGAACCGTGATCGGGACGCTCATGGCCAAGAATGTTGCCATGACGGCCATGCCGCAGATGGTTGGGATGCTCAACGGGCTTGGAGGAGGTGCTTCGGTTCTGGTTGCCTTTTCCGACTTGCTCAACACCTCCGACCACCACTTGGATACGTTGATTGCCGTCGGGCTTTCGGGACTTATCGGGGCCGTTACCTTTTGGGGAAGCCTCGTGGCCTACGCAAAACTAGAAGAGTGGCCTCAATTCAAGAAACCGTACAGCCTGCCCAACCAACAGCTCATCAACGCGGGGTTAGTCGGACTCAATTGTTTGTTCATCGCGATCTTGGCTTTCTCCCATAACTCCACGATCCAAATCGCATGCTATCTGGGGATCGCAATCAGCGGATCGTTCTTGGGTGTCTTTCTTGTCAATCCCATCGGTGGGGCGGACATGCCTGTGGTGATATCGTTGATGAATTCGTATTCGGGGATTGCAGGCGCTGCTACCGGTTTCGTAATCGACAACAACGCTTTGATTATTGCGGGTGCGTTGGTCGGTGCGTCCGGAATTATTTTGACACAAATCATGTGCAAAGCCATGAACCGATCTTTAAGCAACGTACTCTTTGGCGTGATGGCCGGCGGCGGTTCGGCCGCCAATGTCGATGAAATCTACGCCAATGTTCGCAGCACGTCGCCCGACGACATCGCCATGATTCTAGACGGAGCTCAGCGCGTTGTGTTTGTGCCCGGATACGGGATGGCCGTTGCCCAGGCCCAGCACGCGGTGCGAGAGCTTAGCAAGGTACTCGAAGCTCGTGGCGCCGTGGTTGAGTATGCGATCCATCCCGTCGCTGGGCGTATGCCCGGGCATATGAATGTGCTTTTAGCCGAAGCAGATGTGTCTTACGATAAACTCAAGGAAATGGACGAGATCAACCCAACACTCGACAGCGTGGATGTGGCGATTGTCATCGGTGCCAATGATGTGGTGAATCCCTCGGCTCGAACCGATCCCAAAAGTCCCATCGCCGGCATGCCGATAATCGATGTAGACAAGTGCCGGACGGTGATCGTGATTAAACGTAGCCTCAGTCCAGGCTTTGCAGGGATACCTAACCCGCTCTTCGCCATGCCCAACACGCTCATGTATTATGCGGATGGTCAACAAGCCGTTCTGGACATCGTCAAAGCAGTCAAGGCTTTGTAGAGCGAATAGCAGACTGAAATCTATTTGACCACGCTGGCGAGCGGTGAGAAATGTCTTCATTTTTGGCCGATTTCATACCGCTTGACTCTTGGAAGCATGGCTACCACAATATCTGACTTGTAAGCACATGATGAGATGTTGAACGCTCAAGATTGGCAGATTTCCGATGTGCGATAGCAAGGCGACCGCAAATGCAGACCCCTGCCATCGCCCACGGTTTGCGATCGCTTTCTTGCCGTCTAACGAGTTGTTCGTTGCCGCCTTATTGTTATTTGTCAGATGTTATTTGTAAGAAAGTACTTGTCATGACGGTTGAAAACCAAACTCCGACGCACGAGACAATCATAAAGGAAGATAACGAGTCTGGCGAAAATGCAACTCACGAGCAGCCGCGTCACGTAATTGCCAGGCGGGGCGATGTCGGCAAATGCCCTATCTGTGGTTCGTCCGTCGACCCAGATGCGTACCACTGCGCCAAGTGCCGGAACTATTATTGTTTCCATTGCCGCGCACGTCTCCTCCCCTCCGATGCACAATTAGAATGCGTGAACCAAGATTGCGGATACTACGGCAAGTTGGTGTGTGGGATATGCGATGGTGCGCACGACAAGAAAGAAGCTCCACTGGTATACGCCGAACCCGTTGACGGCTATTGGCCATTGTGGCTTGGCGTCTCACTTATCGTTAGCCTGATCGGTTGGTATTTCGCGATTTGGTGGTTTGGATTCTTCAAAGCAATGTTGTTCGGATTCTTCCTCGCAATTTCGGTCTTCGTCGCTGGGGGCCGTTGGTTACAGAAACAGGGATTCAATATCTTTGGGACGGAAGCGATGGTGACGCATGAGAGATCATCGTCCTATCGAACATGTATTCGCTGCCAACAAACGACAAAGGAAATCAAACCAAAGGCTTCTGCAAACTGATGGCTAAATTCGAAGTTAGCGAAAAAGAGGGTATGCGATGGGTCGACATCCACCTCCAACATGAAATGGTGCGAGTTGAGTCGGGGGCGTTAAGCTATCTGATCGGCGACATCTCGATCCATTCGAAACTCATACCTTCGTTCGCCGGAATGGTTAGTTCACTAATCGCCGACGAAGCGGTCTACCGGCCAACCTATACTGGCACGGGTGTCATCACACTTGAGTCTTCCTTGGGCGGATTCCACGTTTTCCGGCTGCGCGGCGAGTCATGGATTTTAGAGCGTGGCGCTTATTGGGCATCCGAAGGGGCGATCGAAGTGAAGTTTCATCGCGAGCGGACGTTGACCAGTCTGTGGGCGGGCGAAGGCTTGATCTATTTGCAAACGAAGGTCACCGGCTATGGGCAGCTCGTCCTGACGACTCGCGGCCCCGTCGAAGAAATTACTCTTCAGCCCGGCCAGGAATTCGTCGCAGAAGGCAACTACGTGGTCTGTCGAACCGCCGAAGTGGGTTTCTGCATTCGTAGGCCGACCAAAAACTTTCTCGGACGATTTACCTCAGGCGAGGGATTCGTCCGCGTCTTCAAAGGGCCAGGAAGATTGTTGATCACTCCAACTCCTTACTGGCGTTACTATATGATGCAGATGCGAACAAATATCGATCTTCCTTCTCGGACAACCACTTAATATGAGCTACGTCACTACGGCACTTTTGATCGTCTTTTCACTTATCGTCCTCATTTTTGCAATCCAAAATCGCGAGCCGGTTG
>CAMBSL010000251.1 GCA_945870455.1 Pirellula staleyi DSM 6068 | reverse complement strand
GCCTTGGGGTGACCGACGAACCGAGTTGATCGTCATCGGCCAGGGGATTGATGTTGAATCGATCGCGGAAGCTCTGGACGAATGCTTATTGAACGACGAGGAGATGTCTCTCGTTCCGGATCGTTGGGCCATGTTTACCGACCCGTTGCCAGAGTGGTGCGAGTAATATCTCGTGCACCTGTGAACCATTATGCAAATGCAATCGTAGTGCATTAAAACCGTACATGAAACCGATGACGTTTCTCTCGATTAACGTCGCGCGCTGACTTTGGAACCGAAAGCAAACTTGAGGGTACGATGCATTTTGCCAAATGGGAACGCGTGATGGCCTACGTCGTTTGTCTAGGTTTTTATTTTTCGATCACGCCAGTTCTAGCCCAAACATCCATTAAACCGTCCGCCGTAAGTCATGGTTCAATAGTAGTTGTGGCATCCCCCCAGTTCGTTCAAGTCGTGGATCGCTTAGCATCCTCTACCAGAAAAGTCGTTGCTGTTCAGGGATTTTCAGAGGTTGTGCAGCGAGATCGCAATCGTTCTTTTGATCTTCTCCTGGCTGCAAACTTGCCTGAGGCAATTGAAGAAACAGTGATGAAGGAACGTTTGTCGAACCATGGTGTTTCTGTGGTTGTGGCACCACCTTCGAATCGAAATGGCTCCTTTCTGTCGTTGATTCAATGGGTCCGATTTGTGGAACGCGAGCTAGTCTCTCGGTACCCAGAGGATCGGCAACACATCAAACTAAGGTCCAAAGCGATTCAGAAAGAAATTCTCTCCAACTGGCGTAGGGCTAGCGAGTTGCCGGCCAATTGGATAGTCGCTTCCACCAATGAACTGTAGGTAACTGATCGTGATTCACATCAATCGGATTCTAATATCCATGCCGAAGCAATCGAACTTGGTTCGCGTTTTGCTCGTGTGGTGGCTCATTGCATCAACAGCGATTGGATGTCCTCTTTGCGAAGCACTCAGTGGCACTCTTGCGGACGACCTGAAGGATGCGCAATTTGCAGTCATTGCAAGTGCTGGCAAGTGTACTCAGGATCCCCCAACGCAACTGTTTCGCACTGTTTTTGCCAGCGATAGCCGAATCGGTCTTACTGGCTCGTCGAAGCATGTTTCCGAACTTCAACTTGAAGCTTATTCAGTCAACAAGTTGCAATTAGGCGCTGATTTCTTGCTAATTGCTTACTCTCAAGAATGTCCCACGATAAAAGCGGGCGAAGGCGAGCTAATTCCAAAGGCTGCCGAACCGATGGAACTGGCATGGACCAGTCCGTTGCTATTGTCGAAAGCATCCAAACAGTATCTTGTGAACACGCCACCAAAAGACTCCACCGAGGAGCAGCGTTTGATTTACTTCTTCGACCATCTCCTTTCTGAAGATGCACTGGTGAGGGACGATGCGTACAACGAATGCGCACGAGCATCGTTAACGACCATGCGCAGCAAAGCATTTCGCGATCACGTTGACTCGAACGAGATTTCGCGCCGGCTGGCTGACCAGTCCATTTCGCCAAAGAGCAAGTGCTTTTATTGGATGCTAATGGCCGAGTTTGGCAATGCCGAGCATGTGTCTCTTTTCGAGGAACTTGCGTTGCCGCATATTGAAAAATCACTCGCTAAACGCGCGAGTGACGACACTTTACTGACGATTAACGAGCAACCCATTTGGTTAGCTGCATCGATCGCAGCTTACTGCAGTATCGCTGCTGCGCACGAAATTCGCGGTCATGGCCTCGAACGCATTGACAAACTGATTCTCGAAAATCGCAATGCATCGCAAAGTCTCAAGTACACAGCGATCAGTGCATTGCGAGTTCTGGGGGACGATATCGCTAAAGTACCGGTATCACGAATCGCCCGATCGATGGCATTGATTTTGAACGATCCTGACTCTGCAGACTTTGTGATTGCCAACTTAGCGCGATGGGAACATTGGGAGAGCTTGCCTCAGCTTGTTAAGCTCTTCGACGAATCGGATGTTCGCCAATCGTTGGTGCGAACGCCCATCATCAACTTCATGAGGGTTTGTCCGTTACCGGACGCAGAGCGAGAGCTAGTTCGAATGAAACAAAGAGATCCATCTTCGTATCGACGAGCGGTCTCCATGTTTCCTTCGATCAACGCTCAGATTAGCAAAATCGAGGATAAATGAAGGCCGTTCCCATCAGTAAGAGTAGTGTTGTTTTCTAATCAGCTTCTATTGTTCCGCCTGAAGGCGGTACACCAGTTGTTGGTGTCCCGGCTTCAGCCGGTCCTTCGCAAAAGATCACTTGACAACTGCCATTGGCTTTTCGATATCCCACCATCACCCGTTTTTCTTAGCTGCACTTTTCCCGACAGGATTGGTTTTTCATGAAAAAGTATTTTTGTTCCTTTGCTCTGTTGATCGCATTCCCAATCTCGTTTCTTGGCTGCAAGAACGAACAAGCACCCGTTGAGAAAAAAGCTCCCAATTCAGACAACGACCATGACGATCACAATCATGAGAAGGGCCACACAGCGGAGAGCGAAACGGGAACTGCACTGGAACGGTTGATCAAGAAGTCGAACGAGGTCGCTGGCCTTTCGGACACGGTCATCGATGCGCTTGGTAAATCGGATTTAGAGCCGGTCCACGATGAGCTTCATGACGTAGGGCACCTGCTGGAATCGATGGCGGAGCTAACCAAACAATCGACATTGCCGGATGGTAAAAAGTCGGAAATGGAGCGCATCGTCAAAGACTTGTTTGAGCACTTTGGCAAAATAGACGAGTCGCTGCACGGCGGAGCGAAATTCAAATCCGAGGAAGTCGTGCCAAAGATATCGGCCGCGATTGCAGACTTGCGTTCGTTGATCAATCGGCTGAACTGAAAATTGCCCTAACTAGTGGAGTGCAACGGGCGAGTTCTGCCTTTCACCGAATACACCGGGCGTGCTTATGCATAGGTATTGCGTATGCAAACGGATAGCGTTATCATGAGCGACACACTTGGTTTCCATACCTCTATTTTTGGAAAGCGGTCTCGCTTGCTCACCATGAAACGATTGCCTGTTACTGTTTTGTCTGGTTTTCTTGGCGCTGGCAAAACCACGCTGCTCAATCACATTCTTTCCAATCGCGATGGGTTGCGAGTGGCTGTCATTGTCAACGACATGAGCGAGATCAATATTGATTCGGCAATTGTTCGCAGCGAAGGAACGCTCAGCCGGACCGAAGAACGGTTGGTTGAAATGACGAACGGTTGTATCTGTTGCACACTTCGAGAGGACTTGCTCATCGAGGTGCGACGGCTAGCCGAGGAGGGGCGGTTCGATTATCTATTGGTCGAATCGACGGGTATCTCCGAACCGATGCCTGTCGCGGAGACTTTTACGTTTGTCGATGAAGCTGGCCATAGCTTGTCGAGTGTTTCACGCTTGGATTCGCTGGTGACCGTGGTCGATGCATTGAATTTTTGGCAAGACTACGAAACCTACGATGACCTTGCTGATCGCAAGATGGGGATCGATGACGACGACCATCGAAATATCGTCGACTTGTTGATCGACCAGATCGAATTTGCCAACGTCATTCTCCTCAATAAGTGCGATCTGGTAGATCCGGAACAGTTGGTGGCACTCGAAGGATTTGTTCGCCAACTCAACGCTACGTGTACGATTCTAAAGAGCCAATTCGGACAAGTTCCGCTGAAAGAGATACTCGGTACGGAACTTTTTCAGATGACATGGGCCGAGGGACATCCAGACTGGCTGACTGTTCCGCGAGGGCAGGAGACGAGCGAAAGCGACGAGTATGGATTCTCGTCATTCGTGTTTCAGGCACGGAGGCCGTTTCATCCTATCCGGCTGTGGGCCGCGATGGATTTGCAAGATGGGGTTCTCGCAGACGTATTGCGTTCCAAGGGTTATTGCTGGTTTGCCACCCATCATTCCGAAGCATTCCGCTGGTCGCAAGCAGGTGTATCCGTCCGTTTCGATCCAGATGGCCCATGGATGTCGGCCGTATCGGAAGACGAATGGCCGGAAAGCCAAGAGGATCGAGAAGCAATCTTGGAAACGATGTGCGAGCCCTGGGGCGATCGTCGCCAAGAATTGGTATTCATCGGTACGGAGATGGATGAAGTGGTTTTGCGCTCGCGGCTTGAAGAGTGCCTGCTCACCGATGATGAAATGGAGCAAGGGCCTGAAGTGTGGGCCACGTGGGATTGCCCACTTCCCATTCCCGCCGAAGAAGAGCTGGCGACGGAGGATGACTCTGCATCATGATTGGTGACGACGAGCCCTTTGATGCTTTAGTGGTTGGTGCAGGCGCAGCGGGCCTAGGTGTCGGTGTTGCCCTCAAGCATACGGGCATCAGAAATTATCAGATTCTGGATCGGGGAACGGTTGCGGGATCCTTCACCGCATGGCCGAACGGAATGCAATTAATCACCCCTTCGTTTCCAGCCAATTCAGTTGGAATGCTCGACCTCAATTCGATCGCGATCGGTACATCTCCGGGCTTTTCGCTAGGTGCAGAGCATCCAAGCGGTCCCGACTTCGCGGCCCATCTTCGGGGACTGTCGCTGTTTTTTGAACTGCCCACACGCTCCCACACGGAAGTCCTCTCGATTGACGTAGACGGCGAAATGTTTGTGGTCGAGACGTTAGAGGGGAATCTTCGATGCCGCCATGTGATCTGGGCAACCGGTGAGTTTCAGTTTCCGTCTATTCCTACATTCCAAGGAGCAACGTTCGGCATCCACAATTCTAGAATCGGCGATTGGTCAGATTATGTCAAACAAGGAAATGGGCCAGCGATCATTATTGGAGGTTACGAGAGCGGGATTGACGCTGCGGTGCAACTCTCCAAACAGCAATGCAAATCGATCGTACTCGGACGAGAGCCAACTTGGGAAAGCGAAGATTCCGATCCAAGTCGTTCTCTTTCTCCCTTTACTTTACAACGGCTCGTCACGGCCAGAAAGAATGAGTTCGTCGAGACAATCGGAGGCGTGGATGTCACCCTCATCGAGTCCACATCCGAGGGAAAATCGAAAACCTACCGCGTCACGGCTGAGGATGGCCGAAGCTGGCTGACCACACGTAAGCCCATTTTGGCGACTGGCTTTCGCGGCGGTTTCCATCAATTGAAGGATCGATTTGAACTGCGTGAAGACGGGTTCCCGTTGTTAACGGAAAACGATGAATCGACGTTGACCCCCAACTTGTTCTTGGTCGGGCCGAGCGTACGGCATGAGGACCTAATCTTTTGTTTCATCTTTAAGTATCGGCAGCGATTTGCAATCGTTGCAAAAGCCATCGCACAACGATTGGGGCATGACACGACCGAATTTGAGGAGACTTATCGGAAGTGGGGTATGTTCCTTGACGACTTGACTTGCTGTGGTGAGCAGTGTGTCTGCTAGATTACTCAAGTCCCCTATCGTAAGTTCGTTGGCGCGAAGTCCTGCTATTCGATCGATTCCAAGGAATCGATTGCGATGGAATCGCCTCCTAATCGAACAAGCGGAGATGCACATGCATCAGCAACTGTATGTGATAGGCCGCGACATCGAATCCAAGCATGGGAATTTGCTCATTCAGTATGGAGCAACGCGAACGCCGTCGCTTGTTCCGCATATCCCTAGCCTGTATACCTTTCCGATTGGGAATCAAATGCGCGTTGCATTTCGTGGCTTCGGTGTATTTATTGGTTCCGATGCAATCGGTGGAATTTTTGTGCATCGCTACGACTTCCGACCACGATGGATGCCCAGTTGCCGGTTTGAGCCAATCGCATGGCTACCGAAAGACATGCCACCTGTGCGGAGACCTACCGGAAGAGTCCAGCAGATCCATGCGAGAGTACTATTGCTCCGATTAATCGAGTGGTTTGAAGAGTACGAAGGGTGGATTCAAGGACTAGTTGGCCTCAGATATCGGGCGGGCCAACTGGTTCGATTTCGATTGCTTGGCAATCCCGTCTGGCAGTGGAATATGGTTAACGGTTGGATGAGTCTACGAAAAGAGTTATCGGATGATTGCAGTTAAAGGTGCGAAGACGTTTTTGGTTGTAGGGCGTGAAAGTGTCGGCAAGTCCCAATTGATCTCTACGTTGTCGGGGAGTCATGCAGGGGAGGCAAACTTTCGTGGCTCGACTGTCTGTGTTGAGCGTTACGCATGGCAAGACCGGATCTTGATCGATACTCCAGGTATCCATCGCAAATCCGATACCGATACAACGCGAATAGCACTGGAGTCGCTCAACGGGGAGGATGTGGTCATTCTGGTGGTTCAAGCGACCAGCCTCGACGAAGATTTGCTCGAGATGTTGCCTCTCGTTCAAGGGAAGAATGGGCTGGTGATCGTCACGTTTTGGGACAAAGTACAGCCAGGCAAAACCGCGTTGGAAGTTATTGAGCGATTGTCCAAGGGGACAGGGGTCGATTTTATCGTCGTCAATGCGCGAAGTATTTCAGATGCTACGCGTCGCCGTGTTGAGTTGGCATTGAACGAACCGCGTGAGTTTATTGCATCTAGATTGACGACTCGGACTGGCTGGCGAATTGAGCCACGTCCTGGCCTGCTGGAACATCGTTTCTTTGGGCCAATCATCGCGGCTTGTTTGCTCGTTCTGCCTGCGCTAGCAACTATCTTCATTGCGAATGCAGCAGCAGGCCTGTTGCACCCAGCAGTCGACTCATGCGTTCAGCCATTGATAGCAATGGTGGACACTTATCTTCCAAGCTGGATTGCCTTTTTGTTTACGGGCAAGATCCAAGACTTCGGATATGGGCTGCTCAACATGGGGCCATTTTTAATCGTGTGGGCATTGCCCACGGTACTGTTGTTCGCATTGATACTAGCTGTTTATAAATCAACGGGCTTGGTGGAGCGAGTGAATGCAGCCTTGCACCCATGGGCTCGACCGTTTGGCTTAAGTGGGCGGGACATCGTCCGGGTCGTAATGGGCTTTGGATGCAATGTCCCAGCAGTGATCAGCACGCGGGCTTGCTCTGGATGTTCCCGCAATACGGCTATCTCAGCGATTGCCTTCGGAGCTGCTTGCAGTTACCAACTTCCAGCGACGCTTGCAGTGTTGGCGGCAGCATCGCGTGTGAACGGTGTAAACCCAATCATCATGCCACTTGCGTTTCTTGGCTACTTGCTGTTAACGACGTTGGTCTATTTGCGATTGACCGCACCTAGGAACGCAAGGGCAGAATTGAATGTTTTGATGCAACCACGGCGTCCATTTCTTCAGTGGCCAACGGCGAGCGCTCTATGGCGCGAAGCCTGGGGGACAATTAGGCAGTTCTTAACGACTGCTATCCCAGTCTTTGCGTTGATATGCGTTGCTGCTTCGCTGTTGGCAAAACTTGGAATATTGCAAATCATGTCGAGTTGCCTTGGTCCGTTGATGGCATGTTTTCGATTGCCAGCGGACGCAGCGTTGCCAGTGATCTTGTCGTCGATACGCAAAGATGGAATTTTCTTGTTTGCAAGTGGCGACGGTCTGTCGATGCCCATGAGTTCGATTCAAGTGCTCACGGCCGTGTATCTGGCAGGTGTTTTGCTACCATGTTTAGTGACTGCATGGACGATTGCCCGCGAGACTTCGATCAAAACAGCAATTGCGCTCGTGAGTAAGCAAGCAGCGTTCGCCATTGGATTTGCCATTCTGTTGGCTTGGTTTGGCGCTCTGTTGGGTTGAGTGGGACCAACGGCCTTCATTTACCAACAAATAAGTCTTTGATGTGGAGCACCGATTCGAGCGAACACTGTGGCGAGAGCGTCATCGACTCGTCGAAGCTTGTAACGATTGTGTAAACTCCGTCTTGTGGATCTCGATACACCGTGACCATGCGACTTAGGACGTCGACTTGCCAGTATTCTTGGATTTGGCCGGACGCGTAGAGTTGCTGCTTTTCAGTCCGGTCGAATAGAGTACTGGAAAAACTGACTTCGATGACGAGATGCACATCCTGGGGGTTCGGATGTTGATCGACGTAACGACGGCGGGTAACCCATGCTAGGTCGGGCTCCGGACAACTGTTGTTGTCGGGTATTCGAATCGGCTTCTCGGCGCGTATCGTAAACCTGTCCATTGCATTTCGGAAACTCCACTCCGTGAGGAAATCGATTGGGTCGGAGTGTTGTGGTCCCTGCGGATTCATTCTAACTATCCGTCCATTGATAAGTTCGATTTGTCCAGTCTTTCCCTCAAAACTACCCAGCTCCACGAGCTTTTCATATTGCTCGGTCGTTAACGGAAGGGTGGTAGGAAGCGAACTCGCATTCGGTCCAGATTGAGTAATGGTAGCCATGTTTTTTAGCTTGTAGTTGCGAAGGCATTGCCGTACTTACACGATTGTACCACCGCGTGAGTGCCGCTGCCAGAAACAGCAGAACTAGCCAGCGATGAGTTG
>CAMBSL010000250.1 GCA_945870455.1 Pirellula staleyi DSM 6068 | reverse complement strand
ATGGAAGGCCGCCGAAGGAACACTCATTCGAAACTGGATAGGCATGCCATAGCCAAACACGGCACAGCGCTTCTATACGATTCTCCGCAAAGCGCGTTTTCTCCCCCCTCGCCCCGCTTCGGAGAGAGGGGGTCGGGGGGTGAGGGGGTCGGGGGGTGAGGGGGTCGGGGGGTCGGGGGGTGAGGGGTAGAGCTAGGCTAAGGCACATTAAACAGAATGAACGTCCCGCTTTTACCTGAGACGGCGACGTCAATCCGTTTGTCACCATTGAGATCTCCGGTTGCTATTTGAAGTCCAATACCGACGTGCCCTTGTTCAATCTTGGATTTTTGGAATTCGCCATTCACAAGTTTGTAAGCGTTGATTTCTGGCATATCCTTTCCACCTGGATCTCCTCCATTGTGAGCAAAGTAGCGTTTGCCACTAATCAATTCATCCACGCCGTCACCATCTAAATCCGCCAACGCAAGAGCATGCGGTTGCGAGAAATCTTTGTCGATCATGCGTTTATCGAATTGCAAACTACCCTCGGATGTAGGCGCGATCTGTCGCCACCAGAACAAACCGTAGTCATGCCCTGCTCCGACAAGGACATCGTTTTTGCCGTCGTGATCGATATCGCGAACTAACATCGGAATACTACCTTGGATATTCCAGTCAGGATGGAATTTCCATGTTTGCCCCCAGGGGTTTTCAGAAGGTTGTTCGTACCACCCCGAACCGATCAGAATGTCGGCCCGTCCATCGTTGTTAATGTCTCCGACCCCCATCCCATGCTGATTGCCCGATTTGCCGATCAACGCTTGCTCCAAGCGATAGATTGCTTTGCCTGTGCCCGTCGGATCGGACTTGATGAATCGCCAAACGATCATTGGATTTTCCTTGTTCCAGCTATTGACGACCCATTCCTTTAGACCGTCACCATCGAGGTCTTCCATCAATTGAGCTTCGTTTTGACTGGCCTTGGTGTCGACGAAAAGGTGTCGCTTCCATGTTTGGCCAAGCCGAAGTCCTTCGCTGCCTGGGTTTTCATACCATGCAACTTCGGTTGGAATGAAGGAGCCCGCGACAACATCGATGCGTCCATCGCCATTGACATCCATCAAGAAATCGCCATTGCTTTCGACGTATCCATTCCAATCTTCAATCGTTCGAAGCGGACGTGGCTTAAAATCCGGAGCCGGGTACCAATTTCGTCCAGCAACAACATCGGGTTTGCCATCACCGTCCACATCACCGATTGCACACCCCTCGTTGGCATCGAGTGTCAATTGGTCAATTTTCCAGTGAACGGTTTTCAACGAATTGGTTTCGTCGGCATATGTATTGGAGACGAACACTCCTGAAAGAAGAAGTGCGATGAGAGACTTACGATTCATTTTGCTTTCCATTGGGGAGAGGTTGAGGGAGGCGTATGCTTCCAGCTTGCGTTTTTTGCCTCACAAGCTGAAGGGTTCCGTCGCGTATTCTAATCCATTGTTGGATGGATTGCATGTAGCCAAAGCGGAGCGATATTAAGGCTTGTGCCGCTTGGTGGGGTTGCCGCTTGGGGCCACCCCTCTTGGATTGCCGTCGATTTGAAATTGATCTTGAGACACCCTACGAATGCTACCTAGGCTCTTCGAGCTGACGCGAATCGAGATGTAGAGTGGAAGTTGTGACCGGTGCGTGGAAGCGTTCATTTTCACACGGCCCAACGGATGGTTTTGCCGACACGCCAGACCGCGTTGAGCTAACAACAGTTTCTGAGACGTTGAGACACCGATACCATTTCTGTCTACATTGTTGCGACCGATTTGCAGGAACGCGGTGATGTCACCGTGAGCACTCCAGAATCCGTCCGAATCCAGTGATTCCCAAACCTTTTCATGTTTCGTCGGAAGAAAAATCTGTTTGACTAGCGATTAAAAATGGTACAATCGTGTGGTTTGTGCGATCGTAGCACGAGCAGTTGTGATCTGGTTTTTCATGGAGATAGGCTATGCGTTCAATATTAAGAGCTAGTTTTATTCTGGGTATGATCGGAGTTTGCTCTCTCAACATCGATATCATAAAGCTATCGGTTGACGAAGCAGGTGGTGCGGAAGCAAGTCTTTGCGATGTGGACGTACTGAGAGCTGGTACCTGTCCCGCAGCCAGACTAGGGGGCACTTGCAATGGAACGCTCGACCAAGCTGGCACAGGAAAGAAGGGTAGCAAACTCGCTCAAAACCAAGCAGGAGCTAAAAATTGTAATGGGTTTTTCGATAATGGAGGGTTTGCCTGTGGTAACTCTAGCGAAGTTCTCTTTTTATCAAGACTCAAATGCACTCTTGCAATGTCTCCTGACGAGCCTCTCTAGTTTGTCGTTTTATTGACAGGTGTTTTGAAGGCGTCGATCGTAACTTGGGCTTATGGTCGACGCCGTTTTTCGGAGCAATTCTGTTTCTAGGGTTTCGGGCTACCTTTTCAATCCCAGGTAGGAGGTTGATATGTTGATTCGTCTATTTGCTGTTGTTTTTTTGTGCGGCTTCGCAATCGCGATGGGAGTAATGACTTCCTTTGTTGGGGCTGTGACAGATGAGTCTGATCGTGCAAAGCTAGACGCTGCGTTAAGCGAGTACGAACGATGGTGGCTTGGGCGGTGTGCCATCATAAGTGGTGACCTACAGCATGAAGTCAATGAGGACTGTACGGTCATTCGGACGACATGGGCGCCGGTCGATCTTGGAAGTAAAGGTGGGTTCGGGCGGTATGGCTTGGTCGAGTGCGAGCAGATTTTCACGATGCCAGCGTGGATGCCGAGCTCCCCCGATATCTCTCCCCCCTCTGCCTCTGTTGAGTTTCTTGCAAACGCAAATAGGGAATCGCTTTTGGAGCAGATGATTGGTTTTCCATTGGCAGCCGTAATCAATGGACAATTGATCAGCAAGTGGATCCAGGGTTGTTCGGTCAAGCAGGTGAAAAATCCTCGCCAAGACGGTAGTAGTGTCTTGGGTTTTGAATGTGTCAGAAATGATGGTGTCGATCTTGCAATCTGGATTGACTCCCAAGGCAGACTAGCAGGAATCGATGAAGCGTTGGTGCCAGGCGACCGTTTAAAAGATGGGTCGGTGCTGCCTGTCGGCAAATCATCACGATCGTTTATTGAGATTTATTACCCATCGCCAGAAATTCGGCTTCCCAGCAAAATATATACAAAGGCGAGGGACACCGACTTCTCCGGCGAGTCCACGATGATTGTTCAATGGACTGGGCAAAAAAGTGAGCTGCCTAATCGTATTACCCTCCCTTCATTTCCAAGGGTTGTCGATGGGCTGGGAGTTGTATGTTCGGCTCAACCTAATAACAAGTTCGTACTTAAAAACGGCCGGGTGGTCGCGCTAATTGACGGAATGACTTTGAGGGAGATTGAATCGCTTCGGTATCGAAGTGCAGGAGGTTGGCACTTGGGGTACTACCTATGTTGTTTAGTGTTTTTAGCCCTTCTTGTAGTTGTTTTGGGGCGGAGATACTTATGACTGCTAATACATTGATGCAACTTGCAGTGTTATGCGGAATTTTTGTTTGGAATTGCGCTTTTATGTATGCGGATCATCCTGTTTTGATCGACAACAGCGGCAAGACATCCTCACGAACATCAACCCATTGCGGATTGTTTGCTTTGAAGGCAGCGGCTACGGTGCTTGATTTGAAGCTTCCTGCAGAACAACTTTTTGGGAACAGGTCCTATTTATCTTCGCCAATTGGGAGTAAGGGTGCAGATCTTCAGTTGGCCTGCCGCGAATTCGGAATTGGTGTTTCAAGGGTAACAGGGCTAACTTCTGCCGACTTAATGACACTCGAAACACCTACACTAATCAACTTAGGATATGGTAGTCCTTCCAATCGTGTGGGGCATTGGGTTGCAATTCTTGGAAGTGAGGGCAATAGCCTCCGGGTATACGACAATCTATCAGGCATGCGATTGAAAACTAGGACCGAAGTTGATTTGTTTTGGGACGGCTCCGGGCTTCTAATAGCAAAAAACGATGTCGCGGCCAAAGATTTGTATTACCAGTTGCAGGTTCGATCAATAGCACGAAAAGCGATCTGGCTAGGAAGTATCCTCGGGGTATTCCTAACTAGTCTAATGGTTGCAAAACGCAATTTTTTTACAACCAAGCGTTTCGGCGAACTTTCTCATTTCATATTCGCAATGATCTGTACCTTCGCTGCGGTCTTTGTCGGGAGTCTGTATTCATGGCCACCGATAGCACTGTCATCCTACTTAGTTACGCGTGAATGCTTTGAGATGCGGGGTGAAGGAGAAACGAGTTCCGAATTGGAAGCAAATGGAACCTATATTCGTGATTTAGGTACATTAAGCGAACCAGTTATTTTAGATGTCCGCACTGCCGCTGACTTTCGCCGTGGAGCGATTCCGAATGCGATTAATGTGCCAGTTGATGGCACGGTAAATCAATGGATTGATTTGAGCGAAAACCTCAGATCTGCGAGGTCGGTAGTCATCTATTGTCAGAGTGCGAATTGCCCTTGGGCGGTTGCTTGCCAATCACGTCTGGCTTGCATGAAAATTCCATCTTTTGTCTATGCTGGCGGGTACGAAAGATACGCGGCTGAAAACAAATCGTCCCTTGAAAGTAAATGATGAATGGCAAATCGACTTGAACCTGCCCTTAGATTGTTTTTCATGATTTTGTTGATGTTTCCTGGATCGCTGCACCTGATGAATATTCCATCGTTTGCATGGTCAATTTACACATACGGAATCGTATCAGCTGCCATCGCCTCCATTCTCGCGCCTTTGATTTCCTCCATAGAACTAGGCCTTGGTTTTTCGTTATTACTCGGCTTGACAATGCGTTGGAGCTATTATTTGATCGCAATTCTTTTCATGGTCTATGCAGCAGCAATCTCGTTTCCACTTGTTGCGGAGAAAAAGATCTCTTGTGGCTGTCTTGGAACATTTTCTCCAGAAATCAGTTGGTGGCATGTATTTGCACTTTGCACTACGGCCGGTGTGGCAGTTTGGATTTCTCGCTCAGTTCCAACAAAACAAGTTGTTAAAGATTATACAACAACGACTTCGTATTGGGTTTCTCGTTTTCGTAAAAATGGATCTGATTCACATGACTGAGAGAACGAAAACGAAAGTTAAAAGTCGACCGCAACGGGGATTTAGTATGGTCGAATTAGTCTGTGTTATTGGAATCATGATCGTGATTGTGGCATTGTTGTTACCTGCTATTCAGAGTATGCGTGAGTCAGCGAGGAAGGTATCTTGCTTGAACCAACTTAAGCAATTAGGTCTAGCTTTGAGTAATCATGAGTCCGCGTTCAAAAAATTTCCGCCCGGCACGTTAGGTACTGCACTCACTCCAGCCCGTACTCTGTCGAGTCTCACGGCAAGTGGCGGCTATGACATCCAAGATTATCAAAATACTTCATGGATCGTTTTCGTACTTCCCTATCTTGATGAAGCAAATTTATCGCAACAAATTCCATCAATTTGCGGTACGGTTGGTGAGGACTACAAAACGTACCGTGCACGCAATTCGGGAGCAGCCAGACTCTTGATCGAGGATGTTGAAATCCAAAAGGTTATTGAAAGACCTTTGCGCAGTCTAATGTGTCCATCTGATGAACTTTCCGTGAAAAGCTATTCGAAAACACGTCTTGGAAGCCAACCAACCTACTATACAGATTTGAGATCTGATTACTTTTCGTACTTTCTGTACGACGGGAAGGTCGCGGGCACCAATTACGCGGGATGCAGTGGGGCAGGTAGTGGCGGGTATCATCCAAACCCAGACATACAACGCTTCAACGGTCTCTTTCGAAGCCGTATTGCAATGCGTGTCGCGGACGTAACGGACGGTACAACATCGACAATCGCCTTTGGTGAAACACTTGGCCAAATCGACTTACTTGAGCGTACAGATGTAAATTCGTGGTTGTTTTCGACGCTATGCCGAGGTCGTAGCGACATGCCCTGGATGCATACCGAATCAATTAGAAGACCAGGGTTGAAAATTTTCGGTGACTCAGTGTACTCCTACCGTGCCGGCTTTGGCAGTCGCCATCCACACGTCGTACAATTCGCCATGACAAGCGGTGCAACGGCGAGTCTAAGTAGAGAAATTGATATTCGACTCTTGTATCAACTTTGCGGATCGTCGGATAACGAAGTGATTTCTGGTGGGTACTGATGCAAAATTGCGACGTGGGACTCCGATATCATTTTGATTTCCATTGAGGGAGAGGTTGAGGAAGGAGTATGCTTCCAGCTTGCGTTTTTTTGCACCACAAGCTGAAAGGTTTAGCAGCGTATTCTAATCCATTGTTGGACGTATTGCATGTAGCCAAAGCGGCGCGATATTGGACCATTCAAAATCTCTTGATCGGCTCGCGGCGTTTCGACCAAGGGACAAGCGAAGCTGTGGATTCGAAAGCAGCCGGTCTAGCACCGCTGTCGTTTGTCCGTCGCTCGATATGATTAGTCCGTCAACTCCGTCCGTGATCGTTTGTCGGATGGCGGGACTGCAGTCCGCCACGGCCACCGGCAAACCTGCAGCCATCGCTTCCAGCATCGATTGCGGAAAGCCTTCGTACTGGCTGACTAGGCAATAAGCGTTGGCTCGTCGAAGCGAATTCCAAACATCGTCGCTCCAAAGTGACCAAACCACGGAGTTGGATACGCCGAGCTTGCGGGCAAGATCCTGCAACGTGGAGCGTTCCGCACCATCGCCCACAATATTGAGACTCCATTGATCGTGATGTTTTTGCAAGCTTGCCCAAGCGTACAACAAGCGATCGACCCGCTTTTCCTTCGAAAGACGCCCAACATAAACGAGCGTTTTTGGCTCGGCGGCCGCACGCTGTCCCTCACATGCAACCAAGTCGATCGCGGGCGACTTCATGGCAGACGGAATGACCACCCACTGATTGCGATGGACTAGCCGTCTGGATTGCAGGTATTCGCCGACTTGGCTGGTTTGAACAACACATGCGTGGCACTTGGGATAAGTGTACCGCCGCATGCCTTCCCAAAATCGACTGAGCCGTTGATGCCGTGGGTCGCTTCGTTCTGAAATGATGACGGGAATTTTTCGAGGGCAAGCGGCAAGAGCAAGGATATTGTTGGAATCGCAAAAGCTGATGACGATTTGCGGTTTCCAAGTTGATATGTGTTGACGCAAAGCACGAATTCGGTTGAGGTTTGCTAAAACGCCACGAACCAAGCCTCCGTTGCTTGCCGTTAATCCGAGTCCAATTCGCTCGACGGTTGGATCGAGTGGGTAGTTGTCGTTTCCTGCATGGTCGAGAGTGACCAGAGCCGTTTCGCAGCGGCCCGCAAGTTCGTTGGCAAGATAGCTCAATTGTCGTTCGGAGCCTCCTCCTCGCATCGAATGAATAAAGAGCATGATGCGTTTGGGTACAACGCCCATTAGAATTTCGTTAGACTGCTGCTCTTTCAACGGGGCGACCGCCATCCTGAAGGTTGTTTTCGGATATTCTGAACGTTGTTTTCGAGGAGCAGCGAGAGCCGCCCTGTGTATTCCCAACGGATCCTGTGCATTCCCAACGGATCCGGTGCATTCCCAACGGATTCGGCGAATTTCCAAGTGGGTTTACGAATCCTCCGCGTTCAACTCCGATTCTAGCTTAAAAATCATCGCAGCACTCTCCCGAAAGAACGAGATGACGACACCGCCCAAAGATCCTGACCATGCCAAAGATCCTGACCAAGTCCGCATCATTTTCGTAGGCGATGTTGTTGGCAAGCCGGGGATGTCGATTTTGTGTGACTCCATGGGTTGGCTTCGCGAAGTGCTGAAGGCGGACCTCGTTATCGTGAATGCGGAGAACGCGGCGGATGGGGCTGGTTTAACCAACGCGCAATACAAAAAACTGATCGAGTCGGGTGTAGATGCCATTACGCTTGGAGATCACATCTATCGCAAGAAAGAGATCGCCTCGACTTTGGTGTCCGCTGCCAATATCGTGAAACCGGCGAACTTTCCAGCAGCGGCACCTGGCCGCGATCATTGCATTGTCCAAACGGCAAGCGGCATACCTGTTGCCGTCATCAGTCTTTTGGGACGCGTCTTTATGCGGCCTGTCGACTGCCCATTTGCTGCCGTGACTCGTGTTCTGGAAGGCTTGCCTGAGGACGTGCGAATCCGTGTTTGCGATATGCATGCCGAAGCAACCAGCGACAAGCAAGCCATGGGGCGTTTTCTCGATGGCAGGGTGACAGCTGTACTCGGAACGCATACGCACGTGCCGACTGCCGACGAGCAAATTTTGGCAGGTGGGACTGCCTTTCAATGCGATGTTGGAATGACGGGCCCGTACGAGAGCATTCTTGGACGAGCCATTGAGCCCGTGCTCAACACAACGCTTTCGTTCGACCCTAATTCATTCCACGTTGCAACCGGAGATATCCGACTTTCGGGGACGTGGTTCGATGCGGTACCGGCGACGGGCAAAGCGGTTCGAATCGAACGATTGCAACTCCG
>CAMBSL010000249.1 GCA_945870455.1 Pirellula staleyi DSM 6068 | reverse complement strand
CGTCAGCATTTGATATTCGAAAGCACAACATGCGTTTAACTCTTCACGCGACTTTTGTACGGTGTGTGTTCACGGCCGTTTTTATGTCCCTTTCCGTTGGGAGCTTCTCAATGGGTGCTGCTCCAGCCAAGCTGAATGTCCTCCTGCTTATGGCGGACGATCTGCGTGATTTTGGCGGCGCGTTTACTCGCGAAACAGTTAAGACGCCCAATCTGGATCGCCTTCGTGCCAGAGGGGTAACTTTTGAGCGGGCCTATGTGCAGTATCCGGTTTGCAATCCGAGCCGCAGCTCACTCCTTACCGGACTACGAGCCGAGCAAACAGGCATTGTCGGAAATAACGAACGCTTGCGTCAAAGAATGCCAGACGTGGTGACGTTACCTCAACTTTGCAAAGAACATGGCTGGCATACTACTTCTTTCGGGAAGATATTTCATCTCGGTGGCGGAAAGAATTTGGAAGCAAAGCAGCAGTGGATGGACTTGGGGAAATCATGGCACGAGGCGCACGCGTTTGAGCCGACCGCGCTGGGTCGAAAGATGATCGACGGCCGCAACGTGACCGGTGGTGAACTGAACTGGTGCCAATGGGGAGCCGCAGATGGCACGGACGACGATCAGCCTGATGGTCAAATCGCCTCAGCCACCGTTGCGATGATCGACAAGCTGGGCGATCAACCTTGGTTCATCGGTTGCGGATTCATGAAACCGCACGACCCATTTATTGCGCCCAAGAAGTATTTCGAGCAGTACCCGCTTTCGAAGATAAAAGTATGGCGAGATCCTTCCGACATAACACCCGCGCCAGCTCAGTCTATTGGTTTTGGCGCTTACGGCGAATCCTTTGCGAAGTTCACCGATCAGGAATGGCGAGAGTTGCTCCGCGCTTATTGCGCCGGCACGAGCTTTATGGATGCACAGCTAGGACGCGTGCTCGATGCACTTGATAAACACAAGCTTTGGGACAAGACGATCGTCATCTTCGTTGGGGACCACGGCTATCATACCGGTGAGCGCCGTTGGTGGAACAAGAACACTCTGTTCGAACGCTCTTGCCGTGCCCCTCTGATCATTGCAGCACCTGGCGCTCAGGGCGGGCAGGTCAGTCGATCGATCGTTGAGTTCGTGGACTTGGTCCCGACAGTCGCCGAGCTTTGCGGACTAACTGCACCGCACACGATGGCAGGCCTCAGCTTAACGCCGATACTCGCGAGCCCCCTCGCAAGGATAAAAGACGAAGCCTTTACCCTTGTCACACGTGGCCCGAAGTTGTTCGGGCAAAGCGTTCGCACCGAGCGATGGCGATTCACTCAATGGAGCGATGGGGCGCAAGAGCTCTACGATCACGACAAGGATCCCGAGGAGAATCACAATGTCGCCACAGTGAATCCGGTCGTGGCAGCAGAACTCTCCTCTCGATTAAAAACACTGCCGCTTCTCCGCCCCTGACGCTTAATCGCTCATTGCTGTTTTCTTTTTGCCTTGGCTTTCGCGCCAGCGTTTCGGTTCGGCGTCCACGATGGTTCGACAAGCTGACTGTTCCATGCGTCCCAGGCTGCAGCCATTTGTTGGAATCTGGCTGGCTCTTTATCCGCCAGATTCTGTTTCTCGCCGATATCGTTCTTGAGGTTGTACAGTTCGGCACCTGCCGTACTGGCGACGGCACCTGCCGTACTGGCGACGGCACCTGCCGTACTGGCGACACTATTGCGTTCAATCCCTTCGACGCCCAGGTTGCCGACCGCTTTGACCAATTTCCAATCGCCCATGCGAATGGCGATTTGTTGTCCGAACCGCCAGTAGAGCATCTCATGCGGCGAGCCTGCGTTCTGGCCTGTCAGGTATGGGAGCAAATTCACTCCATCCCACTTGAGATCCGGATTGACGGTCACCCCTGCGGCTGCCAAGGACGTTGGCAAAATATCCAATTGAATGATCGGCCGATCGTCGACTTGTCCCGCCGGAATGTGTCCTAGCCACTGGACCATAAACGGGACCCGAATACCACCCTCCCACGTTTGTGATTTGAAGCCTCGCAGCGGACCATTGCCGGACGTGGTGGATGGAGTTGGGCCACCATTGTCACTGAAGAAGAAAATGAGCGTGTTTTCTTCTAGCTTGTGCTGACGAAGTTTATTGAGCACGGTTCCGACATTATCATCCATGGCCGAGAGCATCGCTGCGAATGTCCGACGTTTCTTGTCATCGATACTCTTAAATCGGCTTTCATATTTATCCAGAGCTTCGAGCGGTGCATGCACGGCATTGAAAGGTAAATAGCAAAACCAAGGCTGGTCCTTGTGCTTGTCGATGAAGGCCGCAGCCGCGTGACCAAAATCGTCCGTCGCATAATCTAGGTGCGTTACGGATTCGGTACCGCGCAGTATTGGATTTGATGAATCTGCGATCGCGTCAAAATACGAATGGGCGCCACCCAGAAAACCAAAGAATTCGTCAAAGCCGCGTTTGAGCGGGTGAAACGGCGGTTGGTATCCAAGATGTGATTTGCCAAACCAACCGGTAGCATAACCAGCCGTCTTAAGATGGTTCGCAATGGTCGTTTCATTCAACGACAAACCAAAAGTTTTCGGGGCTGACGCAGCCGGACCAGGATTAAATTCGTGACCAAAGCGTTGTTGGTAACGGCCCGTCATAAATCCAGCTCGCGTCGGGCTGCAATAGGGTCCGCTAACGTAGCCGCTCGTAAAGCGGACGCCGTTGTTCGCGATCGAATCAATATTCGGTGTCGGTATCTGCTGTGTAAACCCTTGGCAACTGAGTTCACCCCAGCCAAGGTCGTCGGCGAGGATCACAAGTATATTCGGTTTGCCTTCGGCAGCGAACGTTTTGTTGTTGAACGCAAGGAAAAAGACGACACAAGTCAGCACGCATCTCATCGTTGTGATTCACCTCAGGAAAACGGCATTGGAAGGAGTGGCTGTTAGAATAGCATAAACGAATAACTTACTGTGCTGTCCTCTCAACAAACACTATTCGGTTCAAACAAGACGCCAAACTTTTGAGCACGCAACCGCGGGTCGTGCGATTTCACCGTCAACAATCGCCCTTCGATTGCCTCCATACATCTCTCTAGTGTCTCCATTTCCAATCGTCGCATTGCCTCTTTCGTGTAAAACGTCAGGTGGGGCCACACGAGTACATTGTCCATGGTGTAAAGAGCAGATAACGGATGACCATTTTTGGTAAGAGGTTCTTGGCCATACACGTCAAGCGCCGCGCCAGCGATGCGACCCGTTTGCAAAGCACGAAGCAATGCAGCCTCATCTACAATTTCACCGCGCGAGACGTTCACCAGAAATGCGTTCAACTTCATTCGGGAAAATTCGGCCTCGCTGATGAGTCCTCGCGTGTTTTCATTTAGCACGCAATGGATGGATACAAAATCACACTCCTCAAGCATTTCGCCCAAATCAGCGAAACGTTCGCCAGGCATACTTGTTGCGTGTGGATCGTATCCCAGCACTCGCATTCGAAACGCACCTGCCATTCGGGCCACTTTGGTCCCAATGCGTCCAACGCCAACAATGCCAAGCGTCTTGCCTGCGAGATCGTTTGCTAACCATCGCGGCTCCGGCCAAACCCAACCATCTTGTTGCATCGCATTTTGAATTGGCTTGAATCGTTTTGCCAGCCCCAGGATCAAAGCAAAAGCACCCTCTGCCACGGTCTCTTCGGCGTAATCTGGAATGTTGACAACGGGTAGGCTCCGCTCTTGAGCTGCCAAGATATCGATCGCATCGACACCGACGCCGAATTTTATAATCGCTCTCAGACGTGGAGAACTTTCAATGACCGCACGGCTGATTTTGGTATAGCAGGTGAGCAGCAAATCGGCATCGACAAGTTCTTGAGTTAGCTCACGTTCAGTGATGCTCTCAGGAAGTGTGACAAGTGTGGCCCCGAGTTCACGGAGTGACGCGTCGACGTGTGACATCTCAAGTTCGCGATCTGTACGCACGATTTTCAAGTTACTCTTCATTGAGTCCTTTAGGCGGCAATTATTTGGCGAAAAGATTTATTCCAGCATGTATATCACGGAGAGGGTTTGGTAAGCAACTCGAGTTCGATTGTTGATGTGAGCTTCCGCATTGTTGTCGAGCGTATCGGCTGCATCCTCAACGGAATGCATTCGAATCTTGATCTGCAATTAACAATTCCTTCGTGGAATCTAGGGGGCTTGCGCAGGATGGCCACTTCGAGATATTAATCGCGATCGGAATTTGCCAAACAAACCAAATCTCTCGGACCGGTCGTGCCGATCAATACGACTGTAAGGGTCTTTCGAAAAACAACTTTCGTAGCCGGACTCGGTCGAGTTCAAAATGGACTGGGCATGATCCGAAGTCTCACGGCCATGGCTACGAAAACAGAACGATCCTGAGTGCGGAGCGGCCGAGCTAATTGTGTTTTGACTCCACCTGAGCGCGAGAGTAAGTCCGGATGATTTTTCGAGTATTTCAACCTTCTGTGTCGCCCACAAACGCACGGTTGTTCACGCTTTTTGCCTGTTCCATTCTGTTCGCCGCAAATTTGGTGTCGAGCGTGAATGCGGAACAATGGGCACGCAAGATGTTCGCCGAAACGCATCATGATTTTGGTGCTGTCAGCCGCAATGCCAAGACAGAGCATGCGTTCGTCATCGAGAACTGCTTTGAGGAAGACGTTCATATTGTCGCAGTGCGAAGCAGTTGCGGATGCACAAACCCTGTCTTGACCAAGAAAAGCCTGAAGTCGTGGGAGAAAGGGGAAATCATTGCCCAATTCAATACGCGAGCTTTCATCGGTACCAAGAGCGCTGAGATTACGGTAGTCATCGACCGACCCTATTACGCTGAGGTTAAGCTGACGGTCGGTGGAACGATCCGTTCGGACATCGTTGTCGAACCTGGCGAAATTCGGTTTGGCGATGTGGATTTTGGAATGTCAAAAACAGTCGATTTGAAAATATCCTACGCAGGACGACAGGACTGGAAAATCAAAGACGTTCGAGGTGACAGTAACTTCCTCGAAGTCCGCCTGGACCCAGTCAAGCGTAATGGCACGATGACGAACTACCTTTTGCACATTAAGCTCATGGAAAACGCGCCCGTCGGCGAGATTTTGGACGAATTGGTGGTCGTGACCAACGATGAAAAGAATGATCAATTCACTTTGGCCGTTTCTGGTCGAGTCGTTCCACCCGTTTCGATCTCTCCAACCTTTGTTTCGTTAGGGGATGTCGTCAAAGGGAACTCGTTGCAGCAGCGGTTGATCGTTCGGTCAAAGACTCCCTTCAGCATCACCGGCATCGATTGCCAAGATGGTCGATTTGAATTCCCAATTCCATCGGGTAGCAAGACAGTCCATGTCGTACCCTTTACATTCAAAGGGGATTTGCTCGACGAAAATGACGATGGATCGCTCAATCAAAAAATTACGGTTCGTACTTCGCTCGGTGACGATATGAAGGTTGAGACCACCGTCGCGGGTCGTGTCGTTCAGTAAAGTGCCCGAGAAAAACGATTACGTGAACCAACATCATTGTGTCGCAATCGAGTCGGACTGGCTGGTACCAATCGAGTCCCCGCCTATCCATGGCGGTTGGTTGGTGGTCGAACGAGGACGTGTCGCGTTTGTTGGAAATGAACTCCCCACTAAGTTTACCTCGATTCCAAAAGTTCGATTAGCTGACACTGCGATCCTGCCGGGCCTTGTGAATTCGCATTGCCATCTCGAATTCAGCGACTTGATTGAGCCCATTCCGGTAGGTTCCTCTTTTCCATCCTGGATTCGAAGCGTAATCGATCGACGCAAATCGATCGATGTCGATTCATTACGATTGGCCGAAGCTCGACAGGCGGCGCTATCCAAGGGAATCGTCGAGTCCTATGTCGCTGGCGTTCGGTGGGTGGTGGATATGACCACCCAGCCTTGGAGTTCCGGATGGATTGATTCTGCGGTCGATGATTTGTCGACCGCGACACCATCCGTGCTTGGAGGAATGCCTCAACCGCAGATCGTTGTCCAACCTTGTTTTGAGTTGATCGACATCTCTCAGACACGATGCGAACAAACGTTCGGCTTTGCAAAGAGTCAATGTGCAGGGGCAAATTCGAATTCGAGAGGGCGCGGGGGCTTGGCACCTCATGCAACGTATACCGCTTCGCCTCGCTTGACTCAACGGTGCGTTAACACATCCGACCAGGAACAACGCCTCGTTTCAATGCATCTTGCCGAGTCGGTGGAAGAAATGGAATGGATCAGTACCCACTCCGGGCCTTTCTCGGAACTTCTGTCCCCGATCCTTGGCGAGGATTATTTCAAGTCACTGGGTAGCGTCGAGCAGCATCTCAAATTCCTGAGTCAGGCTTGGCGTGCGCTCATTGTGCATGGCAATTACCTTTCGGTTCGCGATCTAGCGATTCTGTCGCAACATGCGGCGTCGATGGCCTTGGTGCACTGTCCACGCACGCACGGGTACTTTGGTCACGCACATGAAACATCAACGCGTTACCCGTTGGCCGAGCGAATGTTGGCGGGCGTTCGTCATTTGCTCGGCACCGATTCGCGAGCTTCCAATCCCGACTTGAATTTGTGGAGCGAAGCTCAAGCCGTGCGTGCAAATCATCCAGGAATCGCATCTCAACAGATTCTTCGAATGGTCACAACGGACGCTGCAAAATTTCTGGCGATTGACGATCGCTACGGAGACTTGAGCGTCGGGGGACCGGCAAATTTGACCGCAATCCAATGTTTAACCTGTCCGAATGTGGGCAGCTCCTACGGCGAACTTTATGACGCCATTCTGTCGACGAAGACGAGAGCATGTCCGCTAGAAAGCCTTTTGGTGGCGTGAGCCAGTCAAAGTAGTAGGCACATTCCATGTGCCGTCCATCTAGCATCCTGGCAAAAGCTTGACTGCGAACGGCACGGCGGAGCGTGCCTGCACCTTTTGTTGGCTGCGGCACGGCGGAGCGTGCCTGCTACTTTGTATTTTCCTAAACGGGTAATTTCGGTACTTGAATTGGCTATCATAAGGCGGGTTAAACGTAATCCCTCATATGGACTGCTCGATCTTTTTTGGAGACAAACACAATGGCGGACTTGAATCGAAGAGGATTTGGAAAGGGAGCGACGGCTCTCGGTGCCTCGTTGTTGATCACTGGGACTCGCGCGAGTGGCAACATCGTACGCGCCAATGATCGACTGAGAATTGCGGTAGCGGGCTTGCATGGCCGGGGTAAAAACCACATCAGTGGGTGGCTCGATCAGGAAAACGTAGAGATCGCTTATTTGATCGATCCAGACCAAAACGTTTTGGACCGATCTCTCAAAAACCTGGAAGAGAAATCGAAAGGTCGATTCAAGACGGTTGGCGTACGCGATGTTCGAACGGCCTTGGAAGACAAGACGCTAGACGCAATTTCCATTGCTACTCCCAATCACTGGCATTCGCTGATCACTATCTGGGCGGCACAGGCTGGCAAGCACGTGTATGTCGAGAAACCTATGAGTCATGATGTCTATGAGGGTAGTGTCGTCCTTGCCGCCCAAAAGAAATATGGGGTGGTCATTCAGCACGGAACACAAAGTCGCAGCGACGCAAAGCGGGCCGGCCTTCACGAAGCGATCCAGGCAGGGAAGTTTGGCAAACTGAAAATCTCCTATGGCTACTGCTGCAAAGAACGCGACACGATCGGACCCAACAAAGCGGGTTCGCCCCCATCGGAGTTGGACTGGAGCCTCTGGAAGGGGCCTGCCATGATCGATGCGTATCATTCGAACTACGTTCATTACAAATGGCACTGGTTTTGGAAAACAGGCAATGGAGACCTCAACAATCAAGGAACGCATCAACTTGATATCGCTCGTTGGGCTCTCGACAAAGACCAGACGCATCCGATTCGAGCGATGGCGATCGGAGGCCGGTTCCAATGGGAGGATCAAGGAGAAACGCCCAACACCATGTTCGGAATCGCAGAGTATCCGAATGGTCAATCCGTGTTCTTCAACGTCCGAAACGTGAACTACCCTGGCTACAAGAAACAAGTCGAGAATGAGTATTATTTCGAAGATGGCGGTAAGATCATCGGCGACAAGTACTTCGCAAAGGGAAGCAAGGAGGGCGAGCCGCTATCGCTTCCCAAGGGCAAGGTCACTCCAGGCGGAAACTGGGCTAGCTTCATTGCGGCTTGCCGCAGTCGAGATCCAATGATGGCCAATGGAAACGCCTCCGAAGCGCATTATGGCTGTGTGCTTGGACATCTGATCAACAACTCGTATCGATTGGGAAAGAAAGTCCCGTTCAACTCAAAGGCTGGCCAATTCGGTGACAACAAAGATGCTTATGAACATTTCGCAAAGCTGCATGAAGTGATGAGCAAGGGTGTGGGAGTTTTGGCAGACAAAGCCGAGTACACCGTCGGTCCTTGGCTTACCTTCGATCCCAAAACCGAGCGGCACACGGGAGATCACGCCGACTCAGCCAATGCATTGCTCAGCGACCC
>CAMBSL010000248.1 GCA_945870455.1 Pirellula staleyi DSM 6068 | reverse complement strand
AGAATGTACTTGAGTCCATTCAATGCGGCCACCCTCTTCCCTTGATCATTGGAACGTAAGAACGACCTTACAATGCCAGTGCTTTGGGCAAGCATTGGCAGCTCCGGCTCAGGATCGAACATGGAGAACGTCGGCGATTCATATTCCACGTTAGGAAACTCAATACCGAGATAAGCAAGGTAGAGTATCGATTTAGCCGCTAGGACATTGTCCGTTCCATGCGCTTCGGAAAATAGTCGGTGTGCTTCCGCCCGTACAATCTTGTCTCGCTGCGACTCCTTTTTGACTAAGTTCCAAGGCGCGGATGCCGAGTCCCACGACGTTGAGGGGACTTGTACACCGTCTGAGAATACTGTGCTAGTCGCGGAAGTTCCCACTACCGAAACACCCTGGTTACCACGCAATAGAATTGCTGCGATAGCGCCAGCTGCCCCGCCGGTATTTTTGCAAACAATTCGCAAGGTGTTTTCACCTTTGCCAAGAACTAGAGGTACACGTGCTGGTTTGGTCCAGTCATTTCCACTACTCAACAATACATCGTTGACGAAAGCTTGATATTCGTTGTCCACTGCAATCTGAAGCTCTGCTTCTTGAGGATCGGCAGCAATCGTAAAAGCTTGAAAAATTTCGATGTCTTTCAGAGTGGCGTCCTGTGCCCATATCCACGAAGGATAAAATGCTCGTGTGGGAACCATTTTCGGGACGGAAGTTGATTCCGCAACAATCTGTTCTGGATTGCTCGCCAACGCGGGATTCTCTTCGCCGACAACGGCAAATTCCGTCGGCTCGACCGCGATAATAGGACTACTGAGTTGTGCGATCGAGGTTGATGCTGACCAAAGCGGGAAGGTAGCCAGCCCGATACGTACAATCTTTCGCGAGTATCTATACATGTTCCAAGTGCCTTTCTATCGGACGATATTTCGTGCGCTCTGCACGATCGGTTGAGTATAGTAGTTCCAGTTTGCGCTTGCTTTTTTGACGTAATTGCCCTCGAAAGGGAGCTTCTGACGGCATTCCGCCTTCTTTTGAAGCTCACGTCGTTGGTCTATTAAATCCGCTTGTAACGGCCCTACTAAGCGGTCATAAACGATGGGCGAGCGAGAAGCAACCGTAAAGAGAAACGAGTCGCCTGGCATGACTGTTCCTAATTGCGATGAAGATTCTACGCTCGTGGCATTCGGAATTGGAATGTAGAATACTTCAGGTCGTATCGAGCCCGTCACTTGCCGGCGAAGTATTCCGATGTGCTCGCTGGAGATCATCGCTTCCTGTTTTCGGAGTTCCTCCACTTGCAAATTAATCACCGACGCAATCTCCGAGTACTCGTTTGGATCGACAGCGTTGTATTCTTCAGAAACGCCCAGCACAGGTACTAGCGATTCGTGATCCAACTTAATGTTGCGAGGCAATGATGTGTCTTCTGTCCTTGTGGCAAAAACAAAGTCACCATCCTTGAGCGGAATATCTCCAACGGCGGTTTTGAAAACTAGTTGCGGATCAACGTAGACCGTTTCACTGCGATGGATTCGATTCTCCAATCCTATGAGCACGGATCGTTTCACCTTAGGTGTATTGATCGAAGTAGGTTTTGGGGAAACGGGTGCTTGCTGAGGTGGTGCTGTTTTCAGGTTCTTGAGCTTTCGAATTTCGGACAACGCTTCGGCAGCGAACTCAGGATTGTTGCTTTTTCGGCTATCGATAATGAATTCCAAGTCGTCGATCAATTCGGGTAGACTCTTGTTGATACCTTGAATCCTGATGAAATCCAAAGAGGGATTGTGTTTTTGCCCCGCAAAAGCAATGTTGTCATTGACGCTTTGAAGATACTGCTGAATCGTATCCCCAACGGGGTCTCGATAGACTGCTCTCCCGCGTGGACCCATTGGATCGATTTGAAATAGAGCATTGATTTGATCTATTTTTGAAAAAGTTGTTTTCAAGGCTTGAAGTGTGGACGCTTCTTGTTGCTCGGCCGCTGTGGGCGAGGGAGCAGGAACTGAAGGTGGCGAGGAGGTCGGCGTCGGGGCCACTGTCGGTAGAGTTGCAGAGGTCTGCCCCGACGATTGTTCCGCGGCAGTCGATTGCGTCACTACATCGTTGCTCGATGAAGCAGTTTCGAGTAATCCCCCGGACTCCAGTATTGCTTGCCGTAACGTCAGTACGCGATCGGGCACGAGTTGCAGTGTCCGTTGACTTTGTAACATGCCTCCCGTAGTTACCGTTCCCGGGTCTACTTTCGTGACTCGATGCGGCAAACACGATTGGGGCTTGCGCGCTACTGGCGTTGAACATCCTATGCTGATTACGAAGAGGCAGACAAACGCTTTCGCAATAGAGAAGTTGAAATTTAGGTGCATGTCGGTTCATCCTTGAACGAGAAAATACTTGACTTCAGGCGTGACGTTACGTTCTACTCACGAGCTAAACGTCAACTTTGAATTCTTCCCTTATTCGGCTCATTCGTGTGACTACCGTGCGGTCGGCTTCGGCGTCATTATTGTCGTGCGAAACTGCGCGAACCATACCGAGGATTCTTCCATCGTCTGTAAACACGATTGCTCCGCTATCACCAAAGTTTGCAAACCCACCTCCGATCGGCGCAAATGATCCTGGAGTAGGAGTTGAACGAACAATGAAGTGTCCGACCGCGTCGGGCGAATCTTCAATGGGTATAGCAGTTGGATTCACCGCATCAATGTACCCCTTCGAGGGACGAGGTGTGTTTGCTCCAATCTTGTAGACAACCGTGTTCAAATCGCTTTCGGTGATTGGCGAAATCCGCATAGGAGCAGATACTGCTAGTGGTAGATTCGAAACGAACTTTCCAAGATCTGCATCTGGAATGGATTTCGGGGGAAGTAATAGCGCCAAGTCGAACTCGCTGTCGTACCGATAGAAGTCTGGATTGAAATTGTCAGAAAAGCCAACGTCACCACTTGCGTTGCTGATAAAACTCTCCGCAGATGTTGGTGGATCGAATTCGGAAACCACATGCGCACATGTAAGAAAGAATGGAACGTCTTGCAGCGTGTAATTGACTCCCATTCCCAAAGTACCGTACTTCGGATTGTCGCTGGAAGTAATTCTCGAGCCCGCATCAGTTAGGCTCGCGGCCTTGCGGAATTTTGAGACTACGACGTCGGTAAAAACCAGCTGATTTTCAAACAACTTTTCCAACTCGGTATGTCCCGGGGATTTCTCGCGAACGTGAAGTCTAACTGCAAGGTGATCGGTAATTTCTCCCTTCATGAATTTGTAACCGACATCTGCAAACTGAAATCCAGGCAACTTTTTGAGCTCCTCAAGATTGCGTTGCATTGCAATTTCGGCACGTGCATACGCAACTCTTCTCGGCACTGGGATTACTCGAGCGGACACGGGCAATGTCGCATTCTCGGAAGGGAAATTGCCAAACTTAGCTCGTCTTGCCGATGGTGAATCCTTCACTTCCGAAGCAAGTGCCGTAGTTGGAGATTTCGGCTTCGCCTTCTTGGTAGGCTTAGCCGGAATTCCAGGGGGTGCAGACTTGGCTAACGTCTCTGCTTTTCTTGCTGCCTTCTTACTTGCCATTTGTATAGTCTCCCAATCAGATGAAGAAATAACTACCAACTGAGCGTAGTCCGCACTCTTCTAAAGTCAATTACTTTAGGCTTAGCCTATTGACTCGCGTAGTTATGTTGAGGGAACTCTTCAGGTGCAATTGCCCCAACGGCACTCACGGCGACCTGATTTGCGCATCGTGGGCCGTGACAGTTTAAGTAGTTATTGACGAAATCAGAGACGTTGATCTCGAAATTCGGGTCTTCAATTTCAAAAACGTTGGCAGCAATCACGCTCTTAACTTCTTTCAGCGTTGCGGGATTCGCTCCATCCGCTTTCCCGGCAGCCTTCGCTGTAAATAATCCAGGTAGTTTTCCTACGATATCGCTAACCTGCTTGAGTGTATCATCGGTTATGTCTTGCTGAACTTTCTGAACATACTGATCGGGCGTATAGTCAACATCGAGGTTGAAAGCACCCGCAGCCGGTCGAATAAAATCCGTGGTGAAGATTTTATCTGTGTAGAGGGTTTCAGAGCCAAAATCGTAAATCGCAGGCATTTCTACCTTCTGCCAACGCGTTACCCCCGCTACGTTTACTTGTTCCAGGAAGTGTTTCTCGTAAACATAGACACGAAGGTGAGTAGGAACCTTCAGCGTGATCGGCGTGCCGTGTAAATGGGCAATCTTGTTCCAGCCGGTGTTGCACTCGTTTCGCGTGAGCATCGTTGAGCGGCTCGAAGAGCAACCGATCGAAAGCGTGGAAACGAGAATTGGTAATCCGAATATAGCTAAGCGTCTCATGAAATGCCTCCGTGCATTTTGAGTGATGTTGAGAATCGACTTGCAAATCAGAAGAGCGTCGATCCATCGACGCTTTCAGACTGAAGAGGCCTTCGGCAAGATCGATACTCTATTCAATCGAAAGTTTCTGTTTCGGTTGAAGTAACATAGGCACCATGACTAAGAATGCGACTGGAGAAAGTCTACGGGCTCGTGAGAATACGCGATGCCGGTAAAAAGCTAGCAAATAGACTACGTTTTTCACCACGCTCATAACCGATCGGTACCCATGTTGCCCAATAACCACGGGTCTTTTCTTCATAACAATACGTCGCAAGCTTTTACGTCTTCAGAATCGTCCGTTAAGCCTCACCAAGATGCCAACACCCGCGAATCGATTTCTGACCCACATGGAATGTCATGGTGGAATGTCATGGGGACACACCACTTCGACATTTTCCGGGACGCATTATGCCATTACGGTGGCAGAAGCTAACATTGGATGTCGAGGGAAATTCCCGTAAGAATCGATTGGTTCAAAAGTGCTGCATCCCCGTTGTTTATTTGTTTCGCCATCGCTGACCTGATGCCCCTGAGTAAAACTGTCGCCGTAGGTATTCATACGACAGGGCTGATCGGGGAAATTAACCTGCTGACGCTGACCTGACTCCTGATACCGAGCCAGCGTGTGGCAGCCGTCAACGCCATCGCGAACGAACGCATTTCTCAATAAGTAACCAAGTTCAGGATCGAACTTTGCCCACACCTGAGCTTTCGAATCAAGAAATTGGTCGAGCGTACTGCGCTTTAGTACATGCGGTTGCAGGAAGGCGCGGAGCGCTTCATTCACATCTCCCTGGCGAGCAAAGGCTGTTGCTGATGCAAGTGCGACGGGAATAGTTGCGAAAAACTCACGGCGTCGGACAGTCATGATGGCGGTCTGTTTTATGTTATGAATTTACGGAGTCTTTGCAGCCTGCATGATCAAAGGATCGAAGACTTTCGGATCGAACTTCGATAGGCAACTGGCCCCCAACGCGGGAACGCAAAGTGATTCAATCTGGAAGCTCGAAACCCTTGCGGCGCTGGCGGGTCAACAGGCCGTTGGCTTGGGGATCGCTGACAAACGATTCGTTCGATGGGTCCCAACGCAGGGGGCGATCAAGCTCCCGGGTGATGTTGGCCAAATGGCACACCGATATCGAGCGATGCCCGATCTCCACATCGGCCACGGGAAGCTCTCGCGATTTGATACAGTCGAGCCAGTTCTTTATGTGCCATCGGGCCTGCCATAGCGCAAGATCATCGCTCCACTTGCGCTCTTCTTCGACAATATCAAGTTGCTTGCGCAACTCGGCGGCGATCTCCGGGGGATTGGAAGTGAACTTGTTGCGGTTGATCTCCAACTTGCCTTTCTCGCAAACGAATACCGCACCTCCCATCGGACCTTTTCCCGGTTCGATCACAAAATTGACTACCACCCCGTTGGCGTACTTCATTCGAACCTGACCATTGAGTCCACTGCTGAGCGGTTCGAGCTCTACCGGGCCGGTTGCGTCCATGCCCAGCGCCCATTGGATTTGATCTACGCCGTGGGCTCCCCAATTGGTCATCTGCCCCCCCGCGAAATCTCGCCATTGCATCCAGCCCATCCATTTCGAGTTGAAGGGACGATCGGCAGCCTGATTGAGCCACATGTTCCAGTCGAGCCCCGTGGGGATTGTCTCTGCGTTAGGTATCGCAGAGGGTGAGGTCTGAGGTCCCTCGTAAGCGATCGCACGAACCTCGAGGATCTTTCCTAGTCCCCCGTTTCGAATTAGTTCGCAAGCGACGCGATTGATCTCCATAGAACGTTGCTGGGTCCCTACCTGAACGACCCGCTTGGTCTTTCTAGCCGCAGTCACTAGCGCGCGACCTTCCTGGACATATAAAGACAGAGGTTTTTCGGCGTAAACATCCTTGCCTGCCAAACAAGCTTCGATGCACGGCTTGACTCGCTGGAACTCGCCCGTGGCCACAATCACCGCATCGATGTCGGTTCGATCGAGGATCTTGCGGTAATCGGAGTACACAGGCCAGTCGCCTTTGATTTTTTCGCGAAACGCCAAGGCTCTTGGCTCGTTGCAATCGGCTGCCGCGACGATCTGCGCCGACTCAGGAATCTGTTCGAGCAGCAACGCCCCACGTCCCCCGACTCCGATGGCTCCGACACGAATCCGCTCGCTAGCCCAACTTGGATGAACGGAACCAGCAAACCCAGAACTTGATTTGGCACAGCTGGCTGCAAGCGTCGAGGCGCTGGCTGCCAACGACAGGAATTTTCGGCGCTCGATCGGGCGGTTCGTGGTTGGTTTCATCGCTTTATATTTCCGCAGGTAGATTCGGTTTTCGGGGCCTGGATCCAGGTGGCCTTGGTTGTAACCCATCGAGCCCTGCGACGCAACGTTTGCATGCAAAACGCATCCCATGGACGCGAGGTCTGTTCCCCACATCAACTTGATCCTTCCCTCGCGAAAACGTTCAAGTACGCAGCCAAAGTACTGGTACGGAAAAGCCAAAAAACGCCCACGCTGACACCGCTCAGAAAGGCTTCTAGCGGGGTATGACTTGATCATCGGTTTTCCATCAGCGCAGCGGTGGTGTTGTATAAATCTGTTTTCCGCGAACGCGGATTTCCGCTTCGACCAAGTAAGGCGCGATCCCTTGCAGGTCCGGTTCGATGCCTAGACCAGGCGAGTCGGGGACATTAAGCATGCCATTTTCGTCCGGGACAATATGGTTTTTGGTCATCGCCATCGCTAACAATTTAAGCTCAGTCGGAAATTCGCAAATGAGGTGAGATTCCAATCCTGCGTAGGATTGTAAGGAAGCCGAGAGCGCAAGATTGGAAGTAAAGGTGTGGTTGACGTAAGTGACCCCTTTGCGGGCAGCGTAGTCAGCAACATCTTTGGCAATCGTAATCCCACCAATTCGACCGGCGTCGATTTGGATATATTTAAGTCCGGCGAGGTCGATCATGTGTTTGGCCATTTGGAAATTATGACAGCCCTCTCCACCAGCCAATCCAACTGGCCCACTGTCCATGGATAACGAGTGGTACTCCGACAATGCACCGGAAACAAAGGGCTCCTCGAGCCAAGTGGCTCGCACTTCTTTAAGACCTTTAAGTCGCGAACGAGCGGCATCGACATCGGTATTCCATACGGTGCCCGCATCCACCAAGAGGATGCCGTCTTTTCCCAGTCCTTGTCGGGCTGCATTGAGTTGATCCTGGTCGTCGTCAACGCTGGTCAATCCGAATTTACCCCAGCCAAATTTTGCCGCCCGGAACCCCTGTCCAGCAATCGTTTGGGCTTTGAGGAACGTTTCATTCGCCGTATCTCCAAACAAGACCGATGCGTAAGGCATCTTGCCAAAACATTTTTCATAACCGAGCAATTTCCAAACCGGCTCACTCAATCGGCGTCCCAACAAATCCCACAACGCGATGTCAATTCCAGAAAGAGTGTGATCCGCTTGCAACAGATCCATACTGTTGGCCCGAACGGAGTTGCCGATTTTCCGAATGTCATCGACGCTATCGATGGACTGACCTAGCACCGATGCCATGACGGGTTTGCACGCGCTGTGTGACATAGGACAGACCAAACTAGCAATCGAAACGAGAGGAGCCGCCTCACACTCCCCCCAACCGACATGATCACCAGCTGCGACGCGAACTAGCAAGGCATCTTGGCTTCCATCTCCGATGTCAAGCACCTCTGGCATCGAAAGGTAGTAAAAATCGATGGAGTCAATCTTCGTCATTCCTGAATTCATCCTGAACGGCCAACTTGTGAGAGCGGATTCATTTAACATGTACGTGCGAGGTCATTCCGAAGAACAGCTAGACGTGCAGAATATCATAACCTGCCATAGCGGATGGAAGCGGTGTCATGTCCGAAATTAGTATAGGACACGATCGGCAAAATCGGACCGTTTTTCCAATGAAGTGTACGGCAACGATTTCCGACGGGTAAAAAATCTCAGCACGAGCCAATCTCGCCATGATTCGCTCCTTCGCATGACCGAACCAAGAAAGTTCAATGCCAACCCAGAATAAAAATTTCCAATCCTGTTCGCAAACACCTCCTAAAAGTATGTGGTTTCCCCAAAGGACCTTTTATCTTCAGCACACGTTCTTAGAAGGAATCGTTTGGGACTTTGAGCACTTCCATCAGAAGTGTTCTTT
>CAMBSL010000247.1 GCA_945870455.1 Pirellula staleyi DSM 6068 | reverse complement strand
GGTTCTGGTTCATACCCCTTCATGATGATGTTGTGAGTGTGGGTGTTGTCGCGGGGCACGATTATCTCTTCAAGAATCGCGCATCCAAAGATTTGGAGACGATCTACATGGAGGAAGTCGCTCGCTGCCCCGGGGTCCAGCCACGAATTACGAACGCCACCCGCTCCGAAGACTTCAAAGCCCAAAAAGAGTATTCTTACAGAGCCAAGAAATGTGCCGGGGATGGATGGGTGCTCGTCGGAGACGCGTTCGGGTTTCTCGATCCACTTTATTCTTCAGGGCTCATGCTGGCCTTAACCTCTGCGTCCATGGCGGCTGATTCGGTTGCCGATGCACTCGACGCGAACGACACCAGCGAAGCGCGGCTGCGAAGCTGGGAGCCATTGCATCTGAAAGCCATGGACCGAATGCGGAATCTGGTTTGTGCGTTTTACGACGGACTCAATTTCGGTCGTCTTGTTCGCAAGTACCCCGACAAGAAAAATCTTATCACCGACGTTTTGATCGGCAATTTGTTTCACGACGAGATCGACGAGCTATGGCCGCTCATCGAAGAACTCAGGCAAGAAGACCTTGCGATGGCCATGTAAAGGTTGATATGCGAATGCAACTGCCCCGATTCCTTGTTGCAGTTTGGTGCCTAATCGAACTTTGCTCGCAATTAGGCGCATGCGATCCTCCGCAGGCGATGGCTCGCGTCAGCGGAGATGCTGTCATCCGGGCTCCATTCGATAACTCGGAGATCGTCATCACGACGACCGATCGGCTGGCCGGCGCGGTTCATTCGTTGGCTTGGAACGGAAAGGAATTCATCAATAGCACCGATCACGGTCGGCAACTGCAAAGTGCTTGCAGTTTTGACAGCGGTCTCACAACTCCTTTCTGGGCGGAGTGCTTTAATCCAACGGAAGCGGGCTCGCGTCGCGATGGTGCTGGCCCGACTTCGTCGAGCAGACTTTTGAGCATGGAATGTGGCCCATCCGAGCTGAAGACCAAGACTCAAATGGCGTTTTGGTTGGCCCCAGGCGAAAAATCTTCAGGCCGCCCCGCTATCAACTCGACGGTGTTGTCCGATCATTTTCTCGAAAAGCACATTCGAATTGGCTACCAATCGATGCTGAACGTCATCGAGTACGAAGCCAAATTTACGGTGCCAGAGAGCGAATCGCATCGATTTGCGCAGTTCGAAGCGGTGACGGGGTACATGCCGCCCGAGTTCAGCAAATTCTGGAAATTCGACACGGAATCCAAACAGCTTGAACCGCTTAGCGACGGCCCCGGTGAGCAGTCGAGTCCCGTCGTTTTGGCAAATGAAACGGGCACTCACGCGATGGGCGTCTTCTCGCCCGCTCAACCTTCGCCAGGATATTCGAACGCTGGATACGGTCGATTTCGCTTCCCTGCAGAGAAAGTCGTCAAATGGAACTGCGTCTTTCGAGTTCGCCATGATACAAGGGTACCACCCGGCGAGTATCGCTACCAAGTTTTTGTGGCCCTTGGAACGCTTGAGCAAGTGCGTTCGGCTCTTGAACGGCTAAGTTCACGCTAGGGCGAAGGTCAAAACGTGACGGTCAAGCCAAGAAACCACCCGAGTAAGGTTCACCGACGATGAAACCCAGCGTTGCAATACTCGCGTTTATGGTCGCGATCAGTTCGCATGCGAGCTTGTTCGGCCACGGCCGACATTCTCACGCCAACGAAAGAACTTGGACGTTCTCAAACGGACGAACTCACCTTCACGGTTGCTTTGTCGCTTCCAAAGATGGACAGGTTCAAATCCGCCGCTCGGATGATTCTTTGCTCAATCTCAAACTATCGGAGTTGTGCACGCAAGACCAACAATGGGTCGAAGATCGAACCGAGCAAATTCGCAAAGCCAACCATGAACTCAAGCTGTTGACCCCAAGCACCGGTTCGTTGTCCCTGAACCATTTGCCATTGCTCATGTTGACTCAAGCGGTGCTGATGGAACAGAGCCAAGCTGCTCAACCGTCGACTCCCAAGATCGCGGGCGCATTTGACGCTTTCGTGCAAAACCAAGCCATCAAAACTCGTTGGGACCAAGATTTCTTTTACGTGGAATCCAATGGGTTGCCCGATCACCCGATGATGGTCGGCATCACTGCGTGGCAACAGCAAGTGCCGCTCCCTCAAGCCTACGTTGGTAACAATGCTTGGCAGATCCCACTTCGCCCAGTGCCCGCCAAAACTCCCGTGTCGGCCAACGGTAAATTCTTGCGAGGAGCGATCGCATTAGCGGTAAACGGCATCCCCATCTTTAATCCGCTGAACAATCGAGGCGAGGACGCGTTCTTGTTCGGAGAGCTGGACGAGTTTGGCGGGCATTGCGGCCGCGCCGATGACTATCACTACCATATCGCGCCCACGCATCTCGAGAAGATCAATGGCAAGGGGTTACCCCTCGCGTATGCACTAGACGGCTACCCGATCTACGGTTTCGACGAAGCCGATGGGGCTGCGGTAAAGAACCTGGATAAACTCAACGGCCATAAGGATGCGGACGGCCAATATCACTATCACGCGTCTAAATCATATCCTTATCTCAATGGCGGCTTCTATGGAGTCGTCACGGAACGAGATGGCCAAGTCGATCCGCAACCGCGAGCCCAGCCCATGCGGCCCGCGCTGACTCCGATGCGAGGTGCTAAGATTACGAACTTCACAGAAACAAAGCCGGGCAGTTATCAACTTACCTATGAAGTCCAAGGCAAATCCGGAAGCGTGAGTTATACGATCAACGCGAATGGAACCGCCGATTTTGTTTTCGTGGGAACCAACGGCAAGTCCACCACGGAATCGTACAAAGCCAACCAGCGAGGTGGGCAGGATCGACCACCGAGAGGCAATGATCGTCAGCAGCCGCCACGCAACGATCCAGGACGTTAACTACCAAGTACGAGCGAAAAAAATAGCCCCGTAAAGCCTCATCTTTACCCACATTTCGCCGCACGCCAGACTCGAAATGCCAATGGATTTGCGTGATCTCCGTGCGTTTCCACCCCCCTCGCCCCGCTTCGGGGAGAGGGGGTCGGGGGGTGAGGGGTAGAGCCCTAATTTGGTAGCCTCCGGTTCAGTTATTTGTTTACACTTCTGAAACGAGGATAGACATTGAATTCACGATCAAAATACCAATTGAAACACAGTGCAATACCCCTCACCCCCTGCCCCTCTCCCCGAGTACAGGGCGAGGGGAGCAAGATCAAAAGATGTGGGTAAACATGAGTCCGTCAAGCTTTTGCCATTGCCGTCGATCATGGCTTCAATGGCAATCATGGCTTCAATGGCAAATATTGACATCTAACGGGCGATATGGCATAGTGGGGTAGGAGGACAAGACAATGGGTTCAACGCTAAATCTATCGCTGACAGACGAACTGCGAGCATTCGTCGACGAACAATCAGGGGACGGCACGCTTTACGCTACGCCTAGCGAATTCGTTCGTGACTTACTTCGGAAACAGAAACTGCAAATGGAAGCAGAGAAACTCCGAGCGGGCGTGATCGAGGGCTTTCGAGATGCGGCTGAAAATCGGGTGCATCAATTCAGGGGAAGCGTCCGAGAGTTGATGAACAAGAATCCCGGATAATGGCTAACGCAAGAAAAACAAAGGTCTTCCTTGCCGAAAGAGCCGTCGCTGATCTTCGGGAGATCGAGGCTTTCTCGACCGAGAAGTGGGGGAAAGTAACTGCGGCGCGGTACCTCGATGCGTTCGACAAATTCTTCACACTTGTCGAGGCCGAACCTGGAATCTTGCTGGCTACTCCGGCTATCGAAAGTCTGATAACGCACACCGTTGAAAAGCATGTGGTTGTTTGTACGAAGTGGAATGATGATGTCCTGGTTTTGACCATCGTCCACTCCAGTCGCGAACTGATAACTCATCTGGATCGCTTATGGCCGACTCTAAGGTCAGAAGTAGAGATCTTGAAGAAGCGAATCCAATAAGCAAAATCGAATGGCAAAGGAAAGATCTTCTACTGGTCACTTACAACTTTTGCTGTTGTCGATCATGTAAACTAGGGGTACGAAATTTTTGTTCGCTTTATCCCTCTGTTGAACTAAATGGAAAACCCACCATGAAAATACCGTTGTTCTGCATCCTTTCCTATGCCGTCTTGTTCTCTAATGCACGTGCCCAAAGTGTGGTTCGAGATATTCCCTACGTTCAAGGAGGACACGAGCGTCAAGTTCTCGACATTTATGCGCCAACGAACGCAAAGAACTTGCCAGTAGTCTTCTGGATACATGGCGGTGGATGGCAAACCGGCGATAAATCAAGTGTTCAGCTCAAGCCACAAGTCTTTGTTGACCAAGGTTTCGTCTTTGTGTCCACCAACTATCGACTGCTCCCCGACGTCGACATGGGCACCATCATTCGCGACATTGCAAAGTCGATGCACTGGGTGCATGAGCATATCGCTGAACATGGAGGTGACCCAAAGCGAGTCCTAGTCATGGGCCATTCTGCAGGAGCGCAATTAGCAGCGTTAATCTGCACCGACGATCGCTATTTGAAAGCCGAAGGCGTACCCTTTTCGATCCTCAAAGGGTGCGTACCCGTTGATGGCGACACCTATGATGTCCCTGCCATTATCGAAACGGCTGAGACCAGGCGAAGGGTTCATGGTCAACCGCAGGCAAAAAATGGCCACCGCGAAAAATTTGGAAACGATCCGGCGAAGCATCGCGATTTCTCAGCCGTAACTCATATCGCAAAGGACAAGGGGATCCCACCATTCCTAATCCTTTACGTTAGCAATCATCCAGACACAGCGGCTCAGGCGCAATGGCTAGATGCCGTTCTAAAGAAAGCTGGTATCGCTTCGAAGCCATTCGGTGCCAAGGACTCCGAACACTCCAAGCTCAACGACGACCTTGGCAAGCCAGATGACCCCGCCACAAAAGAACTGTTCGCTTTCGTTGCAATCAACAAATAAAGTCAAGACGGACCTATACTATCCGTGGCTGACGTTGCCAAGCTCTGCAGTCCGTAACAGCCCCGGCATCCTTGCAACCCCTGTGTTGGTGTCTATGAAAAACATCTTGTTGTACTCTGTGTTGTTGCTGGTCGCTGGCGTCTCGCATGGACAAGAAGTGAATTGGACCAAGGTCACCGACAACGCTCGCTGGCAACCGCGCGACTCGCAGGGCGAGTTGGTTTTTCGCGATAAGCTGTGGATACTTGGAGGCTGGTTCAACTCGTTCGAAGCGCCGCCGCGAGACGTCTGGAACTCTTCGAACGGCAAGGACTGGATGCTCGTCGAGAAATCGGCTCCTTGGCTACATAGCGACTTGCCTATGTCCATTGCGTTCCATGATCGTATGTGGATCATGGGCGGTTGGCACAATGGCAGGCTGCCCGGCCACTCAGCGAGCAACCAAGTATGGTCGTCGATTGACGGTATCCATTGGGAACAAACAACAGCCGCTGCCGCTTGGTCACCGCGCCTTGCTGCCAGCTTGGTCGAGTTCAAGGGCAAGATGTTCTTGCTGGGAGGAACCGAGAGTTACTACTTCGGTGATGCCGCTAGTTTAAAAAACGACGTTTGGTATTCGACTGACGGAAAAGACTGGATTCTTGCGACCGCAAATGCGCCTTGGTCGCCGCGGGCGTACCATCAATCCGTTGTGCTAAATGGAAAAATCTATTTGTTTGGCGGAGGCAATTATGTTCCCGAATATCACGCAATGAACGACGTATGGTCGTCCGAGGATGGAGTGCAATGGACGCAAGAGACCGTTTCGGCTCCTTGGCATCCAAGGTTGTGGTTTTCGTCGGTCGTCTACCGCGATCACATGTGGCTGCTTGGAGGATGGTCGAACAACCCGTCAAAAAACTGGGGGGATGCATGGTTTTCGAGAAACGGAAAAGATTGGAAACAACTCACTACACCTGAGACATGGAAGGAACGCCACGAGCATTCGGCGTTCGTCATGCAGGACAAGATCTGGGTGGCGGGTGGCCACGCGCAACCGCTGAGCAATGAAGTCTGGTCGATCGAAATACCCGTCGATTGGTTAAGGTAGCAGGCACACTCCGTGTGCCGATCGCAAACGTCCGCAAATCGCAAGCTGACAGCGCTTGGAAAGGCTCATCTTTACCCACATTTCGCCGCAGGCCAGACTCGAAATCCCAATGAATTTGCGTGATCCCGGCGCGCTTTCTCCCCCTCTCCCCGCTTCAGGGCGAGGGGAGCAAGATCAAAAGATGTGGGTAAAGTTGAGCTTGGAAAGGGCCTGCTACCACGGACAGCACAATAAGCCGAATGGCATACAATCTCCCTTGGCATCTCAGCTATAATCATTGCGATCTGCGGTTTTTGTTTTACGAGTCAGGACATGCGAATGCTCAACAAAGCACAACTTTTTATTCGATTTACTGGACTCTCGTTTTTCACATTGTCGTTTTTCACATTGTTGTGCTCAATCGATCTTGCGTCGTTCGCACAGGACCTTGACCGGGACGCTCCGTTGCAGCCGGAGGAAGCGGCGAGAACGATGGTGGTTCCAGAAGGTTTTAGTGTCTCGCTCTTTGCCGGTGAACCCGACATTCGCCAACCGATCGGATTTTGCATTGATGACCGTGGTCGGCTCTGGGTGGCCGAAGCCTACAATTATCCAGTCCATGGCAACAAGCCAGGCGATCGAATTCTCATTTTCGAAGATACAGACGGAGATGGCAAATTCGATAGCCGAAAAGTCTTTTACGACCAGCTCAATTATGTTACGGGAATCGAAGTTGGCTTCGGCGGAGCTTGGGTGATGTCCCCCCCGAACTTCTATTTCATTCCAGATCGAAATGGGGACGATGTTCCAGACAGTAAGCCGGAAGTTTTATTAGACGGTTTTGGTAATCATGCCAATTCACATAACCTAGCCAACGGTTTTGCGTGGGGGCCTGATGGATGGCTGTACGGCACGCACGGACGAACCAATTGGTCTCGAATCGGCAAACCTGGAACGAGCGACGACCAACGCGAGCAATTTGATGGCGGCGTCTATCGATATCATCCCGTTCGCCATGAGTGGGAACCCTACGCGGACGGAACCACCAACCCATGGGGAATTGACTGGAACGATTTCGGCGAAGGGTTCGTTTGCAATTGCGTAAACCCACATCTTTTTCATGTGATTCAAGGCGCTCACTATGAACCTTGGCGAAATCGTGCATCGAGTCAGTATGCCTATGCCCGAATCGATACGATCGCGGACCATCTGCATTTTGTCGGCAAACAGAATGTGCGAGATGGTCTGGGATCCCATGAGGAAGACGCCGCTGGCGGCGGGCATGCGCACTGCGGGACAATGATTTATCTTGGCGACAATTGGCCCGAACAGTATCGCAATTCTGTGTTCATGAACAACATCCACGGGAAACGCATCAACAACGATCTGCTCAAAAAATCAGGCTCTGGCTACGTGGCTTCCCATGCTCCCGACATTTTACGTTCGCGCGATCCTTGGCATATGGGTGTCACCTTGCAATATGGTCCAGATGGAGGCGTGTTCGTTCTGGATTGGTCGGACACGGGTGAGTGCCATAGCGTCCGCAACACACAACGCGAGACAGGCCGAATCTTCAAAATCGTTTATGGTCAACCCAATTCGAAGAAAGTCGATCTAGGTCAAGTTGACAGCAATGAACTTGTGGCGTTGCATAAGCATCGAAATGATTGGTTCGTTCGACACGCTCGCCGTTTACTGCAAGAGCGAGCCGCACAAGGTGCTGACTTGAAGGAGGCTAAACAATCGCTACGGGAGTTGTTGGTTACATCCGCCGACGTACCGTTGAAACTTCGTGCATTTTGGACGCTGCATGCTCTGAACGACCTCAAACAAGACTTCTTGTTGCAACAGTTGCAAAGTCCGAGCGAGCATATTCGCGCATGGTCGGTGCGTTTTCTATGCGAAGATCGAAATCCATCGGCGCAGGCACTTGATCGCTTAGCACAACTTGCAGCGATCGACACGTCGCCGGTGGTTAGGCTGTATCTGGCAAGCGCATTGCAACGACTAGCATTGGACAAACGGTGGCCAATCTTGGAGCCGCTGCTTCAGCGACCTGAAGACTCGCTGGACGCGAATCTGCCATTGATGTATTGGTATGCGCTAGAACCGCTGTTCGATGCAGGGCGGGAACCGTTTATCGCGTTTGCTTCAACATGCAAAATACCCTTGGTGCGAGAACACATCGCCCGACGCGCAGCGTCAAGCAAGGAGTCGACGGAATGCTTAATCGATTTGATTCAGGTCATGCAAAGATCGGACGATTCGGTGCTCCATCGCGACGTAGTGCGAGGAGCGCTCACGGGGCTCGAAGGTCGCCGAAATGTTGCGATGCCGGCTGGTTGGTCGGAGGCATGGGGGCGCTTGAAGACGAGTAAGCTGATCGAAGTTCGACAGCTTTCGCTCGAATTGGCTTTGATATTCAACGATCCGAGCGCGGTGGATCTACTTCGAAAGCAAGCTGAGGACACACAAAACACCGATCAAGAACGCAACCGAGCTGTTCAGGCATTGGTGAACAAGAAGTT
>CAMBSL010000246.1 GCA_945870455.1 Pirellula staleyi DSM 6068 | reverse complement strand
AGAAAGGAACAGTAGAAACTGCCGGTCGACCCGTTCGCGAAAGCAAGCTCGGCCGAGAAGTCGGTAGGTACGGTCTTTTCGCTGTCGTTCCGTTTCAAACTTTGGATGCAATTGGCCGTAACCTTAGTTGGCATCTGCCACTTGTTGGCCCACAGCAAGAATCGGACGCAGTACCAACCTAAATCGCCTAGACAGCCAAAGGGTTCTAGTTCGCTATCGACACGAATATTGCTTTGAGAAAAATCGTCTTCCCCAAAAAAGGAAAAGTGGCATGCGATCCTCCGAATATCGCCGATGGATTCGCCATCGTCGAGCGATTGACGGAGCATCTCCATTCGAGCGCTGTGCATAAACATGACGCCGTCCATGTACTGAACGCCGTTTTCTTTGCAGACCGAAAGAACTTCTTCTAGGTCCCTGGCGGAAAGGGCGGAAGGCTTCTCAGCCAGCACGTGCTTACCTCGTTTTGCGGCGGCAATAATCCATTCCTTACGCAAACCGGTCGGAAGTGGGATATAAACCGCATCGATATCCGGACGGTCTAGCAAGGCTTCGTAGCTGCCGAGAGCGTTTGGCTTTTGACGTTGCGGACAACTCAATTGGCATTCGTCGATGAATGCGTTGGCGGATTCTATTCGACGACTGGCGACAGCAACCACGGTTCCTGAGCTAGTTTTCGAAATAGCCCGCCAATTTTTTTTCGCAATGGTTGCGGTTGAGAGGATTCCCCATCGGCATTCCGACATTTCATTGACTTTCTGAACGTTCGAGTTGATTTCGGCGGGTTGCCCAGGCTTGCCATGGACGCTTCAAGCCGCCCGCTAGCCCCTGGTTACGCAAATTACTGAGACGCTGTGAACTGCTTGAATTGAAATCCACCTTGACCTGAATTGCGCCACATGGCTATCCTCCGCCCAACCAAGGTAGGTTTGGTAACTTCGGCAGACGCGGATGCTGTCACAAGATAAACCGAGCGTGTGAGTTTGGCGACCCGTCGTCAACATTGCAACGAACATTCAGGAAGGATGATTCCCCCAATGTCCAGCACAAAAACTGTTTTTACGACCGGCGAGGCCGCCAAGATTTGCAAGGTTAGCCAACAAACAATCATTCGTTGTTTCGACAATGGATCGTTGAAGGGCTTTCGCGTGCCAGGCAGCCGATTTCGCCGCATTCCCCGCGATCAACTCTTTGTCTTCATGAAGGACAATGGCATCCCAACGGATGCTCTCGAAAGCGGAAAGAAAAAATTGCTTATCGTCGATGACGATCAGGATTTGGTCGATCTCATGTACGATACTTTTGAGCGAGATGGTCGATTCGACATCCGAACGGCCAACAACGGATTCGACGCAGGCATGCAGGTCAAAGAATTCCGTCCGGATGTCGTCGTCTTGGATGTGATGCTCCCCGACATTAATGGCCGCGAGGTTTGCCAGCGTGTCCGAGGCGATCGAACCATGGATTCGGTCAAAATTCTCTGTATCTCGGGGATGGTAGAACAGGACAAAGTCACGGAGCTCCGCGCATCTGGAGCCAACGATTTCATGCAAAAACCTTTCACGACCGATCGGTTGCTCGATCGCGTGTGCGATTTGCTAGAAATCGATCGCCCCGTCGCGATCTAAGGCGAACCGTAGGATGGGACCAATGTCCCGTCCGTTGATTGGTTCGGGACAATGGTCCCAAACTACGACTGGTATCTTTCGCCTAAAGCGGATCGGCGCGAGCCGACCGTTGAATTTCTAAGGTATTTGCGAATCCTCAACGGACAGCTTGCGCTGTTCCGCTGCAAGCCACTTCTCCGAGGTGGCTATTTTCGTTTGTGCACCATCGGCTCGCAAACTTTCTCTCCAAAACTTTGCCAATCCAATTCGCTGTGACCAAAGGTGTCCAGCTCTCCCCGATCATTCAGTGTATCGCAACGGTCTTGGTGCTCACCAAGCCATCCGAAACACCGAACGAAATGACGAGAATTGGATCATGGCACCAGCAACTCAAACCGCGTTTGTATTTGTCCAGCAAGCATTCCAATGGGATGATGCTGAATTAGCATCCTCGTTTTCCTCCAACGGACGAGCCGCGGTCGCTGATTCCGAACCGACCCACAATTCAACCATCTGCCCGTCATCCCGCCCAGCCGTTACCGTTCCAACATTTCGAACCAATTCGTCCGTTCGCCGCGGTCGATGCGAACATGTGGGCGGGATCTTGGCTACTGTGCTCGAGCGTTATGGCATTGGGCTGGATCAATTAATCGCGGAGATCGATCGCCAGAAATAATTGTCTAACCAATGTCTAAACATATTGAATCGCAATACCGTTCAACAAAGCCCAATTTCGCAAAAATTTCGTTGGACAGTTAGACTTAGGCGTACGTTCACGGTACCTAACGTGCCTTGGGGACACTGCTAGCAAAAGTCAAAGGTGTAGGCACATTCCATGTGCCGTCCACCTAGAGCCCCGGCAAAAGTTTGATTGCGAACAGCACGGCGGAGCATGACTGCACCTTTTGTCGGCTGTGTCCTCATGCTGACGGTCAAACAAACAACGGAACGATATCGCGTTTTAACGCACAATCCTCGCCAATCGCCCGTTCTGCTGATACCATAGCGATAAATGTCGAACGCCCGAACTCGGGGCGAGTTCAGGTTGAAAAAGAACTTAATGGGATTGTACACTTAGGAAATGAATCGATACGAGTACGACGTAATTGTCGTCGGAGCAGGCCATGCCGGAACGGAGGCCGCTGCGGCTGCAGCTCGACTTGGCGCCCGTGTGGCTTTGCTTACAGGCAATCTTGATACTGTCGGCCAAATGAGTTGCAATCCTGCCATAGGTGGAGTTGCCAAAGGCCAGATTGTTCGTGAGATTGATGCACTTGGCGGATTGATGGGAGAAACCATTGATCGCACGGGAATTCAGTTCCGTTTGCTCAATAGCCGCAAGGGTCCGGCGATGCATTCGCCTCGGGCTCAAGCGGACAAAAAAGCGTATCAATTCGAGATAAAACGACGGATTGAGGAAACACCCCAACTCGATCTTCGACAAGAGTTAGTCGAAGACTTGATCAGCGAGACGATCGATGGCGAAGAACGCATTCTTGGCGTCAAGGTTCGCGGGGATGCAGTCTATTACGCCCGAGCCGTTGTTCTGACAACAGGCACATTCCTTCAAGCAATCATGCATACAGGAGAAGCCAAGACAGCCGGCGGTCGAGCTGGCGAGGGAACCACCTCCGGTGTCAGCCAGGCTCTTTTGCGTCTCGGGTTTCGAGTCCAACGGTTCAAGACAGGTACGCCAGCGAGGCTGAACGGGCGAACAGTCGATTATTCGAAAACGGAAATTCAACCCGGAGACGAATCGCCCCAACCCTTTTCATTCATGTCCGACGCTTTGCCCAGTCCGCAAGTGCCTTGTTGGATCACCTACACCAATGAGTCCGTTCACGCCTTGATCCGCGCCAATTTGCATCGTGCACCGATGTACACGGGCCAAATCAAGTCGACCGGCCCACGCTATTGTCCTTCGATCGAGGACAAAGTGGTTCGTTTCGCGGACAGGGACCGTCATCAGTTGTTCCTCGAACCCGAGGGACGCAACACCCTTGAGATCTACGTGAACGGCATTTCGACCTCCCTGCCCCGCGACGTTCAAGATCAAATGATGCGCATGATTCCAGGTTTGGAAAACGCCCAGATCATGCGTTATGGCTACGCAGTCGAATACGATTTTTGCCCACCCGACCAGCTTCAGCCATGGTTCGAAACCAAATCCGTCCAAGGCCTCTTCTTTGCTGGGCAAATCAATGGCACAACCGGTTACGAAGAAGCGGCAGCCCAAGGCTTGATCGCAGGCGCAAGTGCCGCCCTCCGATTGCAAAACAAGGATGGACTTGTTTTGGGTCGCGAGTCGGCATATATGGGAGTACTCGCCGACGATCTTGTGACGTGTGGCGTCGATGAACCCTATCGAATGTTTACTAGCCGAGCCGAGTATCGCATGATGCTCCGTCAAGACAACGCAGACCGCAGGCTTACGCAACTCGGATACTCGCTTGGACTTGTCGATCAAGCTCGCCTTGACCGACTAACGTCCAAATTAATCGCGATCGATTCTGCAACCAAGGCTCTGAGCCAATTGCGAGTCGAAGGGGTGCCTGCGGACAAATACCTTCGCCGTACAGAAATCACGTGGGCGGACTTGGCTCAAAGGTTTCCGGAAACGCTAGGTTCCATTTCGCCGGAGATCGCTCAACAAGTCGAATACGATTTCAAGTATTCCGGTTACATCGCCCGTCAACAAATTCAAGTTGATCGTCAAAACCGAATGGCGGACAAAGTCATACCAAAACACTTCAATTACGATTCCATCATCAGCATGCGAACCGAGGCCAAACAAAAACTTGGCAAGATCCGGCCGATCAACCTGGATCAGGCAGGGCGAATCAGCGGTATTACGCCAGCCGACATCTCCTTGGTGTTGGCCTATATCGAGAACCCAAAGCTGGCGCGACACAAGCCCATTGCAATCGCTTCGACCGGAGCAGAACCCGAATAGATGCCGAGCGCTATCATCATTGGAGCCGGTCTTTCAGGGTTGACCGCTGCTCGCAAGTTGCATCGATCCAATTGGTCCGTCCGTCTGCTTGAGACTCGCGATCGAATCGGTGGCAGAATCCAGACAGATGCAGTCGATGGCTTCACGCTCGACCACGGTTTTCAAGTCTATTTGACCGGTTACAAAATGGCTGGGCAAGAGCTCGATTTGCCTTCGTTGAAGCTGGGCGTATTTCCTGCTGGAGCGCTCATTCAAACCAACGGCAAACGCTATCGCGTCTGCGATCCGTTACGTTCGCCGTGGTATCTGGCTCCCAAGCATGCCATCGAAACGATGCTTGCACCCGTTGGTTCGTTTGCGGACAAATGGAATATCGCCAAATTCCGCCAACGCGTTTGCAGTGCAGATGAAGTTCAAATGCTTGGCGTACAACAAGCGACGGCTCGCGCCAGGCTTGAGCAAATGGGTTTTTCCAACCGCATCATCGAGAAATTCTTCCGTCCTTTCTTTGGCGGGATTTTCCTGGACAATTCTTTGAGTGTGTCCGCAGGCTTGATGGAATTCGTGTTCCGGACATTTAGCCAAGGATTCGCTGCGTTGCCTGGAAACGGTATGCAAGCCATACCTGATCAGATCGCTTCCTCGCTGCCATCGGAAACGATTCAGCTCAATACCACGGTGGCAAGTGTTGAAGAGGATCGTGTAGTTCTTTCCACCGGCGAACCTCGTACAGCGGATTGCATTATCATCGCTACCGAGGAGCCTACCGCAAGGCGGTTACTGAATTCGAATACTGGATCGATGAAACAACAAGCTGCGCCGGCACCGTGCGCTTCGACAAGCTGCCTTTACTTTTCAGTTGAAAACCCACCGATTCGTGAAGCCACGTTGGTATTGAACGGAGACGGCGAAGGCATAATTAATAATCTGTGTTTCCCGAGTTTTGCCCAGCCAACTTACGCACCTGTTGGGCGAGCCCTATTGAGCGTGAGTACGATCGGTCACATCGAGCCAACTGGGGAAGCTTTATTGAATTCGGTCATCAACCAGCTTGCGGACTGGTTTGGACCATCTGCGAGATCGTGGCAACACTTGAGGACCTATCGAGTTCCAGTTGCATTGCCAAACCAGTCCCCCGAGAGCCTCGCAACGCGTTCCGTTCATTCGAGATTGAGCGAACGAGTTTATCGATGCGGCGACTATTGCGAATCGGGAAGCATCGAAGGAGCAATCCAAAGCGGCCTCAAGGTTGCAGACTTGGTCATCCGGCAGCGCGAGTTAGTCAATCTGTAGCGCAACAGCGCGCGGTTTCCAGCAGTGTAGCCTCTCCCCCAACAGGGACAGTCATAGTGAAATTCGAGCCGCGGCCATATCTTTGACTCGCTTGCTTTGTGTACAATTCGCGTCGTAAGGACCGCACACTCAACACATGACTCTTGAAGCAAAGTACCCAAGTTTATGCCTGGCATCGACCTTGATTCTTTTTCTCAGCATTGCGGGGCAATTCGGTTGGACGATCGGTCCCGACGATGCAAAGTCGGCGGACTCGTAGCCAGACTACGATTCGTGGTCACAATTTTATTCTTAATTGTGGGCATCAGGTCATTACATTCTCAACAGGTCGCAGATCGATACTCTCAAATCCCTGGGGACTCGTTGAGTATCACGTCCATCGATTTCGAAACGATTCGAAACCTCAAAGAACTGGAAATGGTGCCTTGGGAGATTCTTGCTGCGTTTGGCAAGCAGGAATTGGGAATCGACCCGATGTTGATCTCAACCATTGATTTCACGAGTGGCCTACCCAGTCTCAACGGTCTTGAATTTGGGATTGTTGTTAGGACCAAGGAGCCTGTTGATATCGCGCAACTCAACGGTCGTCTTTTTTCGGACATGACACGATCGCCTAGAAACCAAAACATGAAAATTCGAAGCCTTAACGACGCGCCTGCCAAGGTCGTGCAGTTAGAGCCGCTGACGGTTATGGTTGGCTCGGAGGGGACGCTGCGACGCATGCTTACCGGCAAAGCCCAAATGAGCAAGACGATTGAGTTGATTGGCAAGTCGAAATACCCAGTTCGATCGATCACAGCCATCGAACCATTACGACCAATCATCGAAGGAGCCCTTGCAGATGCGGGCGGCGCCATCCCTCCCCAGTTCTTGTCTGACCTTCAAGTGGTCGCGGAGGAACTGTCCTACATTCAAACCGAGAGCAGCGTCGGCTTATCCGCCGAAGTCGTTCTTAAGTTAGGTGCCAAAGATAAGGACTCCATCGATAGATTAGTGATCGCACTTGAGCGGCTACGAAAGAACGGCCTTGTATTCGCCGAAGCGATGGTCAACCAACAAATTCAGAACGACGGTCAAATGACGCCAGAAGTGAAAACGGCAGCCTTGCAATATGTCCAGCGAATGAAAGGATTCCTGACAACAGCGGATCTATGGAACGTCGTCGGGGACGAGATTGTTATGGACGGGAGAGTCGCCTATTCCGTTCCGACAATCGGCGTTTTGGTTGGCTTGCTTCTGCCTGCTGTGCAAGCGGCTCGGGAAGCCGCGCGGCGGATGAGTTCGCAGAATAACATAAAGCAGATTATGCTCGCGATGCTTAACCACGAATCGACCTTTAAGCAATTCCCAGCTCGAACTTCGCGCGACGCCGATGGCAAACCATTAATAAGTTGGAGAGTCAGGATCTTGCCGTTCGTAGAGCAAAACGGTCTCTACAAAGAATTCCATCAGGACGAACCATGGGACAGCGATCACAACATCAAGCTACTTGAGAGGATGCCCGCTGTGTATAAGCATCCCAGCTTTGTTGGCCCGGAAGGCCACACGGTTTACTTAACGCCCTATCAGAAAGGGACGGTTTGGACTTTGGCGAAACCTCTGATGAGAAACATCACGGACGGTACGTCGAACACGATCGCTTGCTTTGAAACCAACGATGAGCATGCCGTCCCATGGACGAAACCGGACGATATCAATTTGGACCAAGATGATATTTTCGATTTTTTCCGCTTCGGCGTTTCCAACGTCGGGATGTTTGATGGCAGTGTCCGAGCGATAGAACCCTCGATCGATCCGGCTGTCTTGAAAGCAATGATCACCAGTGCGGGCGGCGAAGTTGTGCCCAATTAAACGTAGCTACCTGCTGCACGCACAAATGCAATCAGCCTTCCATCCGGGCTCGTCCCGGTGGAGGCAACAATTGGCAGCTACCCGCTAGCTCAGTCGAATTGGCAAGCTAAACGGAACGAAATAGATCAAATCGATTTCAATGCATGAACTGCTCCAAATGTTAAAAATGTTAAAAAGTGCCACCCACGTGTTAAAAAGCACGTGTTAAAAAGCACGTGTTAAAAAGCACGTGTTAAAAAGTGCTGTTAAAAAGTGTTAAAAAAAGTGTTAAAAAGTGCCACCCACGTGCCGTCCAACAGCGTCCTGTCCAATGTGGCACCGCTCGACGGACATAAAGGCAGCGGCTATCAAATCCAACTTTCGGAAACTTGTAGTCCAGATAACGAAACGCAATTGATCGTCTCAGCAATTCCAGAGCAAGCGCATCAAAGTGATTCGGATGCCATGAAGAAGGTGCTCGATGACCTTCATGAAAATGGTCTTTTACCAAAGGAAATGGTCGCAGATACTGCGTACGGCAGCGATGACAATTTCTGTCGATGCACGCGGTACGGTGTCGAGCTTGCGGCCCCCGTTCCTGGGAAATGCTCTGAACAAAGAGCTTCCGGCGAAATCTTCACCGAGACCGACTTTCCGTTCGAAGAACGAGAAGTAATTGATGGCTATGGTAAGAAGCATATTAATCCGTTCATAACCTCCTGCCCGGCAGGTCTAACGCCTCATCGCTCTCACTATCACCATTTCCCTTGTGCGCCCAGGTTGAACTTCCAATACTCGCTTGTTGTCGATGTCGACCATAATCGAAACGTAGTCTTGTCCTTTGCCAAAACTTTTTTCATCAATGCCAACGTGATTTATTTGTTCGAGCTCCCTCAACTTCAGGCCTCGCT
>CAMBSL010000245.1 GCA_945870455.1 Pirellula staleyi DSM 6068 | reverse complement strand
TCCTCGTCCTTGACTTGGACTTGGACCGTCTGCTGCTGTTGAGGGCGTTGAGACTCTGTAGGTTCCGCTGATAGATCAGTCGACATATTTTCCACTCACTCAAAAGAAACAAAAAGGGTTGGTTTCGCTCAGAGCCTCTCTCCGAACGTTCTAACTGTACCATGTAACTTTGCGCCGTGCAGCACTAGTTTAGAATTCAAAGTTAAACGTTTTGGCAACATAGCGGTAAAATCGTGATCCAAGGGATTTCCATGCCAAATGGACTTTCGCTTGTCCCCGATAACCCGGCCTCAAGGGTACTTTTGGATCGTCAAATTCGACTCGGGCTTGGTAGGACGTGCTGATGGGGCGAGTTCGACCGTATTCGTCGGTTTTTGTATCCAGTTTTCCGCCTGCCGCGATCGCCAAATTGGATGGACTCTCTTTCATTTCTGTCTCTGAGAAACTGATGATCTTGCCTTTCACCGACTCGAGCTGAGCTGCGTCGAACATCATCTCAACGCTATCGCCAACCTTGACCAAATCGCGATCATGTTGATCTACGACAACCACCCCTTCCATCACGCCAGTTGGACCAATCAAACATATCAATTCACCCTCCGTGAAATAGGCATCGGAGTTTACCAAATCAAATGGATTGCCTGACCAACTCGGGAGCTGTTCCTGGGCTTTTGCCGCCTTGCTGTCTTCCTTCTCGGGTGGTTGAAATACATGGCCGCCAAGAGGGCTCCTGACTGTCAGGTTCTTGAGCTTGTCATCAAGCGTCGCGAGCGTTTCTCGTTTTTGTCTAAGCTCACTTTCCTGCGTCTCAACGGACGATGACCACTTTGGGTCCGAAGCCGAAAGGTACCGCATCTGTGTCAGCATCGTTTCAGCCGATCTAACATCGCTGAGAGCCGTTTCCCGTTGTATGAGAAGTTCAGGGTTTTGAAGAGAGCAAATTTCGTCGCCTGAATTGATTTGTAACCCCGGTTTGGTCTTCCATTGATCCAGTTTTCCAGCGACTAATGTTCGCACTTCAACCGCGTTGTCCGGACGAACTTCCGTAGGACAGTACACATGGAACGGGAGCGGAAAAAAGCATATAAATGACAACACGGCAAGTGCAATGCCAAGACTAGTAAGCATATTGGCTTGTTTCATTTTCGCCGCCTTACCTGGTGTTTTGAAAAATTTGACAACCGCCATTACGGCCGGGACAACCATTCCCGCAAAGCCTGCAATTGCGAATGCTCGCCCAAGCGACTGCAATCCATATGGCTTTAGAATTTGATTGAGAAACATAATGATCCCAAAGGCGACGACCCATCGATAGATAAACGAAGCGATGGTGTAGATGCCAAACAAAAACTGGTTTCGTTGCGGCAAAAACGGGTTGTCCTGGAGTTCCAATCCAAGGCAGTTTTTTTGAAACCATCGCTTCAAAATCTCGCTCGACTTTTGACGCAGGTTTGGGATCTCCAACGTGTCCATCGTGATGTAATAACCATCGAAGCGCAGCAATGGATTTCCGTTGAAGACGACCGTGCTGACCGAGCAAATGAACATGACGCTCAAGCAAAGAAAACGAAACATTCCGTCTTCGCTAAACCACCACAAAAAGGTGGCGATCGATGCTAGTATCAGTTCGACGTACATTCCGGCTGCACCGATAAAAACACGTTGCCACTTGTTCGGCAACATCCACGAGTCGGATACGTTGCAATACAAGCACGGCGTAAAGACCAACATCATGAAGCCCATTTCATGACACTCGCCTCCAAATTTCTTGCAACTCAAGCCGTGACCAAACTCATGAAGCACCTTGACACATGCCATGGTAATCCCGAGCCACAACCAATTGTCTGCCGCAAAGAAACTCTGAAACGTTGGGAGTTTGCCCTTGAATTCTTGATAGTTGACCAAAACAAGTGTTATCGCCGCCAAGCCGACAACCAACGCCAAGAACAAGCACCACGTCGTGAACAACCATCCAAACCATGGCAGAAGTCGATTGAGAATTCGTTCTGGGTCGATTCCTCGGAATCGGATCGCAAAAACATTTGCAAACTTGCCCATCAATTCGCGTTTGCGTTTTTGATCACCACGTCGTCGCAGTTGACGCCCCTGGCCACCCGCATGAGAAATGACAAGGCCGCTTCGGTGAAGCATCCCCACGAACTGTTGCAAATCCTGGAGCGAAATGCGTTGCGGCGCAAAGTCCGCTTGAAATGTCTCCCGAATATGTTGCAAGGATGTTTGACCATCGAGCATGTTCAGGATGGCAAACTCTTCTTCATGAAAACGGAAGTAGTTGAGACCCACTGGTTCTTTGACAACCCAGTATGCTCTGCCGTCATAGCGATGTTTGCGCGATTCCAAGTCAGGACGACGACGAAGCCTCAGGGGCCTCATCGCGCTGTTGACGAGAGAATCAGCCATCGTTGTCATGAATGTTAAACTTCTGTTTGAGGACGCGTGAAACGAGAAACGAGACCTGGGTATCTAACGATTGAGGTCTCTAACGATTGGGGGCTCTAACGATTGGGCAAGATTTCGACGGCTGCTTGCATTCCTTCTCGAAACAAATACTGTCCGTCTGCGGTAAGACGATTTGGAATGTCGATGAAAATCGAGTACTGGTCCTTTGTACCGGTCTGCCGAGGAGCTACCGAGAATACCTTGCCATCAATGGACTCCGACTTGCCAGGCGCAACGAAAATCGTGACTCGGGCTGGAGCGTTAAGCAACAAGTGGGGAGCATCCAACACTTTCGCCAAACCTCGAATACGCATCTTTTCCATCGAGGTAAATCGAAATACAATTTCCCCACTCTTAGCAAAACTGTCCTTCCTTTTCGCAATCTCACTCACGAATCCATCGTAGGGAGCAGGAATCTTTCTCAGTGCTAGCTGTACTTTCGAAGCATTGAGTTTGGCGGTCTGAACACCAACCGCATTCAATTGTTGGGCCTTTTCACTCTGAGACACCTTGACTTGAAGCTGCGCCTTCTTGAGTTCCAGACGCTTCTTTTCATTCTCCATTACGCCCTCCGCCCCCTTGGCGTAAAGTTGGTCGGAGATTTTCACGTCTGACATTGCAACTTCGACAGCGGCTCGTGCATACTCGATGCTGCTGTTGTCTTCCGCTTTGTTCACCGCAGCGGCGAGTTCCTCCTTGGCTACTTCCGCTTCGGCTTCGGCGATTCTGGAATCGATAATGATCATTGGATCGCCCTTTCTCACAAAGGATCCCTCGTCGACAAAGAGTTCGGCAATTAAGCCATCCGTTTGCGCTGCGATCGGAATATCTTCGGGGAAGAGTACTTTTGCATCGGAAACCAAGAGCGAACCGTTACCAGTTGAACTCGGTACGTTCAGTCCACTATTTGTAACAGGCAGGTTCGGGGCTTGGTTCTGAGCGATGCGGGTGAAAACGGGCTCCTCCAATGGCAATGTCGCCTGTGCCAATTGTACCGGTGTCGTTAACGAATCAAAGGCTTTCGCACTTTCGAGCGAGGTCAAAGTGCCATGGGGTTGGCTGCTTGGCAAATCAAGATTCGGACTGGGCAGCGTGCGTGTCGCGTCTACAGCGGGCTGGTTTCTTTCCGATTCGACCGAACTACTGCTTTGCGTCGCTAGACTCGGGCCGTTGATTCCCAGTTGTGGGAATGTGCTGTCGAGCCAATTTCTCACTCCGGGAACAAGCCCAATCGCGAGCGCCGCCAATCCGAACGCAAGCACGACAGGCAAGCCAAAAAACCATTTTCGTTCCGCCATTCGCTAGTCCTCGTTAAACCATCAATTTGTTCGTGATCATCGTTCCAAACTAAAACAAAACGTGCGCTCGGACCCACTCGATTGGGTCCTGGAACACGACAAACGCCGCGCTGCGTTTCCCGCACTTCACGTCCGCTTTCACGCGAGCCCCTGGGTACCTCTTAATGTGTTCCATGGCATCTTCATCAGGTATGCAACGCAGTTTAACCACCGCTCCATCCTCTGCATCCAATTCCGCTCGACTCCCAATTCCTTCGGGATAGAGACGTCCCTTGTGTGTTACGGAAGCATCGGTCATCAAGATGAACTCGACATCTAGATACCCAAGCTCGTTTTCCGCAGCGGCCTTTGCCACCGCATCTTGCATTGCCAAGTCCAAGTATCGCATCCGCTTCTCAGGCATCAAGACCTCGATTTCCCAAGGACCCGCTGGATCGGCGATCGACATAAGAACTTGGCCCGTGACGACAGGTCGTGCATTAAGTACTTTTTCGACGTCCCAAGTCGTGACGATGCCGCCGATCGGGCTTGTCCGAACAAGCTTCGCCTTCTTTTCCTGGAGCAGTTTAAGTTGACTCTCTCGATTCGAGATTGTCTGTTCGCTTTCAGCAATGTCTTGGCTTAATCGATCTTGGTCCGGTTGTGTTACACCAGGCTGGTTCAGCGAACGCGTCGCATTGTTGAGCTTGGACATCGCCGTTAAACGTTCGCCATTTAAGCTAACAATCTGCTGATCGAGATCGCGATTTCGCAACTCGAGTAGAACGTCACCTTCTTTGACTGTTTCGGCATGCTTAACATTGACGCTTTGAACTTCACCATCGACATGCGCAAATACATTCCGTTCGACACTTGGCTTGAGTTTACCATTTCCTTCGAGGTCAAAGTCGATCGGCACAACGAACATCAGGGTCAGTGCGGTCGCGATCAAACCCAAGATGGATAATGTTTTAGGCAAGGCCGATCCTCGAAACATCCAAGTCAAGCGATCCATAAAACGCCAGACTGGCATTAAGAAGATTTGGCTATGGGCTTGCGAGTTTGCGAGAGCTCGGCAAGCGTGCTCGTAAACCAAATCAACTCGTCCCTCCAGTAACTGTCGCGATAGTTGAGTTTCGATTTGTTCGACGATCAATGCGCCGATGACGTCGCGTCGCGTTCGCGTTTCGTTGGTTTCATTTCGCGAAGCCAAGACATCCCCTTCGACCTTCCGCTCAGGTTGACGGATGGGTAGGACGGTTACCGTTCGGCCGTGCGACAAATCAACGTAGTCTTCGATCGCTTCTTCGATTTGCGGAGGGAGATCCTCCATCGACCCGTCGTACCAAAGTGGTTCTCCGCTGCGAACGACTCTTGTTGCCAAATTATTGAGCGATTGAACGATGTTAGAACGATTCTCGATCGAATCCTGTCCCGATATCGCCACCACTTTGGCTTTGCCGCCCTTGAGTATGGCCACGCTCACACGGTCGCATTCGATCAACCGGCGGCCTTCGTTGGCGATGGTATATGCGGTGTCACTCAGATCCAGATTTTCATGGACCAGCCGTGCAAACTGATCGGATTGCTGCCAAAGCTCTTGGCGGGTGGAGACTTGTTGAAGCGTATGGCCTTGCAGCCATTCCCCCATCAACTTGGTCATATGCTCCAAAAACCGGAGGTAGCCCCGTTGAGCATCCGCAGGCGCGTCTGGCCGTTGCAGGACTTCTAAAAGTCCAACCGATTGCTTGTTGGCGACCAAAGGGGCGGTCACCAAAAGGAAACGAGTCGGATTGCTTTCGCCTGAATCATCGCCCGATCCTGACATCGGCGGAATCAGCTCTGCTCTCCCCTGTGAAAAAAGTCGGGTTAGCAGGCGACCGTGCTGCATTGCTTGCTGGTTGTTTGCTTGCAAAAGACTCGGGTCCATTTGGATCTGGTGCGCCAGCCGCATCGAACCTTCGTCGTCCACCAACCAAATGGCACCTCCGGCTGCCGCTAACGCAGAAATGATGCGCTGTAATACGGCAGGATAGTACTCCGTCGCCTGGACATCGGACTTGGACAAGTCCGAAATCTCGTTAACCAAGCTCCGAATGTGTTTTTTGGTATTCTCAACATTCTCATCCGTGGGTCCGGAAGCCATAGCTAATCAATACGATAGGAGTTACAAAAATAAAATAGCAGCGAATTCCGAGAAACAGTGTCCGTCAACCATGGAAAGATTGCTGGCGTTCTGCCAGCCACAATTTTCGGAAAATGGGGATCCATAGTCAACATACGAAATAATGCCCCCAACAATAGGTACAAAAGCCAACTTCCAACACGAGAACGCCAAAACCACGACACTATGTTTCTATTTAGTCGGGATAGGATGACCTTGCGGATCCTACTGACTAAGCGAACAACGACGATCAGACGGACCTAAGATGAACTCGGCTGTCGTTAGTTCGATTTTTTCTCCGTCTCCAAGTCATTTTTGGTTGAATTGCCAGCGGGTGCTGTGCTATGGGGCTTTTTGCCCCCTTTCAATCCAAGATCGAGACTTTGGTCCCAATCCTGTGTTGACACAGCCGACAAAATTCAAAGTAGTAGGCACATTCCATGTGCCGTCCAAAAAGTAGTAGGCACATTCCATGTGCCGTCCACCTGGAATCCCGGCAAAAGCTTCACTGCGAACGGCACGGCGGAGCGTGCCTGCTACTTTTGCCCATCGGTTAAAAGGTAAAAGCCGGATCGCGTCATTTGAGCGGCTTGCCCTCCAACGCAACTCCGTTTGTCGATAAAACCTGCAGTTCATGAATCTTGTGTTTTCCTTCGTACTTCCAAACCATCTTGCCCTCGCGAGTCACCTCAAACGCCTTGATCCCTTTTTGAGCGCCATAGCTCGCAATCACCGTATTTCCATTCGGTAATCTTTGAGCCCCACAAGGGTCCGCAAAGGGTTTCTCCGGAAAGTCCTCGTTGGAAAGTTTCCAAACAACTTTCCCGTTTGAATCAAACTCTGCGGTTTTGTTGCCATGCGTCAGGTTGACAAGGGTGTTTCCGTTTGCGAGTCGAATGGCGGTAAATGGCCAGTTCTCCGCATTGCGGCCTCCAAGTTCATCCAGGTCAGATGCAATCGTTCGAACAATCGTTCCGTCCGGTGAATACTCTTTCACTCGGAAGGCGAGCAAATGTGGCACAAGATAGTTTCCGTTTTCGAGCTTTCTCGCCATGCGCGTTTGCATGTGCGCGTTGTCCGTTTCCGGCTCAAGCTTAACCTCGACTGCAATTTTCCCATCGCGTTCCACTTCCATCAATCGTGGCCGAGGTCCCAGTTCGGTGATCAACGTGCGGCCATTATCAAGTCGCTCTACCGTTCCAATTTCACGATTGTCCTCCGATTTTTTGTAGCGAAAAACGATCTCCTTCTGGCGGGTCATTTCGAGCACTTCATCTGCCCAAGCGATAAGTAGATTAGCGTTTTGCAAAACAAAACCATCGCGAGCACCTGCACGTCCCGAATCAAACGCTTCGTTCCCATCCTCATCCAAGATGCCGGTAAAAGTCGGACCGGCAATAAACAAGGAGTGGCGAACGGAATCGTCTGCTTGTACACGCGAGCCATAAAGCGAAATGGATGCGAACCACGCGAGAAAGGCAATTCGAGAGAGGATACGTGTCATAGTGAAATTCGTTGCTTTCAATGGAAAAAGGGGATGGAAGGGGTCGAGCCTAGGCTGTGCGTAAAATAAGTAGCGTAAGCCTCCAGCTTGCGAGGCAAAAAGTCATTCGGCATGCTTTGGGCAGACGAATCTGAAACGATACTTGGTCATTATCGAAAATGCCGTTGTCGAAACTGCAGACGAGCTGTTTCGAGGTGGCGCCTTTCCCCTAACTCGTTAACAGCTCTTTTGCTCGATTGCGTATTTTGTAGCCTGTGCGGCTTATGTTGACTTGAATCCAATTCGACGCCCAAAAGAGCAGCGCCGATCTTTGAGCGACTGGGTATTGATGGGGACACGAGCGAACCGAGCCATGAGTCACCTCCGTCAAAAATGGACACTCGTCAAAGTTTACCAAAACGGGCCGTCTCATCAAGGTTAGTGAGTGTCCCCATAGTTACCATTGTCGCGTGCTAACCAATCCAGGACTTCCAGATACTCCGCTTCGGCCATTCTTATCGCTGCTGGCCCGACAAAACTCGATTGGTGGTATAGCACCATCGCCGTTCCGCATTTCTTCGGCTTTCCTCCGTTTCACTAGATCCTTGTCACGCAATGGCCGTTTTGAAATCTCATAGCCGTGACATTCGTGCGAGGGTACTTCCCAGTTTCGCGTCTCGCCTTGGTTCGGTGTCAACATTGCCTGAATCACTTGTTCGTCGATCGAATGATGCGAGGTGGACTTGCATTGAGCTCTAGCGTCGTATTGGTTTTGCGAGATCGCAGCAAAGGAAATTGGCTGCAAGTGTGAAGTCCATCAGCGAAAAGTCTGGCGACGATTTGCGAAAACTGGCTCTGTAGCTATTCCAATTTGGCTATGATGGAGGATTGTTGAAGACCATCACCGGAGGTAACTCATGTCAATATCCCACGAAGAAATTCTTAAGTCAGCGCTCTCGCTTCCCGAAGCAGATCGGATCATTTTGGCGACCGAACTTTTGGATTCGTTTGAAGATTCCTTGCCCGGTCTTTCTGTAGCCAATCCCGCATTCCTGCAGGAGCTAGAACGCAGAGCCAACGACCAGTCACCTGGAATTCCTTGGGAAGAAGTGAAACGCAGGATGGAGAGTAAACTGAGTCAATGATTCGTTTTAGCTCCGAGGCAGCGATTGAGCTTGAAGATGCGATCGACTGGTATCTTTCAAGATCGATT
>CAMBSL010000244.1 GCA_945870455.1 Pirellula staleyi DSM 6068 | reverse complement strand
CTGAACAAAGACGTGTTGGAACTAAATCCCTCCGGCGTTGTGCTGTTGATGGGAACCAACGATTTGGAGGAAAAGGCCGAACCTGCCACGATTGCAGACAATGTTCAACTGCTAGTCCAGCAACTGAAGAAGCACAATTCGGAGTCGCCTATCGTCCTATGCCTAGTGTTCCCTTCGTCGGAGACCAAGAGTCGACCGGCGGATAAGATCAAAGAAATCAATCGCTTATTCGAGGCCAAATTCAAAGGGGATACTCAAGTTACGGTTATCGACACGTGGGCTCTCTTTGCGGATGCGAATGGGAACGCCAAGGTGGACGAGTTTCCTGATTTGTTGCATCCCAACCAACTTGGTTACGTGAAATGGGAGAATGCACTGCGACCAGTTCTTGAAGTATTGGGGATGGTCCAACCACCGTCCGAGCCATCGATTTTAGAGGCTGGATTCGAACCTCTGTTCAACGGCAAAGACTTGACCGGGTGGTGCTTTCACGCGACCCCCGAAAACGAACGGCTCGCCATCGAGAAACGGCTCAAGGACGATCCGAAGGCGATCACACCACGAATCATCGACAAACAAAAGGAATTTGCCCAACTTCGAGCCAGCGATGATGGGCGATATGTCGCCATCCACAACCGACTGGTTGTGACAACGCCAGCCGAGGGACGTCGCATTCAGCAGCTGTGGACAACGCGAGAATTCAAGTCCGACTTTGTGCTTAAGCTTGAATTTCGTGCGACACCTAATGCGGACAGCGGGATCTTTTTGAAGGGCAAGCAGTTGCAATGCCGAGATTACCCACTCGCAGGTCCGTACAAGGAATTGAAGAACTACAAGCCGCAGCAATGGAATGAGGTTGAGATCACCGTCAAGGGAAATGTCGCTCGATGCCTATGCAACGGCGAAGTGCTGGAAGAAGCGTTCCCGATTCCAGCCACAGGTCCGATTGGCTTAGAGGGTGATCGCGGTCAAATGGAGTACCGCAATCTTCGGATCAAGCTGTCGGAATAAGGGTCGGGTAAACCAACGCCCCTGGGTTTATTCTCTCATCTTTACCCACATTTCGCAGCACGCCAGACTCGAAATCCCAATGGATTTGCGTGATCTCCGTGCGTTTTCTCCCCCTCGCCCCGCTTCGGGGGTTGGGGGGTGAGGGGTAGAGCCCTGACTTGGTAGCCTCCGGTTCAGTGGTTTGTTTGCGCTTCTGAAACGAGGATAGACATTGAATTCACGATCAAAAAACCAATCAAAACACAGTGCAAAACTCCTCACCCCCAACCCCTCTCCCCGAGACCAGGGCGAGGGGAGCAAGATCAAACGATGTGGGTTTGTCCCTGGGGATTGTTATGTTCACGCTGGGGCTATTGGGCAAACAACTGTTGCTTTAAGAACGTGTATGCGATGGCTTGCATGAACGCGGATTGGCGGTTGTTGGCTGCACCGCCGTGCCCACCCTCGATGTTCTCGTAGTAGAGTACCGAGTGTCCTTGTTCCTCCATTTTGGCCATCATCTTGCGGGCGTGGCCAGGATGAACACGATCATCGCGAGTGGAAGTGGTGAAGAGGACGTTTGCATACTTCTTGCCTGCTTGCACGTTATGGTATGGCGAGAAAGATCGGATGAAGGACCATTGGCTTGGATCGTCCGGATTGCCATACTCTGCCATCCAGGAAGCACCTGCGAGAAGTTTGTTGTAACGCTGCATATCGAGCAGCGGGACTTGGCAGACGGCAGCTTGAAAAAGCCCCGGGTAAAGTGTGACCATGTTACCAACCAAGAGTCCGCCGTTGGAACCACCCTGGATACCAAGCTTTTCCGAACGCGTCACTTTTCGCGTGCAAAGATCCTGTGCGACCGCAGCAAAGTCTTCGTAGGCTCTTAATCGCTTCTCCTTCAATGCGGCTTGATGCCAGCGTGGACCGTATTCACCGCCTCCTCGGATGTTGGCGACCACGTAGACACCGCCTTGGCTGATCCATGCGCGTCCGACGGCAGGACTGTAACCTGGTTGCAGCGAGATTTCGAAGCCGCCGTAACCGTAGAGGAGTGTTGGATGGCTTGCATCCAGTTTGATGTCTTGTGCCGCAACCATAAAGTACGGGACGTTCGTGCCATCCTTACTTGTCGCAAAGTGTTGCGAAATGGTTAGTCCTTTGGCATCAAAAAAAGCAGGTAACTTCTTGAGCGGGATGGGTTCCGTTCCGATGGAACCCATGGCCAAAGTCGTTGGATTCAAGTAATCGGTTGTCGTCATGAAGTAGTCGTTTGATTCATCGTTATCGACGGGTGTTAGATTGACAGTACCAAAGCTGGGTGCACCTTTCAGAAGTTCTCTTTGCCATCCCTTGGTTGTTGGCGTCAAGACATAGATGCGGTTCTTGACATCCTCCAAGACGTTGAGGTAGGCATAGTCTTTGGTAAAACCGAAGCTCGAAAGCGCAGTGGTTTCGCTCGGTTCGAAAACCATTTCGAGATTGCGATCCCCTTTCAAATACGGTTCCAGTTTGGTCATCAGCAGAGCGCCAGCCGGATAGGTCTTACCGCCAACGGTCCATGCATCGCGGAGTTCCAAGGCTAGGTAGTCGTGAAACACCGACTTGTTTGCGCTATTGGGCGCATCGATTTTGATGAGTTTCGATTGGGAGTCGAGAACATACAATTCGTTGTTGTAGAAAGCTAAGGTTCGGCTGACAAAATTGCGTTCGAAGCCAGGTGAATCATCGTGAAAAGCGCCGATGGACATATCACTTGACTTTCCTTCGTAGATGATTTCCGCAGATTCCAGCGGTGTACCGCGTCGCCATTTTTTAGCGATACGGGGATAGCCAGACTCGGTCATCGATCCACTGCCAAAGTCCGTCATGATGAAGACGTTGTCTTTGTCGATCCAGCTCATGCTCCCTTTCGCTTCCGGGCGTGAAAAGCCGTCGTTCACAAACTCACGCTTTTCCATGTCGAATTCGCGATCGACGTCCGCATCGGCACCGCCGCGCGAGAGCGTGATCAAGGCGCGTTTGTAATCCGGTCGCAGCAGGCTGGCTCCCTTCCATACCCAGTTTTCATTTTCGGCTTTGCCTAATGCGTCAAGGTCGAGAATGATGTCCCATTTTGGGTCCGGGGTTTTGTACTGTTCGAGGGTTGTGCGTCGCCAAAGGCCGCGTTCGTTCTTTCTGTCGCGCCAAAAGTTGTAGTAGAATTCCCCTTGTTTGCTGACGAATGGGATTCGAGCATCGGAGTCGAGGATCGCTAGCAGATCTTCGCGAAGTGTGTTGAAGCTCGGGTCGGCCTCCATGCGGGCTTGCGACTTGGCATTGCGAGCTTTCACCCATTCGATTGCTTTGTCCCCCGTCACTTCTTCGAGCCATTGAAACGGATCGGCATCGGATTGGACGGACGGTGCAGCCGTTTTGGTTTCTTGGGCCATGGAGTTTTCGAGGGTACGTAGAAATCCGAGTGAAAGCAGTGAAAGAATGCAAAGCAATTTTAGTTTGTGGCGCATAGTAAGCTCCTTGATGGTATTCGCCCAGTAAAACGATTATCTTCGATTGGATCCAATTTGGAGTGTCACACGTATCTTAGTGTTCCAGATCGAATCGAGGAATCGAAGACTTCGCAATCGGCTGAGCAATCTTGCCGGGTGGTGGCAGGATTCAAGCCGAGGGACTAACATTGAGGGATATGTCTGATCCAACTTTACCTCTGCAAGTCTCTCTCTCCGCGCGAGATCAATTCCTGGGGAAACAGTCTTTAGATTCTACGCCTGAGGAGAGGCTGGCCGCGATGCAGAAAATTTTGGATTCAGCTCGCTACTTACTCCAGCAGAATCCTCAGGGGCGATTGCACTTTTTGCAGCGCAATTACCGGGCTCGTTCTATTCGGAACATTGGTGAAAATGGAACGTGATTTCGAGCCAGAATCGCACACCTGTATTTAGAAGTTTAGAAAAATTCGACGCGGCGCCCGATTGCGATATACTTTTGACAGTTCTGGGTCGAAGTAGCTATATCGAGGGAATCAACCGTGGGCGATAAGATCACGTTGCGCAGTCTGTTTTTTGTAACAGCTCTATCCGCCATTATTCTCATGGTGATCCGGATGGCGCTGGAAACGCAAGGGGATAATGCGGTTGCGGCGATCGCGGTGGTAGTGCTTGTGCCAGTCGTGACGTTCGGCTTTTTTGCGATTGCTTTCTTGATGTTGTTGCCGTTCGGAGTCATTGCGGCAATGTCCCGAGAATCAGCCATGCCGGGCACCAGCCCGTTTGCGGACGATCGGCTCCCGGAAAAACAAATTCATGCCAGCGACCCAGATCGAGCCAACTAACGAGGGGGAAAAAGCATGGTAGATCGCTTTGTGCACGAGTCGAACTCTCCGATGATTGAGATGCTTCGCGTGCATCGTTTCTTTGGCAAGACACGCGCTGTGAACGACATTTCGTTTGAAGTCTATCGAGGGCAAGTATTCGGCTTCATCGGCCCGAACGGTGCTGGCAAAACGACCAGCATGCGCATCCTTTCCACCCTTGAGCTGCCCAGTTATGGTGACGCAGTGGTCGACGGGTTTTCGGTAATCAATGATCCCGACTTGGTACGACGCAGGCTTGGCTTTATGCCCGACGGGTTTTCGATGTATCCGAACATGAACTGCGTAGAGTACTTGGATTTCTTTGCGCGTGCCTATGGCTTGATAGGAAAAGATCGAATTGCGGCCCTTCGTCGCACACTCAGCTTTACTGGCCTGGACAAGATTGCTTCCAAACCGATCACGGGACTTTCCAAGGGTATGCGGCAGCGGCTGTGTCTGGGTCGAGCCATGATCCATTCGCCGGCGGTACTCATTCTAGATGAGCCCGCAAACGGATTGGATCCAAGGGCGCGAATTGAACTTCGGCAGATGATTCAGCAACTGGCAGTCGATGGGACGACCATTCTCGTATCCTCCCACATTTTGACTGAGCTAGCCGAGATGTGCGACCAAGTCGGGATTGTTGAGCGTGGACGCTTGCTGGCAACTGGGAGTGTGGCGGACATCCAACGCACGATGCAAGGTGCATTGCGGGTTCAGCTCACCGCGATGGATCGAGAGGAACAACTGCAGGAATGGTTAAGCCAACGTCAGGGCGTCTCCCATATTCAACGATCTGGCAATACGATGTCCTTTGAGTTGCAAGGAGGGAATTTGGAACAGGCCGACTTGCTCAAAGGGATTGTGAACGCAGACTTCTCGATCATGGAGTTTGCGGCCCACCGGGAGACACTGGAAGATGTATTTATGAAGATAACCACGGGGGCAGTGCAATGACATCCGCCTCATCCGCCTTGGACGGCCAGCCCATTCTGGCCCCTGATCAGCTCGAACACGCCGCTGCCATTGAGCAATTGGTTGAGGGGGAAACCGCATGGGATCGGCGTCTTATTTCGCTGAGCAATTGGATCAATCCCATTCTTGTCAAAGAGACTCGTCAAGCGTTGAAGAGCAAGCAGTTTTCGATGACACTGTTGCTTTTAACCATTGTCGTTCTAGCCTGGTCGATGGCCGCGATCATTGGGATGATTCCGAGTATTTACTATGCGTCGAATGGTACGGGTTTATTGATTGGGTACGCGATCATTTTGATTTTCCCGTCGCTGATTATCATTCCTCAAGCGGCGTTCCGGTCGATGGCATCCGAGCTTGACGATGGCACCTTTGAAACGCTTTCTTTATCGACGCTAACGCCGCGGCATATTTTGATCGGGAAGCTAAGCGTGGCTGCGTTGCAATTGCTGATTTACTTCTCGGTGCTAGCGCCGTGTATCGCTTTGACCTATTTGTTGCGTGGCTTAACTCTCGATGTCATTGCAATGACTTTGATCTTGCTGGCGAGTTGCAGCCTGGCAGTGTCTGCGATTGCCATTTCGGTCGCAGCGTTCGCCAGAAATCGAGTACAGCAGGTGTTCTTTTCGATCGTGTTGCTGGGAGGGCAAGTCTTTTCGGCTTTTGCGGTCGGTTCAACGCTCCTTGGAATTGTCAGCTATGGATCGATTCCCTCGGAGAGTTGGATTGTGCTTGGTGTTTTCTTGCTTGTCGTCATTTTGTATTCGTGGCTTTTGCTGCGGAGCGCTGGATGTGCCATTGGCGTCGCGAGCGAAAACCGATCCACTCCGATCCGAGTACCCCTGCTGCTGATCGGCTTGCTCCTGGCCATGCTTACAGGTTTTTTCTCAATTTGTTATGGAGACCGTACCGCCATGCAAGACTTGCTTGCCATCTCGGTGAACTTCCTTTTTGCACATTGGGGTATTGCCGGCTGCATTATGATGGGAGAGCAAGGCGTCATCCCAGTTCGAGCACGGCGATCGTTGCCAAGTTCATTATGGGGGCGGCTTTTTTTGACTTGGTTGAATCCGGGAGCTGGTCCGGGTTACCTATTCGTGTTGCTCAGCTTCATGGGCTCTGCGTTCACACTGGTATTGGCTACCTGGTTTTTGTTGCCGGCGACAAAAAGCAACATCACTATCCAACTTGTTCTCTACGTCGCGGTCCTGTCAGCCTATCTTGCGTTGTACCTGGGGACCGTTCGACTGATCTGCATGGTGTTCTTGAGAAGGGTCATGGCGGGCAGATTGGTAGCGTCGTTTACGATCACATGCGTGCTGTTGATACTTTCGGTCGTTGCGACCTTGTCGCTGAGCTTGGCAGCCAATCGATATCAACGATTGGCATTCGATTGGTATTGTTTTCCAAATCTGTTCTGGACTTTGGGCGAGTTGTATCCGTCGAATCAAAATCGCTGGGTTTTGCCTGAGTGCTTTTTTGCTGTCGTCTGCTTGGCCATAAGTTCTGCAATCCTAGGTTTGATCAACGTTGCATTAACGGCTAAAGACGTTGTGATGCTAAGAATTGAAACACCTGAAAGAGTGGTGCGGGAACGGAGCAAGATACGAAGCAAGAAAGAGGAAGACGATGAGCTTGAGGGGCTGGCTGCCGAGTGAATGCAGTGGGATAGGCATCTAGCCTGTCGTTGTTGAATAGATAGGCTGGAAGCGCTGGAAGCCTATCTCACTATTGACGTCACAGGCTGGAAGCCTATGCCACGTTTGAGGAGACGGCAAGTACGATTTTTCCTGACAGTTGGCCTTGTTTGTGGATCGTGCTAGCTTCTTGAAGTCGATGAGCATTGGCCGTTTCGCTTAACGGCAATATTCGATCGATCTGCGCCCTGAGTTGTGCGGTCGTCAACCAATGATTGATGTCTGCGGCTGCGACAAGCTGTTGTTCTGCCGATGCCTTGAACATGGCGAATCCGTGGAGCGAACAGCCTTTGACATAAAAGGGTCCAACGGGAAACGGTGGTCTAGCATCTCGGCCTGCCATCAAGACCATTCTCGCGTTTTCGCTCATCGCTCCCACGGCCAGGTCAAAATCCGGCTCGCGCAACGTTTCCCAGAAGACTTGAACGCCTTGCGGTGCAACTTGCCGAATCTCATCCGCAAGGTTGGTTGTGTTGTAATTAAAAGCAAAGTCAGCTCCAAGTTCGATGCATCGATCGACTTTGGCTTGAGTTCCGGCGGTTGTGATCACGGTGGCCCCGACCGCTTTGGCCATTTGGACGACCATCGATCCCACTCCACCTGTGCCACCTCGCACAAACACGATCTCTCCGGATTGCAGGTTAGCACGCTTAAAGAGCCCCAAGTGAGCGGTGATACCCACCAACGCAACTGCCGCTAATTCCGTATCCTCCACGGAGTCCGGCGATGGGTGCAACCATTTCGCCTCGACGACTGCAAATTCTGAGAACGTCCCCTGACGCCCCATCAGTCCTTGATTGCTGGCCCAGACTCGCTGTCCGGCCGACAAATGCTTCACATGAGCGCCAACTTCCACGATTTCGCCTGCCAAATCGCAACCTGGGATGTACGGGTTGGGGAGAGGCCAGTAATTGGCACCGTTGCGAATGTAAGTGTCGATTGGATTAACGGAAACCATCGACACTTTGACTTTGACCTCATCGGGACCGAATGCCGGTTCTGGCAAATCGCCAAATTCAATAACATCAGGTGAACCGGTCGTTCTAAAATAGGCAGCTTTCATAGAATAACGGCTCGCTTTTTTAAGGGAGTGAATAAATCGGCTTGCACCGAATGAGTGGACTGTGCGTTATACTACCAATAGTCCTCAACAACCAAAACCGCCCAACCTAAACGCGATGCAGCCAACCAATTCCAAACGCCAGCCAACATCCTCTCGGGCACTCGCTCCCCTGGCACTGGTCACAACCTACCTTTTGGACGCGAAAGCAAAGCCGACGAAGTCGATTATGTGCTTGCTCGTGGCGTTGTTTTGTATTTGGTTACCGAGAACATCGCTTGGCCAAGAATTGACCGCAGGATCCATCGAAGTATCCGTTAGTGGGTTCGGTGGCAAAGCGATTCAAGGAAGTTTGTTGGCCGCCGATGCGAACAAATTGATGATTCAAACGAGCAATGGACCTAGTGAAAAATTAGCCAGCGATGTTAGTCTTGTTAGTTTTTCAAACAAGATAGACGAGCAAAAGCAACCTGTCGAAGTCACTTTGCTTGACGGTTCCAGGGCGTTCGGAGATAAGATCGTCGGAAATAGCAGTGGATGGAAGCTGTTGAATTCTAGCGGTCAAGAAATTGCGTTCGCGCCAAAATCGATGCGGGCTGCA
>CAMBSL010000243.1 GCA_945870455.1 Pirellula staleyi DSM 6068 | reverse complement strand
AATGGTAATGGACATCAGGGTAACGGTCATCCCTCACGAGTGCGCCTTGAAACGCGGCGATCGCTAACTCCGTTTGCCCTGTTTCTGCCAGCACGCATCCTAAATTGGCTCGCGCCTCAATGAAATCTTCATCGAGTTCTACCGCGTTGTAGTATCGTTCGCGAGCGGCGGAGTTATCACCACTTCGGTACAACAATTCAGCCAGTTGAAAACAAATCTCAGCGGTCATTCCGTACTTAGCAAGGATAACGCGATACCATTCGATCGATTGTTCAAAACGTCCTGCGTCCTCCACCTCTTCGGCCATGTGAAGCAACTCATCGCGAGTCCAATTTTGTACGTCGTTGGAATTGGCGTCGGCCCCCGAGATTCCGAGTGAATCGCCGAGCCCAGCATCGTGGCTGATCCCGGTAGCCTGAAACGGCAATGTCGAGGTACCCTGCGATTCCAATTCCTCATCTCGATCGAAATCCAAATGCAGTTGCCCGTTGGCACTCAGCAATTGTCCTCCATGTCGCAACAACAATCTGCGACCATCGACGACCAAATCCAGTTCCATCAGAGAACGATTTGCGACCCAAGGAGCAAACTCGGTCAACTGACGTTTGATGTCGGAGGGAAGTGCACCGCGCGAGATCCAACCTAATAGTTGCCTCGCGTTTTGAACTTGCTCGAAGTCGAAATAGGGAAGTCGATGTGCAACTTTTTTACTTGCAAGCAGTCCCATGCGAAGCCATCGCCGAATGTTCCGCACAGGCGTCTTGATGAGTCCGGCCATCATGGCTGGTGTATAAAGCTGCATGCTGGAAGATTCGTCCACCACGCCTAACTGTTGCCAAAGCTCATGCTCATGTACGAGCGTCGTACGGCCCTCTCGCATTCCCTTTCGAATGGAATCGCTCAGCAAATCCGAAAGATCTTCGGCTGGCAATTCTTCCGCTCCAATAATGACCAAATCGATGTCGTCCGCGACGCGTTCGAGAGGATTGCCTCCGTGCTCGCGAATGAGTTGCATGGCTTCCTTGCGAGGGAGCGCTCCAAGTTTACCAACGAACACAACTCGCTTGTTTTTCAGTATCGACGAGTCGACGGTCATCGGAGTCCTGGTGCAGTCAATCCTGCTACGGAGAGCTTCCAGTTTGGCATTTGTTTTAGCAGACCCTGCTTGGTCATATTGAACTGCAATGGAGTAATGGTGATGTGACCGAGCGCCAACGCGTTTAAATCGGTCTCATGATCGGTCGGCTTAGGGGGTGGATCATTGGTTGACCAGTAGTAGTTGCGGCCTTTAGGGTCTTGACGCTTAATGTAATGATCGCCATACCGTTCGACACCCATCGGCACACAATGCACCTCCGGAACTTGGCCGGAGCGAAAGACTTTGGTAGCCGCCGTTGGAATATTGATGTTGTACAGTTCGCTACCAGGCCCTTGATTTTCAATGATCTGTCGAATGAGCGCAACCGCGAGTTGAGCCGCAGATTCGAAATCAGCATGCGTATCGTGCTCGAGCGACACGGCAATACTTGGAATCCGAAAAAAGGCACCCTCAATCGCAGCAGCCACCGTGCCCGAGTAGAGCACATTGATGCCCGCGTTCAAGCCGCCGTTGATTCCGCTGACGATGAGATCGAGAGGCTGACCAGCCAACTCCGCCACACCTAGTTTTACGCAATCGGCAGGTGAGCCATCTACGGCCCATCCACGAAAATCGTCGCCGTCGAAAATTTCTTTGCATGTCAAGGGTGATAGATACGTGATCGAATGCCCAACTCCACTCTGTTCTGTCGCGGGTGCGACCACCACAACATCTCCGAGTTGGACCAACGCATCACGCATCGCTCGAAGACCTGGAGCATAAATGCCATCATCGTTTGCAAGAAGTATCTTCAATGTTTGGGTGACCTCACTCTTTGTTCGTGCCGGTTGTTGGATTTGTTGAATTGGAAATCAAGAAGGACGAGCGTGCAACCCGAAAGTGTTCCGTTTTGCAGGACACATTCTGTAGTACAATTGCGTTTTCGTTCATTCGTCCAAGTTTGGGAAGAAACCTAAAAAACGTATATGCTGCGCATTTGTTTTCTGTTGATCGTTTGCCATTTGCTGAGCGTCACGCAATCTTTCGGCCAAGAGCCTTGGCAGAATTTCGACACAACAAACCATGCAAGCCTGCGAGGACTGGCTGCGGTCAGTCGAGATGTTGTATGGGCATGTGGTAGCCAAGGAACCATCGTTCGAACCCTGGACGGAGGATCGCATTGGAATCGAATCTCCATCCCGCAATTGGACAAACTCGACAAACTCGAATTCCGATCGATCCATGCATGGGACGGCAATCGAGCGATCGTAGCCACAGCCGGTCAGCCAGCGGTCATTATGAAGACCCTCGATGGAGGGAACTCATGGTTGAAAGTTTACGAGAATCTGTCGCCGCAAGCTTTTTTTGATGGGATGAGGTTTTTCAACGACCAGAGTGGACTTGCGTTTAGCGATCCAGTCGACGGTCGCTTGTTGATCGTCAAGAGCTTGGATGGCGGCAATTCTTGGTCTGTTATCCAGCCTTCTGCGATTCCAAAAATGGAAGTTGGAGAAGCTGGGTTTGCGGCCAGCAATTCGACGCTGTTCGTTTCCGAAAACAATGCCTGGATTGGCCTTGGCGGAGGAACCGCTGGTTCGAGTCGCATTTTTCGCTCCAGTGATCGAGGCGAAAGCTGGACATTCGAGCGGGTGGATCCAATCTTGCGAGGCGAGTCCGCAGGGATATTCTCCGTGGCGTTTGTTGGCGAATCGAAAGGAGTCTGCGTTGGAGGTGACTATCGTAAGGAATCGACGGTGGAGCACAACATCGCACTTTCCGATGATGGAGGACTGAGTTGGCGAAGCCCAAAAAACAGTCGACCGCGAGGCTTTCGTTCCAGCATCGTTTCCGCACTTGTTCGAGCGCAATCCGCTACGACCGAGTCCCGTATATGGTTGGCTTGCGGGCCGACAGGCTGTGATTGGAGTTCCGATCGAGAGTCATGGCAGGCGTTATCGGAGACGGGCTTTCATGCGTTGAGCGTATCGAGCGACAACGTCGTGTGGGCAGCAGGCTCCAACGGTAGAGTGGCCAAATTTTTGGGTTGGAGCGATGTGCGATAACGAAACGACATCGAATGCAGGAGCCTTGGGTAGGTGTCATCGAGCACATAGGCAAAGGACTAGTGACACCTTGCGCGATATTGCAGCTCGCGTAGTGGAATGGGCGTGGCGGGCATTCGAGGCGAAAGATGGAGCGTGATCGAGTCGAAGATTTAGATTACAATGCGTCTCTCGTTGATCCCGAGATTGCGTGTTTATTCAGCTTTCCTCGCGATCACAGATCCACCCCAATCCTTCCTCCAGTTTTCAAGGAACTACAGACATGACTCGAAACGTTCGATGGCTAACTTCAATGACGCTGGGCTTTTTCGCCCTTGTCTCTTCGGGAAATTTAAGTGCACAGGAAACAAACTGGGTGCCTTTGTTCGACGGCAAGTCGATGGATGGATGGGAGAAAGTTGGTAAAGACGACAGCGTTTGGCAAGTCACGGACGGTGCGCTAGCAGGGTCGGGAGCGGCTTCCATGTTGGTAAGCACCAAGGGTCCTTACAAAAACTTCAAGTATCGGGCCGAGGTCAAGATCAACGACAAGGGAAACTCTGGACTCTATTTCCGTACTACCCGCAAGCCAGGCTTTAGTGACGGCTACGAAGCGCAAATTGATAGTACACACACAGACCCTATTCGGACCGGATCGCTTTACGGAATGTGTCACGTTTACAAACGGTTGGTTGAACCGGATACGTGGTTCACCTACGAGCTCGAAGTTCGCGACGATGTATGGCGAGGTAAAAACATGACTCGCATCAAAATCACCGTCGATGGCAACGAATTGTTTGAGTTCTTGGACTTCAACCTAACGTTCAAGGAGGGGCACTTTGCTTTTCAGCAACATGATCCCGGCAGCAAGGTCCTGATCCGCAAAGTTGAGGTTATGGAGTTGCCTGCGAAATAAGGTTCGAGGCCAGCCCCTAGAATACTCCGTCGCCGAACGTTCGTTTATCGATTTTTGGATCGGGTTCTGCATTCGATTCGGCGGCTTGCGGTTTTCTGGATTCCAAGAAGTGAGGTTTGGGAACTGCACCGCTTTGTGGAACAGGAACTGCTCCGCTTTGTGGAACAGGAACTGCACTTGCAACCGTGGGTGTTTCGGAATGCCCATTTGGAGTCCCAATCTCGACATATTCATCATCGTACCGAGACTTGTAACCTGGTTGTTTAGCTCGTTCGAGTTCATCCGAGTATTCTCGAATGACTGAGTTTTGGATCAAGTCGCGGCATGATTGATTGATGGGATGGGCGATATCGGCATACATTTTGTTGGAGTTGCTGCCCTCAGAATCATGCACGTCTTGCGGGCCGCGAAGCCGTGCCCCGCACTGATTGCAGTAATGGCTGCGCAGATAATTCTTGTTGCCGCATTTCCCGCATCTCGCCGTCATCTTGCGGCTTGGCATCGCGACGAAGGGGCCGTTGACTCCCTCGATGATCTTGAGATCTCGAACGACAAAACAATGATCGATGGTGATCGAGCAAAAAGCGCGGAGGCGGTCTTCCGATGCCTCCATTAGCTTGATGCGTACCTCGGTGATTTCCATGGCAACAGTTCCAATCCCTTTTTGACTTGAGTTCAAAAACTCATCATCCGTTTCGAATTCTTATGATCTGCTCTTCGATCGACGGCGACTGCCACGATTGAACGCAATATGCCCGCATTTTTCCCTGCAAACGTATTTCATTAGCTATCTTCTCGGCTTGTTCGCGGGTTGTGCACAAACAAAATCTGGCCGAACCGCTCCCGGATAGGCACTGACCATGATGGTCGTATCGATTGAGCTGCATTCTCGACCGATCGATCCAAGACGTTGTTTCTGCCGCAGCCTGTTCCAACCGATTCGCAAGCGATTCGCCAATGGTTTTCACGTCTCCTTGCCCCAGAGCTTGGATAAGTTTATCTGGATTCATCATCACTCGCTGCGACGGTTCGAGTCGCAACGCATCAAAAACCTGTTTCGTGCCGCATCCTCGCGGCGGATGCACTACGACAAAATGCAACGATTTCTTGCAATGCAAGCTTTCGACTTTCTCACCTCTGCCCGTGCATCGCGCCAGCCAAAAGCTGTTGCAATGGGACTCGAGGAAAAAATTAACGTCGCTGCCAAGCTGGCTTGCAACGGTCGCGATTTGGTCCAGTTTTTCATGTTCCGTCCACAGCAACGTGCCAAGCACGAGTGCTGCGGCAGCATCAGCGCTTCCGCCACCCAGTCCTGCCATGGCGGGGATGTGTTTGATCAATCGGACATCTGCGCCGAGATGGGGCTTGCCCAAAAAAACGCGGAGCCTCTCCAACGCCCGAAGGATCAAGTTGTTTTGGTCGGCGGGGATAGACCACGCCAAATCCTCTTCATCCAGACTTTGGCCTGAACGCTCTGGCAGCTCGACACTGAGAAGCAGTCGTCCATCCTCTCGATGGCTAATCTCCAACTCGTCAGCGAGTGAAGCTGCCATCATCACCGTATCAAGCGAATGATAGCCATCTATTCTCTTGCCCAAAACCTCCAGGAACAAGTTCACTTTGCAAGGTACCGTGACTCGAAATCCGTCTGTAGACCTTTCGACAATCATAGATTGAATGTGACTTGATGTTTCTAAGGTATCGGGCGGTGCTAACTCCGCTCACAATGTACGGCGCTTGGACAGTCCGGTCAATCGACCATGGCTTTTGGCAACGGTAGAACAGAGGATTGCCCCGCTTGCATCCCCCCGCATCCCCCGCATCCCCGCTTGCGGGATGGCATAATGACTTTCACCCCTTGATCTCGATTGGATAATCGGCTTCGGTCCAGCTTCGCCATCCACCATCGACACTTATTACGTTGGAATATCCCATACGTTGGAGGTTGTCGGCAGCCAAGGCGGAGCGAAATCCCCCACCGCAGTAGAGAAGGATCTCTTGGTTTGGGTCCGGAACGACGGATTCGATGTCCCTTTCGATAATGCCTTTGCTCAAATGAATGGCTTTGGGAATGTGCCCGGCGATAAATTCGCTGTCTTCGCGTACATCCACCAAGGTCACGTTTTCTCCCTGATCCATACGTGTTTTAAGTTCGTGGATCGTGCATTCTTGAATGCGGGCTTTCGTTTCATTAGCGATCGCTAGAAACCGGGGCGAGTGTTGTTTGGCCATGATCTTGTTGAAATGGAGGGATTGGGATGACGTTGCATTTGGGTATTCGAAAACAACTTGAATTTTTTTGCAACAGGGTGCAGAAACCGCTCAATCGATGCCGATGGTAGTGTCGTGGCGATGTCCCTTCCGAAACAGCGTACGAAATTGCGTCGATCGGAAATCTTCGTCGAGTGTCCGGCCGGAGGGATTTCTCTCCGGTTTAGTATCTATTGAACCCTCTTTCCCAGTGAGCATTTCGTTGGGACGTTCATTTGCAGGATGTTTTGGTTGCATCGCTTTATCGACCACGATCCTTCTTGGTCTGTTAAGCGGTGAAACGTCAGAATCCATTTTGACTCAATGCCTGATCGCAACTGCTATCTTTGCAGTGACCGGATGGTTGTTTGGGCAAATTGCGGATTCTGCCATTAGGCAGAGCGTGGAAATGAATTACCGGAGCAAGTTTGAAAAAATACGTGAGAAGCGGAAGAATGCGGAAGGCTAGTTGGATTTGATACGTTGCTTGTTCGCAATTTCAATACTCCGAAGAGATTGAATACCGAACGATAGGCAATCTAGCAAAGACAGCGAGTTCCCAAAAATACTTCTTTGCTCAATTGATGTGGAATTAACAGTTCCAAGTCGGTAGAGTCCGCCTCCCAGGACACAAGCCGCGATGTCAGTCAGGACGATTGACAGCGTGGAGGTGTGTTACAAACGGAATGGTTACACACATTGCTTTGCTTGCGAAGCAGACCAGATTACACGATTCATTGATTCCCTGTGCCCCAGGAAATCATTGCCCTTGCCATGTCAGTCACGGAGGTTCGGATGGCGACGACCGTAGCATCGAACATCGACATTGTTGATGTATGGAATAAATACAAAGCGGATTCAACAAACGTCGATTTGAGAAATATTCTCATTGAGCGCTATATGCCTCTCGTCCGTTTCAACGGCGAACGACTTAGAGCCAAACTACCAGAGGGTGTCGAACTCGATGACCTTGTTAGCGCTGGCATCTTCGGCTTGATGGATGCAATCGACGCATTCGATTTGGAGAGAGGTGTCAAGTTTGAGACCTATTGCGTACCGCGAATACGCGGAGCAATGCTCGACGAATTGCGAACAATGGACTGGGTCCCTCGCCTAGTCCGCAGCAAGGCAAGCAAGTTGAACGAAGCCACGAAGCTTCTCGAAGCCAAGTACGGTCGCGCTCCAAGCACTCACGAAATCTCCCTATTTATGGGAATTTCGATCGATGAACTTGAGAAGATGAAAAGCGATGCGTCCGCAGTCGGATTAGTCTCACTCAACAAGAAGTGGTACGAAACCGATAGCTACAAAGACGTTCGAGAGATCGACGTCCTCGAAGACAAACGCAGCGAAGATCCGACTCGCCGGGTCAACAAAAGCGACCTCATGCGATTGGTCACCAAAGGCCTAAACCGCAACGAACGCCTCATCATCATTCTCTATTATTACGAGGAACTGACGATGAAGGAAATTGGCGCGACACTCGATCTGAGCGAAAGCCGGGTCAGCCAAATGCACACAAGTATTGTGCAGCGTCTCCAAGAGCAGTTGGGGCGGCATCGCCCGGAATTTGGAACCTAGCGTTTTGTTCAGGTTAAATTTGGGGGTAGCTGGAGTCGCCAGACTTCAGTGCCGCAAGGAAAAACCGAACTCTGGCGAGTTCGGCACCTATTGCCAACCCAAATTTTTAATATTGACAGAACACTAGCATTGCGTCTAGCTTAAAACTTAGGACTGCGACCCTAGGAAACCTCACGCGGAGTGTGATGCGTAAGCACCCTTGCCGTTACGAGAATGTGAAAAAATGCGAGGGTCATCACCTGGGGCCTCGCTCCCCACCGCTATCATGTGGTATCGGTACGGCGCAAACCGTCCGATGAGTCGAATGACCGGTCGGTTTGGCACAAGGATTGTGAATCGGCATGACGGACAGAAAGCCTGCTAAGCTCGAATTCACGGATTGTCTAGGATGCGGCAAGCGTGTTGCAACGAGGGCAACCCTCTGCCGGCATTGCAACACGGTCAGACTTCCTGTTGGAACATTCGAACGCAAGAGCGACGAGGACGACTTCGAATCGCACGCGGCTCTAGGTTATGGCGGATATGACAATCACGATCTCGATGAGGAAGAACTCGATTCTACGAAGAAAAAAAACCTTTGGTGGTATATCGCTTGGGTGTTGCTCGTCGTCTTTCTACTAAGCGCTTTGTTGCCAATGTGGCTTTGACACCACTCGCTAGCCTGAAAAGAATCTCTAGAAATCTCCGTTATGGTAGGTGAATTCAAAAGCAATGATTTACAAGCGACCGTCGACGAACTGCGACGGCAATACCATGAACTCGCGGAGTTAGCTGGCTCGTTGGCGCATGAGATCAAGAATCCGCTTTCGGTAATTCACATGAATGCGGACTTGCTCTGCGAAGAGCTTGAGGAAATCCAATGGCCTGGGCAAAGCCGAGCGATTGCAAAAGTCGACATGATTCGCCAACAGTGCAATCGACTCGAAAACCTGCT
>CAMBSL010000242.1 GCA_945870455.1 Pirellula staleyi DSM 6068 | reverse complement strand
AGCACCAGAGCATTTTGAAGTAAACGCCAGCAACCGACGAGCTACTACCAACTGGTATAGTCAATCGTGAATTCCTTCCATGAGGCGAAAATCGGGGACACTCCACTTTGTTCTCTCGGGGAAAAGTTGTGGTCGAACTACATTATCTTTAAGCCCCGTTTCAGGTAGATTTAAGACTGTCGCTCGCCTACTTATCACAACGGACCAACAATGCAATGCTTCGATCCATTCCTGGCTTTATTCGGCTGACTTCGCGAGCGAACCTATTTACACTGCCAATCTTTTTCTGCGTTTGCATATGCCAAGAACGAGCTGGGATTGCACAATCGACCGGGTCGCAACGGGATGTGTCTTATTCGCAAGAAGGCACAATCGTTGACGAAGACGCCAGACCGATTGCGGGAGTCGAATTGACTGCGTTTTTGTTTAGTCCATCGAGCTCTAGCGAATCGGATAGAAGGCATCTCGCCACAACGAATGAAAAAGGCGAGTGGCGATGGGAGTCGTTAGAGTATCCGAAGATCTATTCCATACAGGCCAGAAAGACTGGATACTCGCACCTTGAAATTCCGATTGCGCAGCAGCAATCAAGCCTTTCCATTTTGCGAAAAGCCAGTTCCATTCAAGCTTATGTCGTCGACGATCAAGACCGAGAAGTCGAAGGGGCGATCGTGTCGAGTGTTGAATCTGGCTACGACTTTGCAGACCCGCCCGAGCTAACAGCTAAATCGGACAACCGTGGATGGTTTGATTTGGGCGGAGTTCAGGCACTCGGTATCAATCTCCGGGCAATACTCCCAACGGGTGAAGCGGGCTCTTTGAATAATCTCTCTCTATCGAGCACGAGCGTGCCAGTCATCGAGCTAAAGAAACCAGCCCCACTCGAATTGATTGTTAGGGACAATCTAGCGAAGCCCATCTCGGATGCGTTGGTTCGCTTAGGCTCGTGGGACAGATCCGGTGCCATTGAGTGGTCTGCGCGAACCGATGAACAAGGCAAAGCCAGTTGGCAAAACGCTCCGATCGGGGCCTTGACGTTTGAAGTGCAAAAAGATGGTTTCCAAAACGCATGCGTTCGCGAAAATCATAAGGCACGACATTCCATCGAGATTGTCATGTTTCCCAAACGCATTTCAGAATATCGTGTGATGGATGCGGACACGGGGGAACCCATTGAACGATTTATGGTTCGATATGCTTCGGATCCGCCACTGAATCGCCAAAGCCATGAGGAAAAACCCATGGACTGGGATTCGCAGTTGACTCTTCCCAAGCGAACTTTGCTCGGTGCAAACGGTAAATTCACGCTCCCGAACATCGACTTTTCTGACAAACTGAATATCGAACTAGTCGCCTGTGGATACCAACGACAGTGGGTTCGTATCAACAAGAGTGACGCCGAAAGCTCGCCGATTGATTTTCGCCTTCGAAGACCCAGTCCAGAGATAAAGGACGCAGCTACCATTCTCAATCCCAACGGGTCAGTGGCCGCAAATGCAAACGTAGTGTTTCTAGCAAAAGGAACAATGGAGATACCTTCCAAAACCGATCCACTCATCGCTTCCCTGTCTTGGCCCGAACATGCTTGGCAGCAAACAAATTCAAAAGGAAACTTTCTACTCAATGCGCACCCCTCGCACGCATTGCATGATTTCATCGTCGCCTGGAACGATGCAGGATCGTTTGTCGGGCGGCTATCCGAGCACAGTGATGGCAGCCAGATTCAACTCAATGCCTATTCCACGTTAACCGTTCGTTTGCCAAAGAAATCTTCTCAAACACCGTTCAGCAACTTCTTCATTCAACAGGAACATAAAGGAAAACGCAGCTATTCGATCCTAGCGATTTCGACAGAACTAGAACGCGACGAATCCAATGAATCCCTTGTTTGCAAAAGTGTTCCAAGCGGAAAAATCGTCGTGCTGAAACGAACTTGGGACGCACGGTTGAGTCGATTTAGTTCGACCGAAGTGCCATCCGTGGAAGTCAGCCCTGGAACATGGCTGACTCTCGAATTGACCGACGCTCCGAAGTGAAAACTCAAATGCGTTGAGCTGAAAGCTGGCTCGATATCTCAAACGCGATCTCAAGCGCCTGTTCGAAATTGAGCCTCGGATCGAGCTGCGTTTGGTAAGCAACTCCAAGGTCCGATTCCGTCAATCCTCGCGAGCCTCCGATGCATTCGGTCACATTTTCGCCTGTCAGTTCCAAATGGGCACCGCCCAACATGGATCCGCAAGCACGATGGATGGCAAACGACAATCGGAGTTCATCCACGATATCATCGAATCGGCGTGTCTTGCGTCCGTGCGCTGTTGAAACGGTGTTTCCATGCATCGGATCGCATACCCAAAGAACCAATCGATTCGCCCGTTGAACCGCTTCGATCATGGGGGGTAGGGCCGCCTCGACCTTGTTACGCCCCATGCGGTGGATCAACGTTAGACGCCCCGGTTTGTTGTCCGGATTTAATCGATCGATCAGTTCGAGCAGTTCATCCACATGCATCGACGGTCCAATCTTGACCGCAACAGGATTGCGTATACCACGAAAGTACTCGACGTGTGCGCCAGCGATCATTCGAGTGCGTTCGCCAATCCAGGGCAAGTGCGTACCAAGATTGTAGTAACCGATACCGCGCACGCTCGGTCGCGTTAATGCAGTCTCATAGTCCAGATGCAAGGCTTCGTGCGAAGTAAAAAAATCGACCCGCTTCAGCTCTGCCGTCGGCTCTTGCAGAATGGTTTCGACGAACCGAATCGCATCCCCAAGCGACTTAACCAACTCGCGATAACGAGCTGCTACTTCACCTTTCGCCTCGTCCACAAATAAAAGATTCCAATTCTCGGGATAGTGAAGATCGGCGAAGCCACCTTCGCTTAGCGCTCTGACAAAGTTAAGCGTGAGTGCAGATCGTTCGTAGCCTCGCAAGAGCAGCTCAGGATTGGCTTTCCGAGCTTTCTCCGTAAATTCAAATTGGTTCACCAAATCGCCACGGTAACAAGGCAGCGTTACGCCGTTCTGAGTTTCGGTGTCGCTCGAACGGGGCTTGGCATATTGACCAGCCATCCGGCCAACCCTCAATATGCGTTTTCGCGAACCAAAGACAATCGCCAAACTCATTTGCAACAATAGTTTTAGCTTGCTTGCGATGGGCTCGGTTTGGCATTGATCAAAGGTTTCCGCACAGTCACCCCCTTGCAGCAACCACGCATTGCCCTTTTGTGCGTCTGCAATTCCATCATGCAGATGATCCACTTCCCAACTTGTGACCAACGGAGGCATTACGCTGATCTGATGCAGCACGTTCGCAAGAGCTGCTGGGTCAGCGTACGTGGGCTGCTGCGAGACGCGGAAGGACTTCCACGATGTGGGGGACCAAGGCTGAGACATGGACAAACACTAAATCTAGTTCATTGAGAAAACGTATCCGGTCGATGCTGGCTGACTCGACACGAACATCCGAGAAAAAACCGGATGATAGAATAAGCCCGAAACGTTGTCTCGAAGAGTGCAATTTCACTGGAATAAGTCAGAATCTGATACTTCTCCAAGCTTCGGCACGAAAGTAGTGATTGTTTTGTCGAAACAAACGAAAGGCGAGAGGCAGGGTGAAAGAACCCGGCCGCAATTGGCACGCTCAGAAGAGGTCATTTTATGGTAGCAGGCACATTCCATGTGCCGTCCGCAATTCAAAAACCTTTGGTTTTTGAGGCTACGGCACATGGAATGTGCCTGCTACTTTCAAGTAGTTAAATAATCTCGTGACGAGTTTCGCTACGCCAAAATAAATACATCATCACACTACGCGTGATAACGACCGCAAAATTCCACAAAAAAACTCCGTAGTAAGGCTACTACGGAGTTTCTATTTTTGATTTTGGACTGAGTGAAGACCATTCATTCACAAAACTATTTGGCTGGTGGGAGGATAACCGAATCGATCACATGGATTACACCATTGGACGCGTCGATATCGGTTGCAAGGATCTTGGCATCGTTTACAAATGCACCCTTATCGGTGACAGTGATCTTCACAGATCCGCCATTGACGGTCTTTGCAGCCTTGGCAGCAATTGCGTCTTCAGAATAAACTCGTCCAGCCACAACGTGGTACGTCAAGATAGAAGCAAGCTTTGCTTTGTTTTCTGGCTTGAGCAAATCAGCAACAGTCGTGCCGAGCTTAGCGAAAGCTTCGTCGTTCGGTGCGAAAACCGTGAGAGGGCCAGCGCCGCTAAGAGTCTCAACAAGACCAGCAGCTTGCGCGGCTGCTAACAAAGTCTTGAAACTACCGGCCTTGGTCGCAACGGTCGGAATGTTATCGGTGGCTGGCATCATAACGGTGTCGATGATGTGAATAACACCATTGGTGCAAACGATGTCGGTGGCGGCAACTTTTGCTCCGTCAACCGAAACGGCTCCACCAGCAACAGCGACGTCGATACGTTGTCCATCCAAAGCTACAGCGCCCTTGACCTTAACAACGTCGCCTGCCATTACTTTGCCCTTGACCACGTGGTGGGTCAAAATGGCTGTCAATTTGGCTTTGTTTTCTGGCTTGAGCAGGTCGGCAATCGCACTTGCTGGCAGCTTTGCAAACGCTTCATCGGTTGGTGCGAAAACGGTAAATGGACCAGCACCCTTCATGGTTTCAACAAGGCCGGCGGCACCGAGAGCTGCGGCTAGTGTCTTGAATTTTCCTGCTCCAACAGCGGTGTCAACGATATCCTTATCAGCAGCAAATGCGAACGATCCTACGCTCGAAACGGCAGCAAGTGCCAAACTGAACAACTTTGTCTTCAACATTAATCTAAATTTCCGTACTGGGTTTTGTGAGGATGCTTTGAGAAAGATCAAAGCACATGTTTCGACGGTCGCGAGCCGATGACGGATTATACGGTTGGGTCAACCGAACGGATGCAACTTTAGGTATTTTTATCGGACTTTCTTTAAACTTTCATTTTCTAAGAATTCCAACGGGCGATGCTGTGCGGGATCGGTTTATTCCAATATCCCTAATGGGCGATGTAGGAGGTAAAACACTGGAGAAAAGCACTACACTTGCCCTCCATCTTTGAATCGCGACAATGGAGGGGTTCGTTCAAACCTCCAACAGAATCGAGTCGGTCGATGATTCTAGTCAACTGCCACACACCACTCCGTTCGCCAGCATTTCTATGTTCGCTAGCATTTCTGTTCGCATTTGTGATTTCGCTCTTCGATCAAAACACATGTCTTTTCGGCCAGAATATTCCGGGACAGTTCGAAGCGATTGCCGGAACGCCCTATGGTGTAGCTCGATTGATGATACCGGCCGGTCAGGTCGAATCCACCGCGTCGCTCCGCATTGTCGTCAGCGATGCCGACGGTCGGGTCATGTTTCCGGCAGTTGATTTGTTGACGAGCGATCCGCCTGAAGTGAAAACTGGACGACAAGTTGATCGCCCGATCATCGGGAATGGTGCCCTCATCCAACGTATTCGATCCGCTATTCAAAACGCGAGAGAACAAATTGACCCGCCCGAGATCATCCGTGTTCAGTTCTTGTTCCGAGGCAGCGAACCGTTTCAGGTTCGTATCTCAGGTGACCTCTCAACGACAGTCGATGTCAAGCCGAACAAGGGTGTCGATTGGCAGTCGAATGCATTGTCGACCCAAAGTTCCGTCCAGAGGTCTTTCAGCACGTATTCTCCGCCATTTCAGGCGCTACTTCGATCTTGGTGGGACGGCTATGTGCAACAAGCCAAGAAACAGATTGAACGAAGCGACTACCCTACGATCGTCGAAAACTACTTGACTCATATTCTTGCATACCGGTACGGATTCCCGTTGCCCGAATTGATCAAAAACGGCAAAGCTTTAATGCAGAAGCAGTCGGACCCACTTCCGACGATTGCACTTGTTGCTGGCGTCGAATCGCTTCGCGCTGAAATTCTGCAAGAATCCCTTCGGCAACCGCCATCAAGCGATTTCAGGATTGTACCGACCCCTGCGCCGCCGCGCTGGGTCACTGTTCCTGCCCCGGACACACCTATCGACCTAGAGATAGAGCCGATTGCAAAGATGGTACCACCCGAGTGCTACTATCTGCGATTTGCAAGCTTCAGCAACTATCTATGGTTTCAAGAGCTAAGCCAAACTCGAGGTGGCGACCTTGCTCAGATGGCCGTTCTTCGAGGTTTCAATTACGAGACGAATCGACGAATGGAGAAATTGCTCAATACCAAAACGACCATGGTCGCAAAGCTCTTTGGCGATTCCATCATTGGCGATATGGCAATCATCGGCCAGGATCTTTACTTGCAAGAAGGTCCATCGCTTGGCGTGTTGTTTGAAGCCAAAAATGTCGCGTTGCTAAAAACATCGTTAACTCAAGAACGGTCTGCGGCTGCGAAGCAACTTAGCAACATAGGCTGCAAATTGGAAATGGTAGAAATCGGTGGCGCCCAAGTTTCTTTGCTGAGCTCCCCCGACAATCAAGTTCGTTCGTTTATGGTCGATCGAGGCCCGTACGTATTCGTTACGTCCAGCAGACAATTGGTGGAACGATTTTTGCAGGTTCACCGTGGAGAGCCCTCGCTGGGTGACTCTAGGGCATTTCGCTTTGCCAGATTGATGATGCCGCTTGAGCACAAATATGATATTTTCGTTTATCTGTCTTCGGATTTCTTCCGCAATATCGTATCGCCCCAGTACCAGATCGAACTGCGACGTCGCCTTAGGGCGATAGCAGCTATCGAAATTGCAGAAATGGCCAGCCTGACCTCCACCGCCGAAACCGGTGTCAAGCCAATTGTTCCAAATATAGAACGCTTGATAGCGGACGGATATTTGCCACCCTCATTCCAGCGCCGCGTCGATGGTTCGCAAACGCTTGCCTATTCTGGTAGTTGGCACGATTCACTGCGAGGAAAAAGAGGTAGCTTTTTGCCCATCGCAGACGTGCCTATTACGGAATGTTCCGTCGAAGAAGCACAAGCGTATCGAGATCAAGCGTCCTTTTACGCGACGCAATGGCAACAGACGGATCCGCTTATGGTAGGAATTCGTCGATATGCTCGCGACACCAATGACAACGTCGAACGCTTGGCGATCGAAGCGTACGTCGCTCCTTTGGGAAGTGAGAAATACGGCTGGCTTTCCAGTATGTTGGCTCCGCCAGTCCGCACCGAGATTCAGCTTCCGCCCGACGATGTCATCAATTGCCAATTTCATTTAGCAGGGTTAAGCACTCCGAAGTCGTATTCACCTGACCACGTGATGTTTACGGGACTGAAGGATTTGGTGCCACCCGTGCCGGGCGAAACCAAAGGGTTGCTCGCAACGCTCAGGACGCTGCAGTCGCTCCCAGCATACTTGGGAGCTTGGCCACGCCCCGGCTATTTGGATCGGTTACCTCTAGGATTAGGAGGCGGGCCGCCCGATGCGATGGGTTTCTCTCGTTTGCTCGTCGGCGCATGGCGTTGGCAAATGGGTGGTTTTAGTGTCCTGTCGTTCGATCGATCGATTTTGGAGAACTGTGCCATTCACTTGCGATCTATTCCTGCGGAAGATTTCGCGCAGGGTAGACTCAGAATTGGGGATCTCGAAAAAAGCAAGCTCTCAGCATGGTTTAATACCTACTGGTTTCGGCTTGCAGCCCAAACCACAAGAGGGAATCTGATGTTGTTGGATTCTTTGCAATCGCAACTCAAAGTCCCGGCTAGCGATTCCTTAGCCGTTGCCGAAGAGCTGCTCGATGCAAAGTTGCAGTGCTCGCTAGGAGGGCGATACGTCTTGGATTCTGCTGTGTGGACGACGACCGCGTGGCCCACGCATTTCCACATGATGAGCTCAAGTTCGGGCTCGCCTGCAACCACTCACCTAGGATTCGATTCGACGAAATGCTTGCCTCCGCCTGAGTATAAAGCACCTTGGCTGGAGTGGTTTCGAGGAGCCAACCTGCATTTAACACAGTTGCCCGAACGCCTGATCGTTGTTGGTACGCTCGACATCGAACCGATACCAATACCGATAACTGCAACCGAATCTGCAACCGAAAAACCCGCTCCCGATTCGCTTCCAAAAATGAATCTCGATTTGTTCAGTCTCCCGTTCCAGTTCTTCCAAGGTGACAAACCAAAGTCGGAGAAGAACCCTACAAAGGGAAAAGAGAATCCTCCTAAGGAGACTCGAAAGAGTTTTTGATGCAAGCGACTAAGCTTGTAATCGGAGTAGACGAAGCAGGATACGGACCGAGCATGGGTCCGCTCACCATCTGCGCAACCGCTTGGCGTGTCCCGTTTGATTTTCAAGTCGAAAGCATGTCGAAGTTGCTTGAACCCGAGTTCTTGGCTAAGCCAATCAAACCTGGCTCATCCCACGTCCCTATCGGTGACTCAAAGAAGATCAATAAGGACCGCTTCGGCAAGCAAGGACTTTGCCTTGGCTCAGCTTTCCAATGGTGCGAACTCAAAGGCGATCTCAGTCTGGATTGGAATACGGTATTAGCTGATTTGGCCAAACAAGATTGGGAGAGATTGCAGCGCATAGCTTGGTATGCCGTTGAACCATGCGCGAGCCAGCAGTCGATACAAGACGAACCGCTTAAATTAATCGTTGCCGACACAGCAGTCTATTTTGCTAACGCATCAGCGAAGCTTCGATCCGTTTCGACGCAACTCGTTGGAATTCAAATGCGTGTTCTCGATGAACCTGAATTCAATCGTCAAGTAGACATCATCGGCAATAAATCGTCGTTGTTGAGCGAGACCTCACTCAACCTTGTTCGAGATGTTATCGTCGGCTTTGCGCAGCCGCACGAACCGGTAGAGGT
>CAMBSL010000241.1 GCA_945870455.1 Pirellula staleyi DSM 6068 | reverse complement strand
CTATTACCAACCCATGCTGAACCATCTGAAGGAATTCCCGAACGATCCATTGATTGGAAACAACACGGCTTGGTTTGCAGCGAAGTGCAATCGCAATCTCGAAACCGCATGGTCGCTGGCGAGCAAGGTGGTGGCGAGCGACCCGACGTCGACTTATCTCGATACGCTCGCCGAGATCGAGTATCGTCTTGGACGCGTCGAGCGGGCAATAGAGCTATCCGAGTTATGCCGCGGCCTTGAACCAAAAGACAAGCAACATCGAGAACAGCTAAAACGCTTTCGCGAAGGTCGCCCTTAGGATAGATTATTCGTCCACCATCTGAACGTGATCAAACCATCCTAGTAAGCATATTTCACCGATGTTTGCCCAGTGCATGTTTTTGCCCCAAATGGATTGGCTGCAGCTCGGGCACTGTGGGTCCGTTTCATCCACATTAGTAGGCACTCGCTCTTGCATCAATGGGTCGGTCCACATCGCCTCGCATTCATCGCACAGGATAAAACCTGTGACTTTTTGGTTGCTAATGCAAATGCGGATTCGACAAAGACCGTCGCCGCAAATCGGACATGATTCAACGTAGATGATTTTGGAATCCTGGGAGGTCATAAAGGATCATTAGAAAGGGAAGGCAGTGATGAGGGACTTGCCGCGCACGACGATCCGCAACTGTTTGAGAGGAGGATTGCGTTTTCGACCACCCTCTTGCCCACCAAGAAATCCGATCGGTTTCTTAAAGGACGCTTCGTAGATCGTCGAGCCCTCGTCTTGAATCTTTTTGGTTCCCTTATCCCCGCGCTTAGCTCGCGAATAAGCGTCGTCGATCGCGACTAAGAACGCATGCATGTCCCCTTCGAACACGCCGTGTGAGCCCGGCCGTTTGGGTTGATCCTCCAAATGTCTCTCGATGTGTTTTAGGCGATGCCCTTCTTCTGAGCCAGGACCATAAACCAGACCCGCCGGCGACTCGAAACGGTTGCGTCCAACTTCCGTAAGAAATCCGTGGATTTTTTCCGAGTCCCGTTCGGCCCCAATGGTTGGGTCGCTGACCTGCGGTTGAGAGGTAGGCGCCTTGTTGACTGAATCGTCTTTGTCCGATTTCTCTTCCGTCGCCGCTTTCGATGCGTTCGAATCTGCGTTCGTCGTGCTGGTTTTTTCGTTTGAGTTGAGCTTTTCCTGCTTCTTTTGGCTCGTTTGTTTCTCGTCGCCGACCAGACTCGCAACACTCGGCAGGCTCAAGCCGAACCGCTTATTTAATTGTGGTTGAAGAAGGACGTATCCAATGATAGCCACGACAATGATCACAGCCCACTTGGTGGGGATCATTCGCAGCGCGTTGATCGCGGCATCCTGACGTTGCTTTTGCACCATTTTTTGATCGAAAAATACGATTTGAGTGGTTGAGGAGTCGCACTTTTAAGCCCGAAAGCGTTCCATTATTTTAACCGTCAGAGCAAAAACTACCACGTAGCAAAGGCTGCCAGCCTGTAATAGTCTAAAAAGCACAGGCTAGCAGCCCGTGCTACGGGACTATCTCATGCTGCCGCTCGCCTTATTTGTTGTACCGTCAGCCAAAGGCGAACTCGATACCAGGAACGTACGCCTGCGGCACCAGGAACGTACGCCTGCGGCACCAGGAACGTACGCCTGCGGCACCAGGAACGTACGCCGACGGCTAACGGTTAAACTAATGTGAGTGTAAGCCAAAGATGCAGGGGTCGGCAAGGGTTGCTCGCCTTAATGCTCGTCCGTACGGTTGCGACCGATGCCGAAAAGGATAACAATCTGCCCAGCGATGAAACCGAATGAGCGAAAGCTGAACGAAACCACTTGAATAGGGTCGGTCCATAATCGGACCTCCAATGCCATGAGCGAAAGCAACGTTCCGGAGCAAAAACCGTTTATCGCGGACGAAGAAAACCTTCCCGAGTTTACCTGGTTTCCGATTCTAATGGGGGCTTTGCTCGGTATTGTCTTTGGTGCCTCTTCGATCTACCTCGTCCTGAAAGTCGGACTCACGGTGTCGGCTTCAATCCCTGTTGCAGTACTCTCGATTACGCTCTTTCGAGCGATATCGAGTGTCACAGGGATTCGTAAAACGACTATTTTGGAAAACAATATAGTTCAAACAACTGGATCCGCTGGGGAATCTTTAGCGTTTGCGGTTGGGCTGATTATGCCAACCCTTTTGCTATTGGGATTCGACATCGACGTGGTTCGTGTCATGACGGTTAGCGTTTTTGGGGGATTGCTAGGAATCCTCTTGATGATCCCGCTTCGCCAAGCCTTCATTGTAAAACAACATGGCATCCTGACGTTTCCGGAAGGCAAGGCTTGTGCCGAGGTTTTGCTTGCTGGAGAAAAAGGTGGTGCGACAGCCTCGATGGTGTTCGCCGGCTTCGGACTTGGTTTCGCATACCAATTCTTGATGCAGGCGTTGAAACTGTGGAAAGAGGGTGTCTCCTTTGCGCTGTACTCTCTGGATGCAGCCGGGAAAACGATCGGGCTCAAGGGGGCTTCGGTTAGCATTGAGTTATCTCCATCACTCCTCGGTGTCGGCTACATTATCGGCCCACGCATCGCGAGCATCATGGTTGCGGGAGGCGTTTTGGCTTACTTAGTGTTGAGTCCAATGATCGTATTTTTTGGAGAAGGGCTTGAGGCTCCTTTAGCGCCGGGGACGATATTGATTCGAGACATGAACGAATCTGCAGTCCGATCCAGCTACATCCTTTATATTGGTGCTGGCGCCGTTGCAACGGGTGGGATCATCAGCATGTTAAAAGCCCTTCCCACAATCTTCAACGCGATTGCAACAAGCTTTCGTGATCTAACCTCGAAAAACGGAAACATCAAGGGAAACAAAAGAACGGATCGCGATATCCCCCTGCCTATTGTACTCGTTGGCAGCATCTTGCTCGTCCTAGCGCTCATGGCTGTACCTCAACTCGGGCTCGGGTTTGGTTATACGGGCATAGCAGGCGCGGCTATGATTGTCGTATTCGGGTTCCTATTTGTAACCGTTTCATCGCGATTGACTGGGGAAATCGGCTCTTCCTCAAATCCCATCTCGGGTATGACCGTTGCGACACTTCTGCTCACCTGCCTGATGCTGCTTGCCCTTGAGGGACTTGGCGTCGCCACGATTAATAAAGAAATCAAACTCACCGCTCTTACGATTGCGGGAGTTGTATGCGTGGCCGCATCGAACGGAGGGAGCACTGCGCAGGCGCTCAAGGTGGGCCATATCGTTGGCGCAACCCCGCGAGCCCAGCAGTTGAGCATTTTGATTGGTGCACTTACGTCTGCGTTCGTCGTCGGTCTTGTCTTGATCGCCATGAATGAAGCCAATTCAACCTACAGTAAAAAAGCGGTCGAGCCAAATGCCAGCGTTGTCGTGGACGTGAAAGGCTTACCCCAGGATCATGTTCGTTCGGGACCGTACGCAAAGTCGGACTCGACCAATTACTACGTCTTAAATATTGGTCGGACGGAACGTGACGCACCCTTGCCGGCAGGACGGTACCTCATCGACGAAGCTGGCAAACCAATCTATTTGGTTGACCCAGGAATAAATGGTGTCTTGACCGAGGACGATGACGGAAAAAGTGTCAAGGCAAGTAAGTTCGATGCACCGAAAACGGTTCTTATGCAATTGATTATTGACGGCATCTTGGATAGGAGGTTGCCATGGGGGCTGGTATTAATCGGTGCTCTGATTGCTTTAACACTTGAACTCAGCTGCGTTCCAAGTTTGCCTTTCGCCGTTGGTGTTTATCTGCCATTGAGCTCGTCCACGCCGATTTTTATTGGCGGAATGATTCGTTTGGCGGTCGACAAGTTTCGCAAAAACAAAACGAGCGGTGACGACGACTCAAGCCCTGCAGTGCTACTCAGTTCTGGCTATATTGCCGGCGGTGCGATTGCTGCTGTTTTGATCTCCTTTATGAATTTCAAGTCGGAGTGGATTGAAGCTATCAATCTTGAAAAATTCGGGACAACGATAGACTCGATCTCGTTCGTACCATTTGGAATTCTGTGCGTGGTTCTTCTTCTCGTAGGCGCAGTGCGGAAGAAAACCGAAGCCGTTAACGGAGGCGAACTTTAGTCATCACCACATCAAAAACTCCCACAAAGCCGATCCTTGGTAACATGGATTCGATCGCTTCCATTGCAGGGTCGCTGCTGACTACGCTGTTTTGGCCGGCTGCAGCAGCGGTTTCATTGTCGGTCGCTTTGGGCGGACGAAACGTCTCGCCTCTTGGATTGCTCCTTGTTGCCTGCGGAACGATGGCTGCCTATGGACTGGATCGGCTGATTGACAAACGAAGCACCGATCCACCCAACTTGCGAAGTGCATTGATCCTTGGCGTGCTAATCGCTTCCATGGCAACCGGGATCTTAGGCTGCACGGCATGGTGGCGATTCAAGGTATGTGGGGTACTGGCGCTGGTTGCTGGGGCTTATGTCCCGCTAAAAAGGATCATCCCGAAAAACATATTAACGACGGTTGCGTGGACGACAGCAACGGCTACGCTGCCTTTTTCAGATCCGCCGCCGATGGATACCGCATTTGTCGCATCGGTAGTTACTGTCGCAATGATCATGTTAGCCAACACCATCCTATGCGATATTCCAGACGTCGAGGCCGACCGTCGAGATGGAGTTCGCGGAGTCACTCCTTGGCTCGGACCGCGTGCAGGCGCTATCACAGCTGTCGTTTGCGGTTTGCTCGGCGCGATCGTTGCTTCATGGTTCGGGCGCTGGGGGCTTGCTGTAACCGCGCTCGGACTCGCCGTACTGGCGATACTACTGGCGAGAAACTCCGATCAACGCTTTTATCGTTCACTTGCGGACGGTTTGGTGACTATGATTCCAGGTCCTGTCGCCTTTTTCTTCCGATAGAAGCACTTTGACAATCCGCGGAAAAATTCGAGCATCCATGCATTGAGTTGCTCCTTTGAATTTGAATAAATCCAAATCTATGCCTTCCGAAATTTTCTTTTCACGCTTCAAGTCCACGATGAAACTCGCGTGGGAGCTCGCACGCGGTTCGTTGCTCAAGCTGGCACTCTTTTCGCTCGCCTTCAAAGTCGTCAATTTCATTCTGCTCGCTCCACTTGTCAGCTTCATCATGCGACTGTTTCTTCAGCGCTGGGGACGTGTCTCGGTAGGTAACTTTGAAATAGCTCATTTCTTGCTGTCCCCAATTGGTTTGGTTGCGATCTGTTGTGTCGGTGGCATCGCGATCGCGACTCTCTATTTGGAAATTGCCGGACTGATGCAGATCATGCTGAACCCGCGATTCCGCTGGTGGAGTATCAGCGGCCGTTATTTAAATCTTTATCAAAAACTATTGAAACTCGGTGGCATTCAGTTGTCAGTCCTCCTTGCGATCGCATTGCCCTTCGTCGGCTTGGTAGGTTTGATTTACGCGATGCTTTGGCAAGGGAGAGATTTGAATGGACTAATCATCTTGAGGCCACAGGAGTTTTGGTGGGGAGTTGGACTGGCGGCAGTCGTAGTGGCTGTTTTTGTCGCTCTCGGATTATTTATTGTCCTGCGTTGGATACTGGCTTTACCGATACTGTTGAGCGAATCTAAGCTTTCGCCACGGCAATCGCTCCGCAAGAGCCGAGAGTCATCGAGAAACAACCTCTCGACAATGTCAGCTTGCTTGATCACCTGGTTTTTGGCACATGCATTCATCGCAACTTGTGTGCTCGCGATGACGCATTTGGGACTGGCGAAGATGCTCGACGTTTCCTGGCAGACGTTGTCGACGGCAGCGTTCGTAACGGGCGTTGCACTGTCGTTACAATGGTTGCTCGGAACGATTCTCAGTATCGTGGGGAACATCGGTTTCGCGGCCGTCGTATTAGCGCTTTATCATAATGTCGCCCGTGAAGACATCGAAGTTACAGGACGCCGGATTTTTGATGAAGCGTTGGTTCTCGAACGTTCCTCCGCGGTTGGATCGGAAGAAAACTCGACCTCGCTTCGGCTCGGCTGGTTATTCGCCTTAATCTCCGTAGTCTTGGTTGGTATCGCGATCGGTGTTTCGTATTGGATTTGCGACACGCTCGTCTTGAGAGATCGAATTCAGATCACCGCTCATCGCGCAGGAGCGGCGTTTGCTCCAGAAAATACGATCGCAGCTATTCAGAAAGCCGTCGCGGACAAGTCCGATTGGGCAGAAATCGACGTCCAACTCACTGCCGACAACGAATTGGTCGTGATGCATGATACCGATCTAGCACGAGTGGGAGGCGGGAGCAAAGCGGTGGGGAATACAACCCTGGCAGAAATTAAGTCGCTGGATGTTGGAAGCCTATTTTCTAAAGATTTTGTCGGTGAAAGAATCCCTAGATTTAGCGAGCTGCTAAGGGCCTCCCAAGATCAAATTCGTTTGAATGTCGAGCTGAAACCTCACGGAACTTCAGACACGGACGCACTCACTCGCCAAGTTGTCGATGCCATTCGGCAATCGGGAATGACGCGTCAATGCCGAATCTGCTCACAATCGTACGCGTGTATTCAATTAGCGAAAACGATCGAGCCAGAGATCGAGATTGGCTTTATCGTGGCGACATCGCTCGGCGACTCGACGCAGCTCGACGTGAATTTTTTGATGCTTTCGCACTCCAAGATTACGCGACAAGTCGTTGACCGAGCATCGGCGCGTGGGATCGAGATCCATGCTTGGACGGTGAACGACCCCGATCTCGTCCTAAAGTTGATTGATGCTGGAGTCCAAAATATTATCACGGACGATACCCTCAAAATCAAAAACCAGTTGAAAGTGATCGAGTCGCTACGTCCTATAGAACGACTCCTTTTGCGAGCCAAGAATGGAATGAACTAAGCACATCGGGTTGAGTCTTCGCGTGGAACACACTGAGTGCCGAAGGGTGATAGGCTTGGTTCTCGACGAATGTCGAGCCATTGGAAAACCGGGGCTAGCGCCCAACGGCTAATTGGCATGAAAAACAGTTGCGGATGTGCTTAGACTCTGTTTCGAGTGGACGCTTCGCTGTAAGTAGTAAAAGTGCTTTATCTTGATCATGGCTCGCAAAGTCATCAGGCTAGCCGTTTTTTATCGCGATTGGCTATGTTGATCTGGTTTCCACCTCTATCATAAGGAGTAGTCGCGGATCCGTTTTCAGGCCGAAATCTAAGGTTTATTATGCGAGTTCGATTGAGATGGCTTTTAGGGCTTCTTCCTTTCGTATCCATTTTGGCGCTCGTCCTTGCCTCGGCACAGTTCGCATCGGCTCAGAGCCGCGAGGCGAAAGTGCTCGGGGATAAGCGCAAGTTTGAGTCCCTTGGACTTTGGTACTACAACGATTTGGATTCGGCATTGGTGGAAGCGACCGAGTCTGGAAAACCTCTTTTGGTCGTCCTGAGGTGCATTCCATGCGAGGAATGCGTTAAGCTGGATGACGATTTGGTCGAGGCGGATCCAGCCATCCAGCAACTGATGAAATCGTTTGTTCGGGTCCGTATCGTTGGGACAAACGGCTTGGATTTGTCGTTGTTTGAATTTGATACAGACCAGTCCTTTGCTGTTTTTTTCTTCAACGCGGATCGAACGCTTTACGGCCGCTACGGCACGCGCTCGGATCGAACGGAATGGCAAAAAGATGTCTCGGTTGAGGGACTTGGGAAAGCACTACAAGCGACGCTAAAATTGCATCGCAACTACCCTGCAAATCGAGTATCGTTGTCGAACAAACAACCCAAGAAGCCTCTCTTTGCATCTCCTGAAAAAATTCCTGCACTTGCATCCAAGTACACTGGAAAAATCGACTACGAAGGGAACGTTGTTAAGAGTTGCATTCATTGTCACCAAATCGGCGACGCGATGCGCGAGTACTATCAGGCCCAAGATGCCAAGTTGCCGGAGTCGTTGCTCTTACCGTATCCGCATCCAAAAACCATAGGTTTGATTCTTGATCCGAAAGAATGCGCGACAGTTGAAAGTGTCGTAGACGCGTCTGCTGCAAAAGCTGCGGGTTTCCAGAAAGGGGACCGCATCGAATTGCTCGCGGGCCAACCGATGCTATCCTTTGCGGATGTTCAATGGGTTCTAAACAGTTTCCCCAGCGATGGTGGACAAATGGCAGCCTCAGTCACCCGCGGAAACGAAACGATTGAATTGAATCTCAAACTCGATTCTGGTTGGCGACCGCGCGAGGATATCAGCTGGCGAGCCTCAACATGGGGGCTTCGCAGAATCGGGCTAGGCGGAATGCTCTTAAAACCCGTTTCGGATGAAATGCGTGCTTCGCTTGGAATCGCCTCGGACAAAATGGCCCTTGTGGTCGAACATGTCGGTGCTTTCGCGCCTCACGATCGAGCCAAGCAAGCAGGAGTTCTCAAAAATGATGTCTTAGTCGAATACGATGGCAGACGCGATTTGTTGCGTGAAACGGACGTTCTTGCTTACGCCATCAATCAAGTTGAGAAAGGACGTTCCGTTCCGATGCGGTTCTTTCGGGGATCGCAAGAAAGAGCGGTTGAGATCGCAACCGCCAAGTAGCAACATCTCCAAGTAGCAACATCTCCAAGTAGCAACATCTCCAAGTAGCAACACCGCCAAGTAGCAACAAACGCTCGCTTAAATGAACAGGTCGCTGACGGCCTTGCCTTTTCCGTCTTCGGTTGGATAAAACGGACGGCCTTCGATGTCGAACGCTGTCTTGGGGCTGATTCCCATCGCCGACAGCACTGTGGCGTGTAGATCCATGACGCTAATCGGATTTTCAATTGCGACAAACGGACGCTCGTTAGCAGAAGCTCCGTAGAGCAACCCGCGCTGGATGCCACCACCGAA
>CAMBSL010000240.1 GCA_945870455.1 Pirellula staleyi DSM 6068 | reverse complement strand
TATGCATTTACGACGGTAGGTTTGCGCCCGCTTCGTTCAACTGTGGCTGTCGAAAGGCTACCGAGCTTGTCTCGCGAGCCTTTTGCCGTACTTGTCTCATTCTACGAACTTCTGGCTATACGCCAGATTGCGGATTGAGAGGCTTTCTTTTTCGGCGACTTGATCGCTGAAAAACACAGTGGTTTGGGTGCTTTGATTTTTCTGTCTCAGTTTGCCGCGCTCTCGCCTTTCTCACCGTAGCCCAAATTTCCGGATGTTGCTTCCGCTGGAACACATCGCCAATTGCTTCAGGCCAACCGAACCGATCCACAACCTTCTCGATCGCGGGGTCTTCGGGCCAAGCCTCTGTCACGTGACGCGTCGCTTGTCAAGGAATTTTGTGGCCGTGCGCGGCTTCCCAAAGCGCATACCAGTCCTCTCGATGTAATTCAATTTCTAGAGCTTTTGCCGCGGTCTCAAGACGCTCTACTTTGTTCGTTCCAATCACTGGTAAAGGACCGCTAGGATGGGCGAGGATCCATGCGTATGCCAACTGCTCCAAGGAAGCGTCGCTGTAGCGAGCGGACATTTCCTTGACCGCAATCTCTAGTCTGACTGCAGCCGGATTTTCAGAATCAAATATTCTTCCTCCTGCCAATGGACTCCATGCCATTGGTAGCACTTCCTGCTTTTCGCACTGATTCAACGTCCCATCGGTAATCGGGTCTGAATGCAGAAGATGAAATTCGATCTGATTCGTGACAAGTGGCTGATCCATATGCGAATTCAGTAGCTCAAACTGAGAGGTGGTGTAGTTTGAAACGCCTGCCGACAAAATGCGATCCGAACTCAATAGGCCATTCAGCCCCCTCGCTGTGTCCTCTGCTCGCGTTAGCCAGTCGGGTCGATGAACAAGAAAGAGTTCGACATGATCAGTGCCGAGTAAACGAAGCGATTTCTCAAGGCTCGCTCGAAGCTGCTTTTCTGTGGCGTTGTAATGCGCCGTTTTCCATTCTGGATGACTGGAACATGGGACGTAAATACCGGCCTTCGTCACGATTTCGATTTTGTTTCGCAAACCGGGTGACAAAGCAATTGCAGCGCCAAGCTGTTCTTCAACCTCGTATAGTCCGTAGATCTCAGCCGTATCGATCGTAGTGATGCCAACCGCCAAACACTCGTGTATCCGGCGATTGATTTCTTGTACCGTTGGATTGGTATCCAAGATTCTCCAGGTACCGTACACCATTCGAGAGAGAACTGGACCGTTTGCAGATATCTTTAGACGTTTCATCGTTGTTAAACCTTGGGGTTGAATTCGGTATAGTCTCGAAAGGCAGCCCTCGACTCATGCTCTGCATCGTGAGACGTTAAAGCAGGGCCGACCGATACGGACTTGCTCAAGGGCATTTCGTGTTGAGCGTATAGCCTCCATGATTTACCATCATTGGAGCCAAATGCCGTAAAAAGATTGTCGCGACGCACTACGCGGAGCCACGTATTTGGATACGTAGCTGGAAACTCAGGTGTAGCCGGCGGCAAGACAGCTGGATAGATTGCTCGGCAATTGACTCCATCTGTCGCCCGGTACTGCATCTCGTAAGCTCCGAGATTGTTGTTGCGAGGTTGATTGTCAGCAAAAACAACGAGCATCAAATGAGCGCTTTCTGCAGTCAACGTCTCGCGAATCATCAATCCAGCCTTGGAGTACAAGTGAGCAGGAGTGAAACTCGCTACGCGAACTGCGACATCAAAGTCTCCAGTAATGACTTTAGATACGAAATGAAATTGGTCCTTGGTTTCCCAAATGTCCACGCCACCTGCGACGACATCCCAACCGGAATCGACCAGCACTGCCGACCCCAAAATGTGAGGTGTGCCGATGTCACAATGGTCGAAGCCCAATGTCAGCTTGCTTGTGACCTCAGATTCGACACAAACTTTTGATGATCCCGGTACAGTCATTTATTAACCTTGTTTTGCGGTTGGATTTTGATGTGCAAATGTGATGTGACAGTCTACGAGTTGGCAAAAGAAAACTAAACTTCTACATCAATTTTGTACTTCTCGCGTTGCTTGCGACTTACCATCGCATTGGCTTCCGGGTCGTTCACAAAAGACTCTAGCTTGGGATTCCAGCTCAGTTTGCGCTTTAGTTGCATAGCAATATTTGCGAGATGACAGAAGCTGGCGCTGCGGTGCTGCGATTCGACGTCGCTAACAGGAGTACCACCGTCGCGTATGCAGTCAAAGAAGTTGCCCATGTGATTGCCTGGTTTCTTGCCGTGATAGAGTTTGTCGATGGCATCCTGGAGCCACTGAGGACCGTTGCCTCCTTGTGGGCCATCTTTAGGAGCGGCATCGTTACCCCAGTCGTTCTTGCTAATCTTGTGGGCTACACCCAATTCTTCAGCTGGCTTGCCAGTTAATCCACCGCGATTGACTCGGATTTTGCCTTTGTCCCCGCTGATGATCAGCTCGTTATTTCCCGAGTAGAGACGAGCTGTATGTCCCCCTTCAAACTCAAACTTGCAATCGAATTCATAGGCAGAGTTGAATCCGTTTTCGACCTGTCCGAAGTCGCCTTTTCCCTCGATGGTAGTCGGTCCAGAGCCTGACATTCCTAACGCCCATAACGCAATATCGCCATGATGTGCCCCCCAATCTGTAACTTGTCCTCCACCGTATTCAAGCCACCATCGGTAGTCGAAATCACCTCGTTGTGGGCAATAAGATACAGCCGGAGCTTGCCCTAGCCAACGATCCCAATCGATATGTTCAGGTGTTGGCATATTCTGGAATGGTCCCCCTTTTTCACCCTTTCCAATTCCAATCAGGCAATGAAGCTTGTCTCCGAGTATACCACTCTGTGCAATAGCAACCGCCTTCAGGAAGACTTGTGCGAACTCACTTCGTTGTTGCGTTCCGACTTGAAAAACCTTGCCAGTCTCCATGGCAACTTTACAAATCTGTTGCCCTTCGCGGATGGTCAGTGCAAGCGGTTTTTCGCAGTAAACATGCTTGCCGGCCCGCATCGCATCGATCGCAATCTTGGCGTGCCAGTGATCGGGCGTTCCAATCGTGACCGCATCGATGTCTTGCCGAGCGATGAGCTCAAGGTAGTCGTTGTAAATCTTGCAGTTTCCGTTATATCGTTCGGCAAAAAAATCTGCATTGAGTCGATTCACGTCCGCGACCGCTACCATGTTGCCTAACTCTCCTGCGAGATGCCCGACAAGTGCGCCACGCCCTGGATGGTTGCCACCACCGGTGTACCGGTCGACGTATATGCTGGTGCCAATTGCCCCGACGCGGATTCGGTCGTTTGCGGATCCATGCCGCCCCCCGAGCGCGCAAGCTGGGGCAATGTATGGTGCAGAAACCAATGTTGCTGCGGTAACGCACGCTGCATTCATGAACCGACGCCTCGACGAGCGTCGCAAATCCCGCTGAATGTTCCCTAACGTATCTGGTTGATCAAAGTTCTTCGTTGACATTCGAATTCCTCACGCCGTGAATCGATAGTTAATGTGATTTGTGTGTAGTTTAAAAAGCGATTTGAAAATGCGAGTTCACTTGCTCTTGCCATGAAACGCCGACGTTCCGATTGCGAAGTAGCAATTCGGAGTTCATTCACTTACTTGCAGCGAACAATTGGCGAACCAGTAAATCCGCCCTTCGTCGGTTGCAAGGTTGGTAAATGTGATGCGGGCATTCTCGTCATTCCATGGACCACTAAAAGTAAACTCCTCCTTCTGCCATTCCGTGGAAAGGGAGAGCTCCTTTTCCGTCGAGTGCTCCCACGGGTCGTGGTCCTGCATGCAAATCGTTTTGATACTACCGGAGCGATTTGATTTGCACCAAAATGTTAAGGTGTATGATTTGCCTTCTTGGATTGCGATCTTGTTTTGATAGAGCTGCAATCGCCAGGGCTCGTCTGCTACTGCTTCCACATCTAGACGCATCGCCGACTGGCCATTCGGACCGTCTGGTACGACAGCCGCTGAGGCTTTTACTCCGTTCTGCTGCTCGATCTGCCACTCTGCAATCCCATCAGTGAAATCGCCATTGACCATCATTTCATCGATAGTGTCGCTAGTCGGTTGCGATGGAACGATGGGACGAACGGAGATTTCACAAGCTCGGTTGTAAACGGTCGCTTGAGTGATGAGCCGGTTGGTATACAAACCCATATGGGCACCGGCAATACCTGGACGACTCTTGTAGGGACCCTCTGAAACCAGTTTCCCGTTTTGATAAGTGCGAACCAATTCTGACTGTACATCGACGTCGACTTTTATGGATACCCATTGTTGTGTAGGGAATATCGGGGCATTCGCATCCTTTTCGAAAAAAGTTCCGCCATCTTGAGGCGATAAGGAATAGGTCTGCAAATAGTAGGAACCCGGTTCGCCTACCAAGTTCGTCATCACTGATGGTTCGAAGCGACCATCGCCTGTCCGTGTGGTTCGATCAAAAACAGTCAATACATTCAGCCAAGGCTTTTCTCGATAGGGGCCGAGTGCATTCGGTACCAGGTCAGCAACCCAAACGTCAAAGCTAACGGTGAAACTGCCGTGGTGAAATTGATCAAAGTAGATGTCAGGATGAAGGTGTACTGATTCTGGATCATCTACCTTGAAGGCATCCGTCAAACGCCCTCGAAACACGGTGGCTTTACCTGCCGGGTCGGCGACGTAGTCGTAGTGACCAGGAAGGGTGGGATGCGTTGAATTAACAAAGGAATTTTCGTCGCGGCAATCAGATTTCCATACAAAGGTAGGCTCTGATTTGATACCCGTTTCGTTTTCCTTCTTGGGCATCTTTGCAGTAACGATGTCGTTGGGTAACTTGACCTTTATTCGCTTTAGCACGATTGGTTCTGTGACCGAGGATCCATTGCGATTGAATTGAATGCCGACCATTTCAATTTGATTGCGTTTCTTACCCTGTGTCCGAAAATCCTCTTCCGTCATTTTCAGGACGATATCCTGCCCCGCGTTTTCAGCGAATGACGCGAGCGGTCTTTGCGTTCCACTCCATCGGTAGCGCCCTGCTTCACCGGCTTGGACAAAGAGATAGAGATCAAGTTTTCCCTCATCGAAATATGCCTTCGGGACTTTAAGCAGGTACTCAACTTCAAAGGGATCAAAATGGTGTGGGGCACCACCAAGTGATTGAACCAACACGACGTTTCCCGAATGGCCATTAGGAATTTGGCCTTCTTTCCATTGTGGAGTCAGTTCGACACCGTCTTGAGTTCCATTGATGCGTCGAGTGATATCCATACTCTCATTGGAAACTCGTACTTGAAGACCATCCAATTCGACTTGATTCGTATAGTTGAACTCATAATGCGATTTCGGATTTTTAACGCGAACCTCTGCGGCTAGAGGAATGATTTTCTCTGTGTTCAGGTCCATCGAGATCTGCCTGATCTTTATCGGAGCAGAGACGACAGATCCTTTGCGCTCTAAAACGAAAGTTACTCGTTCGATGGATCTAAGCTTATCCGAGGGTTCGTTGTAGTCCGATGCGTGCACGATCAGCTTTTTGAACTCGCCATCGTTGTCGGCGAATTCGCTCATCGTGAAGGTTCGGCCATTGAACAAGTAGTCACCTTTCTCGCCTGCTTGGAGAGCAAAGACGAGTTCAATTTTTCCTTCGTCAATATATTCCTTTGGCATCCTGATTTCGAAGAAGCTGTCGGCCTGAGTGCAGTCTTTGGCCTCGATATGCTGGTAAAGGTGTAGTCGACCATGGTCGACATTTTGGACATTGATGTCGGAGGATTGGCGATCGGATTTCGACCATGTTGGAGTGATCACCGCCGATTGATCGGCAGCGTCATAGGCTATCTCCACTTGCTTTGTCCCAAGATGCATCGTGTCGATGATCCAGGCTGTCAGGTTGGACAGATCTAGGTTTAGATCTCCGGAATCGGCTGCACTGGTTGTGACGACATTTGGCATAGCTTCCGCGAGCAAGAAGACGAGCGGTGCATTCCAATTGATTGCGACTTCGTTGGTTGTGAAGCTCTGCTTGATATCGTTCCACTGTCGAGCGGGAGGCCTTTTATCCTTCGCATCTTGAGCATTGGGACCACCGATCATCATGCCTGGCCAAGGTTCAAGAACATCGTCCGCTTCGCTGGGGCGATGATGAGGATTCATTGGCCATCGACTGCCGACGTGTGTTACGTAGCTCGTGTTGAACGTGTTTCTACCAAACAAATAGTGGAGGGAATCTTGTGCCGTGTTGGCATACTCGGGTTTCGGCGAAATCCGATTCGCGAGTCTTAAAATCATGCCGTAGTTTGCTACGAGAGCATTGGAACCCCAGATGTAGTTCTCTGTCGTAAGTGGAACTCGATAGCCATTCAGAAGGACCCGAGCAACGATCTCGTCAGCATTCTTCAATGCCTCCTGACGGATTTCTTGTTGAACTTGCGAGTTAACATTCTGATGGCTTTCTATTGCATAGCCGTAGAGAGCCAAAGCATGAACGTTCTTCCACTCGTGTGGAAAACCCGAATCGAACATCGGGCGAGAGCGACGATAGTTGTTTAGGAAGTATGTATGGTAGCTGGCTTCGCCAGTAGTCCGAAACAATTCGGAAGCAGCCCAAAGCCTTTCATCGTTGGCATCGTTATCTTCATAAGCTCCCGTTTCAATGCCTTTTGGGTTGGTTTGAAAATGGCTATCCGGCGTCGATTCGAGCCACTTCCATCCGCGTCTAGCAGCGGTCAGACAAAGGTCTGCGTAGTTGGGATCAAACGGTCGATAGACGCGAGCGGCGATTGCTGCAACCGCAACTAGATTTGCAGTGGCTTGTGTTGTTAAATAAGGATCATGTCCGCTGCCGACGATTAGCATCCTCGCGTTATCTGACTCGGGAAGCAACGATCCAGGGAACTTGGCGGTAGTTGCTTTGTGCCAAACGCCTCCACTCTCGTCCTGCATCTTGAGCATCCAGTCCATATTCCAGCGGATCTCCGCAAGCATGTGCGGTAGAGGGCCCGTCTTCTCCGGTATCATCAATTCAACATTGCGCAGCTTTTCGGAGTTCAACTCATATGCCCACAAAAGTGTGCCCATCGAGATACCGGAGTTTATGGTGTAGCGACCAAAGTCTCCTGCATCGTGCCAGCCGCCGGTAAGTGATTTTTTTCCCGCTCGACCTGTTGATGCATCGAAGTGTGCATCAGACACATGGCACTCCGCATGATGGTAGTTAGCAAAATCGCCTCCTAGTCTCACTGCCCTGCCACAGCGTTGTCCGGTATAAAAAAGCATGGACAATTGAAAGGTACGCGTAAAAACGTCGTTGCCCACACTGAAGTCGAAACTGCGACCCAAGCCGGGCGCATCCAAGTAATATCGCCCAGGCTTCGAAACCTCTGTCAGGTCGATCACCCGTATATTGTCACCTGTGTCGGGATCCAAAGATTCAGCCGACACAGGAAGCGCCGCAACACTCTCATCGTTGTCCGATTTGCGAACAACCACTTGCCCCTTAGGTTCAGCTGTCAGAATGGCGATTTTGGATTCGTCGACTAGGTAGCCAACTTGACAAACTTTGATGTGGTCACTGTATCGCCGAACGCTTGCGTTCGTATCTGGAACCTCAGGCATTTCTGCTGTTGAGTTCCAAGCGTAAACAAAATCACTCGACAGGGCGAAGAAAAAAAACACGGCAAACAACAGAATTGATTCGAAAAGCTTGATCATTCAAGAGGGCTCTCAAGAGGTGTTTTCTGACATAACTGCAACGGTGAATGATTTTGCCCAGTTTGCTATTTCCTGTCTTGAATAGAGACCCAGGTTTTTTGAATAATTGCGGCGTTTATGGCTGTCTTGATTTGGAGTGTTTGTCTCGCCAAAAACTCGGCGTCGAACCATATACTTCTTTAAACTGGCGCGACAGGTGAGCCTGATCGCTAAAACCAAATCGTTGGGCGATTTCGGCAATCGAGTTTGGCGATTGAATTAATGAAGCCGCAGCTCTCGCTAGTCGTAGCTTGCGATGGAATTGCATAGGAGATGTGTGGAGATGCTGCCGGAACTGCCGTTCGAAAGCGCTCACGGAAAGACCAACCAGCTTTGCGAGCCTAGAATTGGTAAGCAAAGTCTTGGTTTCATCCTGCATTACCTCCAATGCCAACGCCAATTGTGGCAAAGGAAACGATGGCCCCTTGAGATCGGGAAGAAGTATCGCGATTCCCGCCGTGGCCACGAAATCCCCTCGATGATTTCTTAGGGGGAGCTTGTTGGTCTGATACCAACGGAGCACGCGATCGTAACCGCTGATTAGTTCAATTCGATTCACGATTCTTTGACCGCGTAACACGAGCGAGTCGTCTGCTCTGAATGCTTCAGCAATCCAGGGTGGGGACAGATCGTGGTCTGTCTTGCCATTCGCTTCTGCCATCGACGTTAGGGAGTAGTCCAATTGAAACGTCTGATTGACACTTAGATAGCGCCCGTTGGCATCTTTAATCCAAAACTGCACCCCTCTCAAGCAATCCAATAACAAAAGTGTCTCCGTTAGGTCCAATTCAGATATGAGCCTCGCAATGTCGTTTTTCGTGGGTATTCGTTTGGCATTCATCGCATTCAGTATAGCTTGAGCAACGCCTCATCGGTGAATCCAGCGGCGATGTTCTGTGGGCGTTGATGCTGTTTCTGTTAGTGAGTTTTGTACTCGCTGGTCGACCTCTTTTTCAGCGATGCATCATCTCGTTGGTTCTGGCCTTCTTAGTTGAGGTCAGCCAGCTCTACCACGCGCCCTGGATCGATGGCATCCGAAGTACGACCTTGGGTGGGCTGGTTTTAGGTTTCGGTTTTCTGTGGAGCGATCTCATTTGCTACTTGGTTGGCATCGCTGCCGGCGTGTTGGCGGATCGATTCTTGTGGCCGCCAGTTCAGCGCGAAAATACGAACTAGTCATGACTCAGTTCGTATTT
>CAMBSL010000239.1 GCA_945870455.1 Pirellula staleyi DSM 6068 | reverse complement strand
AGTACGCTGCATGATCCAGCGGACGCCTTTTGGTAACCCATCAAGATACGAATGAGTGTTGTCTTGCCCGCTCCGTTTTCGCCCAGCAAAGCGAACACCGTCCCTTGCTTGACGTTGAGATCGACTCCTTGGAGCGCATCGCAACCGGGGAAATGCATTTCCAATCCCTTGGCCGAAATTACGTGGTTCATGATCCCACCTGTTCTGTGTTGTTGGAGTCTGGAGAAGCAACCGTTGCAACGGTACCGTCGAGTTGTTCGATTTGATGTAGCACAATCTTGCGAAGGTCTTTGGCAGTGAGTCCGCCGTGGAGGGCTTCGGTCAGGGCCGCTCTGAGGCGATCTTCGAGAATGCTGCGGCGAGCGACGCGACACGACTCGGTCGCATTTTCGCAAACGACCAGCCCTCGACCTCGCAGAGATTCGATCGCCCCATCCACTTGCAATTGCTGAAAGGCGCGAGCAATCGTATTCGGGTTGATGGTCAGCCGCTGACTTAGAATGCGAACGCTGGGCAGCAACTGCCCCGGCAGCAACGTCCCTTCGGCGATTGCGAATTTGACTTGGCGAACGATTTGCTCGTAAATCGCCACCCCGTTGTTGGGGTCAATCGAAAAAAACATGGTTACAAGACCTCGTCAAAACGTCTTCCGTGTTGGTTAACTAGTTAGATAGTACAGAGGGTTTCGCGAGAGTCAAGAGCTAGTAGCCAGGAAGCATAACCATCCACAGGACAAGCCTGTGGTTCGCCGAGCCATTCCATCGCTTGCCAGTATCGCAATGGAATATTTTGCCTTCCCGCAACACAGAGAGTGTCGGCACGCGGTATGGGTGAGGAACGGACCTCAATAGCTTATTCGGGGAGAGGGGGGTACTCGTTCCCAGGCTCTGCCTGGGAACGCATTGGTGTGGAGGCTCCTGCCTCCCGAGTTCACAATTAAGGATGCATTTCGGCGAGGCAGAGCCTCGTTTTCACTCTAGTTACCAGGCGGAGCGGCAGAGCCTGGTAACTAGAGTGCACAGTGCAGCAAAACTTGCAATCCGTGCCACTAGCGTGAAGGCAACGATCCGCTGGGATAAGCCAAATGGCATTCCATGCATGCCTACTACGCGACTAATCCTTTGGTCACCAACATGAATACGTCCTCAAGCGTTGGGTCTTTATCGCTAAAGGATCGCATCTTGACTCCTCCAGCAACCAACTGCTCTAACAGCTTGGCGAGTCCATCATCGTCGGTTTCTAATTCCACGGTCGCTCGGCTGCCGTCGATATCGATACCTCGCATTGCGGGATCGCTTCGCAAGATGGATATTCCCGCATCCTGATTCGCTATGAATTTGACTTCGACAATGCGATTGCGGCGAATCTTGCGATAGACAGAATCGATTGGGCCGTGCATGAGCAATTGACCTCGTTCAATGATTCCAATCGATGTGCAGCAGTCTGCCAACTCCGACAAAATGTGGCTGCTGATCAAAATCGTTTTTCCCATGCGTCGAAGCTCTTTGAGCAACGCCTTGACTTCGATTCGAGCTCTCGGGTCGAGTCCGCTCGTGGGTTCATCGAGAATGAGAACGGGTGGATCATGCACCAATGTCTTGGCCAAACACAATCGCTGTTTCATACCGCGAGATAGGCCGTTTACAAAGTCGTCGCGCTTGTGCGTTAGGTCGAGCAATTCCAAAACGTCGCCAATCACTTGCTTGCGCTGCGACCGACCGATCTTGTAGGCCACTGCGAAGAAGTCCAAAAACTCCCAGACCTTCATTCCATCATAGACACCGAAGTCATCGGGCATGTAGCCGATACTGCGGCGAACGTCCATCGGATTTTTGTTGACACTGAAACCGTTAACACTCCCGTCGCCTCGTGTGGCTTTGAGGAGAGTAGCGAGGAATCGAATCGAAGTACTTTTGCCGGCTCCGTTTGGTCCAATGAATCCGAACAGCTCACCTTTCTCAATTTTCAACGAAACATTTTGGACTGCGGTAAAGTCACCGTAGTCCTTGCCAAAGTCGCTCAGCTCAATCATGTGGCGTGAAAAATGGTAAATGAGGAAAGAAAAAGCATGCAGGATTGTGGAATTGTACACCAATCAAGATGCTTTAAAGTGACTTGGTCGAGATCATCGCGTCGAAATCCGCTTCGGTTAAGATGGTAACGCCCAAGCTCTGAGCCTTCTCGAGTTTGGTACCTGCCGCCTCGCCCGCAATCAGGAAATCGGTTTTCTTCGAAACGCTGCTGGCAGCCCTCCCGCCGAGTTGTTCGATTCGACGCTCAATCTCGTCACGCGAATACTTGCTGAGGGAGCCCGTCACGACTACCGTTTTCCCTGCAAACAACCCTGCGGCATCGACAGCATCTTCGGCGGATGATTGAAGCGAAACTCCCGCCTCTTTCAATTGCCTTACGACTTCGAGACCATCCTCGCTCTGAAAGTAATCTGCAACGCTTTTGGCAATAACAGGCCCTATCTCGTTTGTGTTCCCGATGGTTTCTAAGTCTGCTGTCATCAATGCGTCCAACCGCCCAAATTTTCTCGCGAGTATTTGAGCGACGCGTTGGCCAACATGCCTAATCGAGATGGCATTAAGGACACGGGTTAGTCCTCGGTCTTTGCTAGCTTCGATTCCTTGCAACAGATTTTCTGCGGATTTCTTACCCATCCGTTCTAACGACATCAACCTGTCGAGCGTTAGCGAGTAGAGGTCGCCATAGGATGCAACCACATTACCGTCCACCAATTGATTCACTAATTTTTCACCAAGACCTTCGATGTCCATGCAATCGCGGGTTGCAAAGTATCGCAATCGCTGTCTCCATTGAGCGGGGCACTGCTTGGATACGCATCGAATATACACGCCTTGAGTGTCGCGCACTAACAAACTGCTGCACTCGGGACAATTCGTTGGAAACTGATACGGTGGAGGTTCACCTTCGCGTCGATGTTTTTCGACACGCACAATATGTGGAATGATCTTGCCGGCCTTTTCAACAACCACCCAATCGCCCACGCGAATGTCCTTGCGCTCGATTTCCTCGATGTTGTGCAGCGATGCTCGGCTTACGGTAGTGCCGGCAAGCTCGACTGGCTGCAATTCACCGACGGGAGTTACTGTCCCTGTTTTCCCGATTTGTGTTTTGATGTCTAGCAACTGTGTGACCGCCTCGTACTTTTCGATTTTGTATGCGATTACCCATCTCGGGCACTTCGTTGTGCTCCCGAGTGTTTCGCGTTGCTCCAACGAATTGACTTTGACGACAAGCCCGTCCACTTCAAAATCGAGTTCATGCAAGTTCTCTACTAAACGATTGCAGTGCGCAATAGTTGCTTCCTTGTCGGCAAAGCAAGCGACGGCTGGGGTAGTTGGGATACCCAGGGCGCGAACGCGTTCTAGAAACTCCAAGTGAGTGCGAGCGTTTATTCCTTCGCAAAAGCCGATGCCATGGCAGAAGAAACGGAGCCGGCGTTGCGAGCAAATCTTGGAGTCGAGCAATCGAATGGAGCCGGCAGTTACATTGCGAGTATTCTTGAATTCCGAGTCGCCAGCCTTGATTCTTTGTTCGTTGAGCGCAACTAAGTCCGCGTTCGTCATGTAGATTTCGCCGCGCACCTCAAGCACTTTCGGTACGGAACCCTCGAGCAAGCGTTGCGGCAGTCCTCTCAAAGTTCGAATATTGTGGCTGATATCGTCACCGACTTCGCCGTTGCCTCGCGTGACAGCTTGAACGAGCATACCTTGCTCATAACGAATGGAAACGGCGACGCCATCGACCTTGAGTTCGACAACCCATTCGATGGATTCGCCTGGGAGCAATTTTTCAATTCTGGTAAAGAAGTCTCGAAGCTCTTGTTCAGTGTAAGTGTTCTCAATGGATAGCATCGGTACTCGATGCTGGACTTGAACGAGGCCCTCGAGTGGTTCGTCTCCCAATCGTTTGGTCGGACTGTCGGCAGCGGCAAGCTGAGGGAACTCTCGTTCCAAATCGCTCAACTCTCTGAGCATACGATCGTACTCAAGGTCCGAAATCGAAGGTGCCGCAAGTACGTAATAGTTGTGATCGTGTAGGCGGATTTGGCGAGTCAAATCTGCGATTCGCATTTCCGCTTCCAGCGAAGTGTGGATGTTAGGCATGGTCCGTATCCAGGGTTGCAGCGTCGATGTTCGACATCTGGCTTGGTTCGGCGATAAATCGATACCCCGCATCTCGCAGAGTCAGAAAGTGCTTTGGTTTTGCTGGGTCAACTTCGAAAATCTTTCGGAGCCGTAGCATGAATTGGTCGACGCTGCGCGTTTGCATTTCACCGCTGACATCCCAAACTTCGGCCAGAAGCTCTTGGCGACTAATGACACGACCTTGATTCTCGACGAAGTAACGCAAAAGCTGGAGTTCTTTGTGCGTCATCTTAATCTCACGATTGTCGACTTGAACTTCGTAGGTTTCAAAGTTGATCGAAGCCTTTCCGAAAACTGCTTCGGAAACCTTGGCAGGAATGGGTTGCGATGGTGGTTGTTGTTGCGGAGAGTGAAATTTCAACAAATTCTTAACTCGCGCCAGGAGTTCGTCTAAGTCGAAAGGCTTGTTCAAATACTGATTCGCTCCGCAATCGAATCCGCGGGCTCGATCCTCCGGTAAACTTCTCGCACTCAGGATTAAGATTGGGAGATTAACGTTGCTGTCGCGAATGGATTGACAAACAGCATACCCGCTCATTCCTGGCAACATGAGATCCAGGATCATGAGATCGAAGGCAAAATTATCCAATTCAATCAGCCGAATCGCTGTCGGGCCATCTCCAACCAGTGTGACTCTGTAGCCCTCCGCTTCGAGATTGTACTTAACTCCCATGGCCAAATGCTTTTCGTCTTCGACGATGAGAATGTTTTTGCGAGCTCGCATACTTGTGGAATTGAACTTTCGAGGGTTATCTTGTGGTCGTTGGAACTTCGTCGAATGGTTGGCCCGGAACGGCCCTTAGTCTAGACTGCGGAAGAACCAATTCGAACCGCGAACCGGAGTTTTTAGGAAGGTCTACGACCCGAATTGAGCCTCGAATTCTTCGCACAATGGATCTTACAAGAAACAACCCTAGACCGGTGCCGGGCTTGGTTCGCTCCAACTCGTTGCCAACCCGGTAAAACCTGCGAAAGATTTTTCTGTGTAGATGCCTTGGAATCCCAATCCCATTATCGGATACCAATATTGTTGTGCTTCCGGACTGGCTGTCCACTCGAACCTTTATTTCGACCACAGGCGGTTTGCCAGCATACTTGAGCGCATTGTCGATGAGATTGCGAACTAAGATATCAATGTCGACTCGACGCGCCCAGACATCGCAAGGCGGACATTCGATGCTAACGCAGTCCCGATTGATGTGATGTTGAGCTACAAGTTTGTTTGTGAATTCTTCTAGCGTTGATTCGATGGATATCCAACTTTCAGGCTCTGGTTCATTGGAATCTTGCTGAAGACGGGCTACATCGAGCAATTGTGTAATTAGTTGGTCCAATCGATCCACGTCATCCAGCATCGAATGATAGAACTCTTGCCGTTGTGCTTCGTCTATGTTGCGTTTGCCTAGAGTTTGCAGGAATAGCTTAAGAGAAGTGATGGGACTTTTTAGTTCGTGAGTCACAGCATCAATGAAATTGCTTTGGCGTCGATTCAGATTGATTTGTTGAATGCTCCACACGAGATACAGCACCACTCCCAACAATACGAAAACAAACATGAGTGAACCGACGCTCAGCAAAATCCAGTTCGCACCAAAAATGGTGATGAGGATCCAGCCAATCGTAAGACCAACGAGCATCACAATCATCACGATTGCGAGCAGGATTGGCCATTTCAAACTCTTTCGTTCGAACATCGTATCCTTTCAAAAACTCGGTCACCCATTTTTCGTTAACGATTCTAAACCAACATCCGGAAAACAACGACATCGTGCCCTGTCCAGGAATTGGTGGAATGGGTGCGTCGAGGAGACAAAACCCTGTCTTTTTAGTAAAATAATGTAAATTGTTTACCAAAAACCCCAGATTTTCGTCCGATCGGGCCTAACTCGAACCGGCAGATTGCATACAATGAGCAAATCGATTGAATAAGCTGGACATCAATGGCAGAAGATGTGCCTTTAACGTACGAAGGAATCGAAATTATGACCAAGACTGACAAGATACAATTTTCGAGACAAATATGGCAAGCGGCTTCAGAGCACGCTCATCGCTGTCTGACGCGCCTTGCGTTCTGTCCAGACCAGTCGCGAATTGAGAATCTCAGACACGTCCATTTAGTCGACGAGTCCGAAAGTGCATTTGGTAGACAGCTTTGGTGTTTCGAAGCGATCGGAACGGATGCGGCTGGACGGCGCCATCTCTTGTACGGTGTATTGGAATTTTCGATTCAATACGGGCTGTTGGAAGCTTTGCAAACAGGCATGTTTGACGACATAAACGATCGAGAGATTTTTATTCGCCGAGAAACGCAGCCCGCTCAGTCATTGGCGTACTCGTATACTTCGACCAAATTTTGGATTTACGCTGCCTGGTGTAGCATTTCCATTCTAACGGCGATTTGGTTGGCCGCACTAGTCAACCATCTCTATACGGCGAAATAGTGGCTTGCACGTAGATTTCAAGCTAACCCTCGCCGTGTTGCCAGAACGCCGTGTTGCCAGAACGCCGTGTTGCCAGAACGCCGTGTCAACTGCTAGAACAGAGAGTTGGGGCATGGGCACCCAGAAAACCGTCGGACTCAAGTTGCGAGAGAAGTTGAAAGAGCATCCCTTCTCGACCGGGCCATGTCGCAAATTGCAACCCAAACGGCAACCTACCTGGACGATTGAAAGGTGCAGAAACGATTGGGATGCCGGCGACGCTGAGCGGCTGAGTGTAGAGTCCCAAATTCGCGCGAGCCGGGACTGGTTTTCCGTCAACGATCATGGTCGCTTGATCGATTCGCGGTGCAACAGCGGGTGTTGATGGTGCAATCAGAATATCGAACCGTTTGAAAAGCTCTCGGATCTTGTCGCGATAGTACTTACGAAATGCAATTGCTTTCAAATAGTTTCCGGCGGGCAGCATGGTTCCCGCCAAAAGCCGATCGCGTACCGCTGGATCGTAGTCGATTGCCTGATGACGAAGCGATTCAAGATGAAATGCACCGCCTTGCGCTGCTGTCATCAAATGCGACGCGGATCGGGCCGCCTCCGCCTCAGGCATCTTGGCCACAGCATACGATCCCAGATGCTTCATCACCGCATTTACGGCTTGCAAGGCCTCTGGGTCCGCATTGCGTTCAAACCAGCCATCCAGTCGAGCGACTCGTGGCTGGAGGTCACTGGAGGATCGTTTGGAATCGGACAACAAGTCGTAAACCAAAACAAGCTCGGCCAAAGAGCGAGCGAATGGACCAACCGTATCGAGGATCTCGGCGAAAGGAAAAACACCGCTCATCGGTATGACGTTATCTGCCGGACGAATCCCCCATATTCCGCACAGCGATGCCGGTACACGTATCGATCCGTTTGTATCGGAACCTAATGCGATTGGTACGAGGCCAGCGGCGACTGCTGCAGCCGACCCACCAGACGACCCACCGGCCAAACGGGAAGGATCGTGCGGGTTACGAGTGGGGCCAAAATGTGCGTTCACCGTTGCGAACCCGTATGCGAACTCATCCATGTTGAGTGTGCCGATGAGAATCGCTCCGGCACGTTTTAGCCGAGCAACGACTTCTGCATCGGATTTTGCGGCTGGCGCATTGAGCCGCATTTTGGCACCAGCCGTCGTTGGGATTCCAGCAATATCGAACAGGTCTTTCGCTCCAAACGGAACGCCCGCCAGTGGGCCTGGGTCAACACCCTCCATGACTTTTTGATCGATGACCTGTGCTGCTTTGCGAGCCGTTTCGGCTAGGACACGTGTAAAGCAATTGAACGAGGCGTTTCGAAGTTGGATATCCGCCAAGACATTTTCGACGATAAGTTGGGCGCTTGTTGCTCCACATCGCACTTTCTCGGCGATCACAATGGCAGACGCGTCGGCTCCAAGGGGCATCAGGTTTGTTCCCCATCGTTGACCGCTTCGATTTCAACTTGCAAAACATATGCGTCGAGGATGCGAGCATGATTTCGGAGCAATTCGAGGCTGGTCTCAATCCCGGCAACGCACGCTTCGGGGATGCCAAGATCCAACAACTTAGATACATCGATTAGAAAGGAATTGGGTTCGCTTTGCATCAACATTCAAGTCGCAGGTTTGCCTACAAGCTTATCGATGAGGTCGTCGAGTTCCTTTCGCTCAATTCCCATCTTTGCGGCAGCTAACGCGAATAACCTTTTCTCAACTTCGCTTAACTTGCCATCTGCAGCCATTATGCGAACCAAGTCGGTTAGCATCGCTATTTGTTCGCTTTTCTCCGTCGGCAGCCTGAGTGAGGCATGGTCGCTCAAAGCGTACGCAACCGCTTTTCCAAGATGTGCTTCGTGCAAACCCATCTCGCTACAACGATCAACCAAAAGCGCAATTTCGCTCTCCGAAAGCGAGCCGTCGGCGGAGGCCATAATGACCAAATTCTTGAGATGATCCAAATGTTGCATGGTATGAGCTTCGTTACAGCGTTTCAAGAAAGGCGGGCGGCAGACTAATGGAACTAGGGTTCACTCAATCATAGTCCAACAAAGCAACTTTGAATGCGTCCACGACTAAAAAGTGCCGACCGCCTCTCCGTTCGCAGACTCTAAGGACGACTCTGCGCGTTCCAAAAGGGACATTTGAGTCTTCTTGGTAGGCAACGGCACTCTTCGAGATACGAGTGTTACCAAGATACCATCTTGAACTCTTTCGCCATGCTGATTGAAGAGTTGTCGGTACCAATGCACTTCTCCATGTCTTCGGCCCCGTGCTTGCAAGTCGATGATCTCAGTTATGGCGTACAGCGAATCCCCAATGAAAACCGGCTTCGAAAAACTCCAGCTGCGGATGTCGACTAA
>CAMBSL010000238.1 GCA_945870455.1 Pirellula staleyi DSM 6068 | reverse complement strand
AACCGAAGCCCAGTGAATCGAGGAACCGCATCGAGCATCCCGCTCAAGAATTTCCTCGTCCGGCTCAAGAATTTCCTCGTCCCGCTCAAGAGTTTCCTCGACCGGCTCAAGTTACGCTGATGGGCCCAATCGTCCCTCCCAAAGCGTCGAACCGTGCCGAACCTCCAATGGACGGACAATCGTTCCAGACGCCTCGAGTCGATTGGGCTCCATCCAATGGTAGTAAACTCATATTCCCGGAGGATGCCAGTCCAAATGAGGCCCGTCCAAATGAGGCCCGTCCAAATGAGGCCCGTCCCGATAATGCCCGTCCCGATAATGCCAGACCCAATGATGCCAGAATTCGCGGCCTACCTCGAAACTCTTTCGTTCCTTCGACCGCCACACCTACGCACGCGTTGACCCAGAAAACGCCAATCGAAGCACAATCCGATTGGCATCGCGTGCAGGTGGGCGGTCAAAATTTGGGACTTCCCGATCGAGAGGAAGAACCGATGCTGCCATTGCCGTCGACGATGGTGGCAGCCACGTCTCGTACGGGTGTTCGAGCAGCCGATCCGTCCCGCTTTGGAGATGAAGTGGTTGATCGGACAAACAGTCCTACGACTCTTGGTAAAACTGCATTCGATGAATCCAGGAGGCAGCGAGTCGCGCTTGCGGAACGCGTCAGTAACGAGTTGGCTTCTCAAAAACCGATATCTTCACCAAGAGCTCCAGAGAGTTTGGAATCGCCTCCAGGCTGGGCGGCTGTAGAGCAAGAACTGAAGTTAAGACTAGAACGATGCGATTCATTGCTCAGGCGTGGCGCCATCCATAGCGCTCGCGACGAAGCGATACAAGGAATGCGTCGCCTTTGCCGCACGCTGGATGCTCATCGTCCTAGTTTGATTAGCTCATCAGCACTTGAGAAAGCGTTGACCGCTCTGCGCGAAGAAGTAGACTTCCACAACCTAGCCGGTAATTTTCATGCGGATGCAATTCCCTCCTTGGTAGCGTCTCATTCGACGGAGGCCCTCAAAGGTCGTCCACTCGACGGCGTCTCTCCGGAGATCGCATCGCAACACTATCGCAACTATGCAAGGTACGAATTTGTAGTTGCCTCGGATGGTCATAAATGGTCTTCGGATCTGCTCTACGCATACGGGAAAACGTTGCAAAAGGAAGCTGAGCTCGAGCCGGATCGAGCGTTCTTGCTGCTCGCACAATCTGCTGCATGTTATCAAGCAGCCACACAAGTCTCGCCCTCTCAAAGCGACGCAGCAAGTCAACTGGGCTACACACTCATTCATCTGGACCGTATCGATGATGCCTACCAAGCACTGATTTCATCGATACAGCAAAAACCAACGGCAAACGCATGGAATAACTTGGCGGAAATCTACCGTCGACGCGGTGCCGCATCGGACGCTCAATACGCAACTCAACAAGCCAAGGCGATTGCAAACTCGCAACCGAATTTTTCTTATGAAAACCCCGAAATAACGGAATTGGATTCCGCCACGTTTGCGAAGTATAGCCCCATGCAAATGCAAACTCCAGCGGCAACCCTTGCTGCCGTTGGAGTAACGAATACCATTCCGTCAGCGACAGTACAGAAAACAAACGTGGCCAGTAACAGCCTGTTTCAAAAAATATTCCGCCGATGACCCATCCCATTCAAATTGCACTTAACCATGCCTCGCGAACATCGACTCGATGGTTGACCGTCCGTTCGGTGATTCATGTGTCAAGCCAAGTTCGCAATCGAATTTCCCATGCCATTGTGAACATTCCTTGGTCGGCTAGGAAATGGTCGATTGGCTTGGTCTTGTGTCATTCTGCAATGTTGGTCCAAGATGCCACGGCGCAGAGCTTCGCCAAGGCGCAGAGCTTCGCCAAGGCGCAGAACTTTGGCGACGAAAAGTCGAAATCACCGGTACCGTTTACTCTAAGTCCGAACGCACATAACACTCCGAGTCCGAACGCACAGATTTTTCTAAGTCCGAACGCACAGACGAGCAAGGGGCAGACAGACAGTTCAAGCCAGGGGCAACCTATTTGGTTTGACTCCGGTGTGACATACCAACCTTGCGGTTGCGGTGGTTCCGCTAGATGCTTGAGTTGTGGCGGGATAGGTCGTATACCAACGGCTGTTCCAATGTGCCCGCCACAGCAGCCAACCGGTGTCACTTCGGGGGCATGCAAACCATGCATTACTGGAATTGATTGTGCTCAAGGTCCAGAGGGTGAAAAACGCTGGCACGATTCGCAAGGCATCGACTTTGGACCTCTTTGGCACGGCGAATACATTGGCCCAATTCGATTGCCCTCCCTATTGGAGTATCGCGTCCGAATCAACGACGAGGTTTTGGTTACCTACATACCCAATCGGCAGGTCGTACCCGACGAATACAAATTGACTCCCGGAGACGAACTCAACATCAACTCTGTCTCGGATGACACAATCAAACGCGACAGAGTCCAAATCCAGCCCGATGGAACCATTGTTGTTCCGTTGATCGTCGATACCAGGATGATGGCAGCGGGGAAATCCATTGGACAGCTCAGAAGAGATCTGGAAGTAGCTTTCAAAAAATACATCAACAACCCAGCCATCAACGTCGAGCCCTTCAAAGTCAACACGGCTGTTGAAGATCTGAAGGATGCAGTCAATGGCCCGTTCGCAGCTGGGGGGCGTGTATTGACCACGGTTGTGAACCCGGACGGCAGAATCCAACTCGTTGGTATTGGCAGTGTTTACGTTTTGGGCATGACACTCGAAGAAATCAAGCGAGAACTCAATCTTCGATATCGCAGCAAGTTTGTTGGAATCGAAGTCGAGCCGAGGCTCTCAAGAACGGCTCCACATTTTCTTTTCGTCTTTGGCGAAGTCGCCTCGCAAGGTCGATTCGAAATGAATGGACCTACTACCGTCACGCAAGGTTTGGCGTTGGCGGGAGGTCTGAAGTTGGGAGCAAACAGCCGACAAGTTGTTATTTTCCGAAGGGCCGAAGATTGGAGACTTGTGTCTACAATGTTGGACTTAAGAGGTGGGCATTTGGGTAAACGTCCGAATCCGTCCGATGAAATATGGCTCCGCGACAGCGACTTGATCATTGTTCCGCCGAAACCGATCAAATTGTTTGGCAACGCGGTACAACAAGTATTCACGGACGGACTGTATCGAATTGTACCATTCCAAGCCATCTCACTGCAGAAGAACTCTTTTTAAAGAGGGATAGTTGGTGTGGATCTTGTTAAAGATCCCGCAGATTCAGGATCTTTAACAAGATCCACTACCCTAGAATCAAGCTGGACGAAGCACTAGCCTGTCCTTTTCAGATTGGCAAGCCGGAAGCCTAAACCACGATTTGGTCAACCCACTATTTGGTCAGCCCATTCTTTCACACCCCTAAAGACAAAACCATCATGAGTACCGATTACAAAGTTGTTCGAGTCGAAAGCAAGCCGCAGCGGCGCGAGTTTATGAACTTGATCTGGCGTATCTACAAGGATGATCCTAATTGGATTCCGCCGATCATCATGAACCAAGAGGAGCTTGTCGGATTTCGGCCTCATCCCTTCTATGAAAACGCAAAATGCCGGGCGTTCACCGTTGAGAAACAAGGCATGGTCGTGGGTCGAATTGTCGCGATCATCAATCATGGGCATAACCAACGCTACGGCGAAAAACGCGGTTTCTTCGGTTTCTTTGACTGCATCGACGATTCGCAAGCGGCGAACTTGCTTTTTGCCGAAGCATGCCGCTACCTCAAGAGCGAAGGCATGACCGATGTTCGAGGTCCATGCAATCCTTCCCTCAATTATGAAATTGGCAATTTGGTAGAAGGATTCGATACGCCGCCCACGTTTATGATGACCTACAACTGGCCCTATTACGAAAAATTGATCCAAAACTTCGGCTTCGAAAAAGTACAGGATCTTTATGCGTACGAAGGAAAATTCGAAATGCTCAAGACCATTGACCCGAAATTGAAGTTTGTCATCGACGAAGTCAAGCGACGTTTTAATGTCAAGGTCAGGCCTGCCAGCAGACGAAACTTCAAAGCCGAAGTTTCGTTGTTTCTGAAAATTTATAACGAAGCCTTGCAAAGCACTTGGGGGTTCGTGCCGTTGAGCGATGCCGAATGCCAAAGTATTGGCAAGTCGCTCAAGATGCTGGTTGATCCCTCTGTGACATCGATCATCGAAGTAGATGGCAAACCGGTTGGTATCAGCATGGGTTTACCCGACTACAATCCCTTGATTAAGAAGATAAACGGCAAATTGTTTCCTTTCGGCTTCTTGACGCTGTTCTTTGGCCGAAGAAAAATTAAAAAAATCCGACTCGTCAGCACCAACGTGATTCCCGAATACCAGCGATGGGGACTAGGCTTGGTGGCTTTGGATCGAATGTTGCCCGATTGTCTAGCCAAGGGTATCAATGAAGCTGAATTCTCATGGGTTTTGGAAAGCAATCAATTGTCGCGAGGTTCGCTGGAACGAGCGGGCACAAAACGCACGAAGACCTATCGTTTGTACGATCGATCCCTCGCAGACATCGAGCCCTTGCAGACCTAGGTTGATCAAAAGCTGATATCTTGACGACTGTCCGTGGGCTCCTCGTTTGGCTCGGATCCAAGGTCCCACGACTGAGGCTAATCCTTTTTAAGTAGGGAAGACATGACCGATACACTTGCAGTGATTTTGGCCGGCGGAAAAGGGACACGGCTAGAACCGCTCACGCGGGATCGAGCAAAGCCAGCGGTACCTTTCGGCGGCAACTACCGCATCGTTGACTTCGTTCTATCGAATTGCCTCAATAGCGGGCTTCGCAAGATGCTTGTCTTGACGCAATACAAAGCGATGAGTCTTGACCGTCACATCAATTTAGGCTGGCGAGATTTTTTTTGCCGCGAACTGGATGAGTTTGTCGATATCGTTCCGCCCCAGCAACGAATCGACGAAAATTGGTATCAAGGCACCGCAGACGCCGTCTATCAAAACATCTACGCCATCGAAAAAGAGCGCCCCAAGTATTTGATCATTTTAGCAGGTGATCACATCTACAAAATGAACTACCGCGCGATGGTGCAGTACCACATCGACTCCAATGCCGACCTCACCATCGGCGCTCTGAGAGTCGATTCCGAATCGGCAAAGGAATTTGGGGTGATGCAAATCGATACCGATCAACGCATCATCGGCTTCCAGGAAAAGCCGCAAGAACCTCGGCAGATTCCTAACGATCCGGGGCACGCAATGGCATCGATGGGAATCTATGTCTTCAACACTCGGTTCCTCTTTGAACGGCTCTGCCAAGATGCCAACGACCCCAAAAGCCAACATGACTTCGGCAAGAACATCATTCCCTCCATCGTAAACAGCCATCGTGTATTTGCATTTCCGTTCCAAGACGAAAATCGCAAGGGACAAGCGTATTGGCGGGATGTCGGAACGCTTGAGGCGTTTTACGAAGCCAATATGGACTTGGTTAGTATCGATCCACAACTCAATCTTTACGATCAAACCTGGCCCATTAGAACGCAACAAAAAAATCTTCCCCCACCCAAGTTTGTCTTTGGGTCACGTGGCGATAGTGAGCGTTGTGGAATGGCTCTCGATTCCATCGTATGCTCAGGAACGATCATTAGCGGTGGTCGAGTTGAACGAAGTATTCTTAGTCCGAGCGTTCGCGTCCATTCGTTCGCGCAGGTTTCCGACAGCATCTTGTTTGAATCCGTCGAAGTTGGTCGGCACGCCCGAATTCGAAGAGCGATTATTGACAAAGGGGTAAGAATTCCCGAAGGCTTTGAAATTGGCTACGATCTCGAACTAGATCGAAAGCGCGGTTTCACTATTTCCAGCAACGGCATTGTCACGGTTGCCCAAAGGGAAGACTTGTCGACACTTGAGACCAGGCCCAAGCCGTTCCAGTGCCGCACGGACTCAGGCTGCAAGAACGTTTCCGGACCTAAGGGAGCAACGGGGCTCGCACCTAGCAACCCGACACCACCGGCCAACCCGACACCACCGACCAACCCGACACATAGGGAAGGCCCGAGATGAGCATGACTCCTGTGCTTTATGGGTTGATGGGGTTGCTCTTGGGCACGACTCTATTGACCGTTGGAATTGCGATCGGTTTCTGGATCGGGAAACGCGCAGTCACCAGCGATACGGAAGCAAGAACCGACGGTTTGACTGGACTCCCAAATCGTCGAGCCTTTGACCAGAAAATGGACGAGTGTTTCACCCAATGGCAGCAGACAAAGCATGTCTTCTCGCTTGCGTTGATTGACATCGATCATTTCAAGAATGTAAACGACACGTTTGGACATCCTGCTGGCGACGCTGTCTTGCGCGAGATGGCAACACGATTGAACAAGTTGAAAAGCGATTCGCTCATTGTCGCTCGTTACGGTGGAGAAGAGTTTGCGATCATCATAGACGGGGACGAAAGGCACGCTGCCGCCATGATGGAACGACTGAGACTCCTCGTTTCAGTCACCGCTTTTAAAGCGGATTCGCTCTCCATCCCAATCACCGTTAGCAGCGGTGTTGCAAGAATCAACGCGGAGGAGCGGATCGGACAACTCGTCGGGCGATCCGATGAAGCGTTGTACTGTGCAAAGACGGCTGGCCGAAATTGCGTCTACATTCATAATGGTGTTTTATGCGAAAGCTACGCAATACCACTCGCTGGGCACGCATCCGTGCACGCTCAAGCCAACAGGCCAGAAACTCCACCCACAATCGATGAACTCGAACATCGCGTTTTGGATCGACTCGATCGACTTGTTTCACAAAATCCTACGCAATAGAATGCACGACTCATAACCCGATACGTAACGGCTTGTTGCTTTAATGGTAACCCGAAGCGTTAGCGAGGAATTGTATGTCCCTCACTTAAGTTTCGGGTTGTTATGTTACCTTTGGCCATGTCGCACCAAATCAAATCAACAAGCCCGTAAGTGAGGGACCTGCAAGATTGTCCCTCGCTTACGCTGTTTGAAGTTGCACTTTTTGATTTAGGGGCATAGCCCAGCCTGAAGGCGGATAAACCCAAGGGCATTCAATGCATGCCATCTGGCTTTATGCCAGTGGTAATTGACCTTCGCCCTAGCGTGAAAGTAACGATCCCCTGGGGTAAACCCTGAAGGGCTGGGTCAAAACAAGCAATTAAATTGATAGGGCCAACGGTCCGGCAGTTTGGTTCGGTTAGAGACGTTAGCAAACAAACGGTCGGACCTTTGGCCCTTAGCGGTATCGCATTTTTGTCGATGATCGCTATCTTGATGGCATCGATTCCTGCACAAGTTCCATCTGGAAGATGATTAAAAGTACTTTCGAAATCCTCGAGTTTCCAAGTTGATATACCTCGACAATAACGCCACCACTCAGATCGCACCGTCTGTCGTGGCACGCATGCATGAACTCCTGCAAATGCGATTGGCCAACCCAAGCAGCCAACATTCCGCCGGACGAAAAGCTCGGCAGATTGTCGAACAAGCCCGCGAATCAATCCTCAAACACTGCGGCGGACGAACGCGTGGAATGGCTAGCGATCATCTCCTGTTTACCAGTGGTGGAACGGAATCAAACAATCTGGCGATCTTCGGACTCACCGAAATGGTTCCAGGTGCAATCGTCGTATCTGCCATTGAACACCCAAGCGTTTTAGGAGCTGCCGAATTTGCTGCTGCGCACGGACGCGAAGTGCGTACCTTGCCATGCGATGGAAACGGGGTTGTGTGTTTAGAAAGACTGTCCGCATGGATTGCCGAGCACAAGCAAGGCAAGCCTATCGCGCTCGTGTCGATCATGCTCGCGAACAATGAAACGGGCGTTTATCAACCTGTCGCCGAAGCCGCCCAGATCTGCCGCAACGCAGGCGTCTTAATGCATACCGATGCGGTTCAAGTCCTCGGCAAATCGCCGATGAATTTTGAGGCCCTGGATGTGGATGCGCTGACAATCACAGCCCACAAACTGCACGGGCCTGTCGGGATAGGCGGGTTGCTTTTGAGGCATGGTGTTCAAGTCAGCCCTCGTGCCTTTGGCGGATTCCAGCAACTCGGGCTCCGACCCGGAACCGAGATGCCCGCACTTGCGGGTGGCTTCGAAACATGTGTTTCACTCGCCGCAAGTTGCTTGATGGATCGAGTGGCATGCATGCAGAGACAACGCAACTCTCTGCAACAATCGATTCGGGATTCGATACCGGATTGCGTCGTGGTTGGAGACACTTCGGACCGCTTGCCGCACACCTTGAGCATTTCCTTTCCTGGCGTTGAACGACAAGCACTGCAACTTGCGCTGGACATGGCGGGCATCGCCTGCAGCACCGGATCGGCTTGTGCGAGTGGCTCAAGCCAACCGTCGCATGTTCTGCTAGCCATGCATTTGAATCCGGCCGTGGTGCGTGGAGGAATTCGATTTAGCGTATCAGCCGACACCACCGACGCGGAGATCGAAGAAACCGTTCAAGCATTGCAGGCGATCATTCCGCAACTACGCAAATGACCCGAACAGGCTCGTCTGGTTCCACGTCTGATAGGCTATGGTAACCCGACGCGTAAGCGAGGTATTACAGTCAACGCCTCGCTTACGTGCACGGGTTACCATCGCGTGGCACGAGCGCGTTCGCTCGTGAATCCATGAGCGAGCGCGCCTAATCTTTACCCACATTTCAGAACACGCTAGACTCGAACTCCCAGTGGATTCGCGTGATCTCCGTGCGTTTTCTCCCCCTCGCCCCGCTTCGGGGTGAGGGGTAGATCCCTGACTTGGTAGCCTCAGGCTAGCGGTTTGTTTAAGCTTCTGAAACGAGGATAGACATTGAATTCACGATCAAAAACCAGTCAAAACACAGTGTAAACCCCTCACCCCTGGCCCCTCTCCCCGAGACCAGGGCGAGGGGAGCAAGATCAAACGATGTGGGTAAAGATGAGGCTGCAGCCCACTGCTAGCCTGTCATTTTCTGCTAGCCTGTCATTTTCTGCTTGACAGGCTGACAGGCTGGCAGCCTATCCCACGGCT
>CAMBSL010000237.1 GCA_945870455.1 Pirellula staleyi DSM 6068 | reverse complement strand
AAGCCGGCGACTAGAACGAGCCCCAGCAAGCCAATGGCTCGATCAACCAACACCGAAGCGACAACTTCGGCCCGTTTCTGCTCCGCGTTCCTCGCCGCCTCGATTGCTTTGAAAACATCGCCGCCGACGGAACCGATACTCACGAGATTCAGCAAAGTACCGAGAAACCCCAATCGTATCGCCTCCGTCAATCGGAAAGGCACGCTTAAAGCCTGAACGAGACGTTGCCACCGCCAATACGTAATCAGATGGGCTACAAGAATGACGACGAAAGCCTGGCCAAGAAGCCACCAGTTTTTCTCTTGTGCGACCAACGCTTGCCAGTCTTTTTTTGGAAAGGTCGCAATGATCCAAAGGACAATGGCCGCGAGAATGACGAGCTTGGCGACGGCGATGACCTTGGACGTAACTTTAGCCTTGGACAGCATATTTTAAAAAAACAAAAACCTCGGTGGTCCATGCAATGGTCCACCGAGGTACAAACCAATAGTAATTTTCTCGACACTGATCGCCAATCCACCGACTGATTCCTGGGCTCTTGCTTGGAACCCACTGAATGGCAGTCGCCGTCCGCAGTCTTGTTCAACCCAGTTAGGCTCGAACTGCCGCCGCAAGTTTAGCTGCGTTGGAGGTATCTTCCCATGTGAACTCGGGATCGTTTCGACCGAAGTGACCGCCAGCCGCAGTTTTGCGGTAGATGGGACGTCGTAGCTTTAAGTACTCGATGATTCCACGCGGAGTTAGGTCATAAAATTTCTGAACGACTTCGCAAATCTTTTCGTCGCTGACTTTGCCGGAGCCTTGTGTATCAACGCGAACACTAACCGGCTTGCTCACACCGATCGCGTAGGCGAGTTGGATTTCACATCGATCCGCCAAACCGGCTGCAACGATGTTCTTTGCGACGTGGCGAGCCATGTAAGCTGCGCTTCGATCCACCTTGGTCGGATCCTTGCCGCTAAATGCACCACCGCCATGTCGCCCCCATCCACCGTAGGTATCGACAATGATCTTTCGGCCTGTCAAACCGCTATCGCCGTGCGGGCCACCGACGACAAAGTTTCCGGTTGGATTGATATGGTAGGTAATGTCGTCCTTGACCATGTTGGCTGGCAAGCATGGCTTGACGATCTTTTCGATGACGTACTCTCGGATTTCCTTTTGAGTGACGTGCGGAGCGTGCTGTGTTGACACGACAACGTTGTTGATGCCGATCGGCGTATAGTCATCGTATGCGACAGAGACTTGGCTTTTGGAATCAGGTCGTAGCCAGTCCACTTCCTTCTTGAAGCGGGCTTCCGTCAATCGATTGGTAATGCGGTGAGCCAACGCGATGGGTAGTGGCATCAACTCTGGCGTGTCGTTGCATGCGTATCCAAACATCAAACCTTGGTCACCGGCACCGGTGTCTTTGCTGTCCGTGGAACTGTCGACACCCATCGCAATGTCTGGGCTCTGTCGATCCAACGCAACCATCACATTGCAGGTTCGGCCCGAAATGCCGGCTTCGTCGTCGTCGTATCCGACATCGAGAATGGCTTGTCGGACGATGTCCGAGTAATTCACGACTGCCTTAGTCGTGATCTCCCCAACAATTAACGCGAGTCCCGTCGTCACCACGGTTTCGCAAGCCACGCGGCTCATGGGATCTTGTGCCAGCAAAGCGTCCAACACACTGTCGGAAATCTGGTCAGCCAGTTTGTCTGGGTGACCCATGGATACTGATTCGCTTGTAAAGAGATATTTGCCCGAAGCCACCGAACCGACCTCCCTCGAAGGATTTTCGAGAATGAAGTATTGAGACGAAACTGCCAACCAACGAACCAAATATTGTAACCGCCATTTTCAATTGTAAAATGGCAAAAACGAATCCAAAACCTTCGGTACTACCCGCAAAATCCATAAGCTTGAGCGAATCCCGTCATTTCAATGCGATAAATGTCTTGTATTCCTCAATCCTTCTCACATCGCGATGTATTTTTCCTGTGCCTAGAATTTGAATTCAATTTCTCAATTTGTTTCCACACTGGATCAGCTAGTATGATACAGCCGCTACAACCGTCAGACTCTGAACCCCGTTTCGCTTGCTCAAACGCTTGGGGTTCGTGGTGGACTGAGCCCACTTTACGGGCTGGCATTTTGGACGCGGTCGAGCGTATTGCGATCGTGATTCTCTTCACGAGTTTCCTAAACGCCTTGGTCACGTCGATGCTCACCTCCTTTCAGGCTGGTCAGGCGGTTGTGATTGGTGACATCATGCTGTTGATTACGGAAACGATGATGGTCGTGTTGGTTTTGTTTCGGCGCTGCGCTAAAAACTTATCTTTGCGCCCGATGGACTGGGGGCTGGCCTTTTCGGCAACATGCATGTCGTTGCTGGCTCGTCCATTCGCCGGTCAACCACACGCATGGGACGCGATTGCTGCCTTGTTGATGATCGTAGGGCTCTCAACTCAGTTGTATTCAAAGTTGACACTCGGACGCCGTTTCGGATTGGTCGCAGCCAATCGCGGCATTTGCATTTCGGGCCCATATCGCTTGGTAAGACACCCTATCTACCTGGGATATGTTATGCTTCACACCGGCTTTTTCTTGCTGAATCCAACCGCTTGGAATCTTTGTGTTTTCGCAATCTTGTACACGATCAAGATCCCTCGAATCCTTGCCGAAGAGAATCTACTCGGCCAAGATCCTGACTATAGAAGCTACATGCAAAAGGTCCGATCGAGGCTCATCCCAGGTTTGTTCTAGAACTTCTTGGCTGTCGCCCAACGGTGCTCACTTTCGGTTCGGAAAACATGAATCGTAGCCACGCTTTGATGCTGTTGTCGGAATGCACTGGCAATGATATTTGGTCCATCGAATACTGCCGCCTGAGGCTCATTCCAGAAGCCTGGATCAAGCAATTGCGGGACACGTACGAAAGCGGCTTCGATTCAAACGATGCCATGATCTTCTATCGAGAAAAACTCGTAAACCAATTCGCGGGCGTCCGAGACGTCGACCTCGCGTGCAAGCTCGGCCAGTTTCTAGGGCTTGAGGTCGACCGAATCGTGTCGTCGCAATACTCACGATCCGGCGTGGTCGGGGCCATTCGCGAGGCTATGGAAGAGTCGTAAGGCGTACTCGATGGCATCGCAGCGATTCGCTGCACGAGTCTTCCATCACAGCTCCACATTTTTTGCATGTTCAGGTTGTAGTGATAAAAAGCTCAATTCCGATGACTGCGAATGCCGATCCTAACGTCGATCGCAATTGCGAAGACATTTCGTATTAAACCGGGGGGTTCAGTCATGGTCCGCAAGGCCTTATTGGTCGCTGCACTAGCAATTGTCGCTGGTCTAGCATCTTCAAACGAAACACAAGCCCAACAGCCGCAAGCTTACGGCCAAGCATGGGGAGGAGCTGCTAGCAATCGCGACTATCAGCGATTCAACCACTACCCATACGTTTACTATCCACAGAATTTTTACGGCAACGAGTATTTCAAGAGCAGCGATAGTCTCTATTATCGCTACCCTGCAGAAATGCAGATCCCTGTCTACAATCGCAAGTGGTATAACTACTACCCTACCAATCAGCGATACCACTGGGGACATCAATTTTTGACGGACGTATTCTAGTCACGGTCTAGTTTCTGGTCACGGCTGTTGAAAAGCAAAAAAATTCCTGCAACGCTACAATTCCCGCAACACTGCGATGGTTCACGGACCTCGCAGTGTTTTTTCGTTGACTGGGATTAAAATGGAAAAGTGCTTTTAACGAATTCCTTGTTGAACCGAAGATCACCCTAAGATGGACGAAGTCAATCGAACGGACGAACCAAGTCGTTCCATCGCCAAAAGGCAGATCGCACGATTGCTGGGTGGTTCGTCCTACCCCATGTACGTGCTTTCTGAAGACGATACGTTAGTCTTTGCCAACGACACCATGGGAGCATTCGTGGGTCGATCGACCGAGAGTTTGCTGGGACTTGCCTGTTCCTCACCGATCCCAAAGGACGCTGAATTGGACTCAGGCTTAAAAGCATTTTTGTCACTCCCCATCACGTGGTCACGCAGGCACGTGAAGATCGTTCCACTGGCCAATCCATTTATGGCCAATCCATTTATGGCCAATCCATTTAGCGGTGCCTCAGCAGCGATTCCGTTCGAATCGACGCTCAAGAACATTGCGTGCGAAAGAGTTCGATGCCTGATCCCCTTAGAGAACACAGGCGCAGGTTGCACTCTGTGTATTTTATGTGATATGAATCGTTCCGACAGTTTGGACAGCTTCGACGAACACGCTGCGATGGTTCAGCAAGTGCTCATGGAATCGCGAGCTCGTTACGCTCACTTGAATGAGCTGTGGTTTCTACAAGGTAAATCTGCTGTCACTCGTCGTGCGTTGGAACAAACACAATTGGCTATCGCGAACTCCTACCCGATAACCATTATTGGCCCCAAAGGTTCCGGCAAGACTTGGCTGGCACAGGCGATTCACGCACATCGATGCAATCCGTTAAACGCAGAGGAGTTCGATGGCAACTCCGCACTCTTTCGAATCGAATGCGGACTAATGGATGCTGAATTGCTTCAAAGCATGTTTGAACTCATGGAGGAAACGATCAAGGATGAGTCGAAGCACCCAGCGATCTTATTGGATGGACTTGAGCTGCTTCCGGATGGATGTCTGAACATGGTATCCAGTTACCTAAAAAAGAATTCACGAATCCGCTGCATGGCCACTTGTGCCCCCGATGAGATTTCAGCCCAAAGGGCTCAGGACGCGGCTTGGAAGGAAATCGTTCTTCGGTCTAGCACGATTCGAATCGAGTTACCTCGCTTGACCGAGCGTATCGAAGATTTTCGCACTCTTATCAATGCATGGTTCGAAACGCAACAACGAAATGGGCGCAGCGTTCGTGAATTCACGACCGAGTTTGTCGATGCGATGATCGCCTATCCTTGGCCTGATGATATCGAAGAGTTCGCACACGCACTGTCGATCGCGTTGAGCAACTCCAGCGATGGCGAATCGCTCGCGCCACGCCATTTGCCTGTCAACATTCGCACCTGTGCTTCGTATTTTGAAAACAATAGGATCGATGATTCGGTGGATCTAGACGCAATCCTGGAGGATGTCGAGAAAACAATGATCCTCAGGGCGATAGAACGATTCCCGCAGAACAAGACGTCGGCTGCAAAGCTTCTGAATATATCACGAGCGCGCCTGATTCGACGCTTACAGCAGTGGAAGATTCAACCTGACGGAGAATCCAACATCGGCGATATCGGTGGAGACCATGACGGCGACAACGACCAGCCCGTGTTCAACGAAGTAACGTAGCTCAAACATTGTACAACCAATAAACCCCCGTAGGACAGGCTGCCAGCGCTGCCAGCCTATCAATAACAAAGACAGGCTAGCAGCCTGTTCTACGTGACTCCTGCGACGCGGAGCGTCCCTCAACTAAGCCCCAATTGCAATAGCTTTGGCAGGCGTTTTACTTTGCCCTCGCGATCGACACACGCAACAATGCTGTGCCCAGTGACAATGACGGTTTCACTGGGCCTTGGGTCTGCTTCGGAGGATCCCATCCGAATCAATCGATAAGCATGTTCCACGCGAGCACCGTGGCAGTGCCTGAGAGTCGTGAGCAATTCGAGCTCATCATCAAATTCGGCGGGCATGTGAAAGTCAACGTGCATCGTCTTGACCACGAGCATCAAGCCGGTCTCTTCAATCTCCCGATAGGAAATGCCATTCTCGCGAAGCATCTCAACACGGCCGCGTTCAAAGTAGTTTAAATACTGAGAATTGTGAACACGACCTTGCCCATCGATCTCATGGTAGCGAACGCGAATCGATAGTCGATGCGCAGCATTAAAGTGTTTGGGACCGTGGTGGCTCATGCTGCTTTCTTGCGAACACGCTTTGATGTTTTGCGGTAAACAATGGAGTTGCCGCGTTTGCCGACCGACTCTGTCGCGTGGCATCGATTGAGGGTGTACGCGATTTGCTGAGCAAACCAACGCGGCTGATGAATGCACTCTGCCAATTCGCTAGTATCGAATTCCAGCGGTAATTTGGGATCGCCGAGCAGTCGCCAAAGGTCTGCGACACTTTCTAGGCAATCGGATTCGCACAACTCTGCCAAATATTGGTCAAGCACTTTGTATTGTTTGCGTTTCCAGCGTTTGTTAACGCGATCGACGCGTTGTTCGATGCAATGTACGGTCAGCAACTCAAGCGTCAGCTTTGGATGCGGGAAAACTTGCGTAAAGTGGATTAGTTCGCGAAAGATGTCAACTGGTTGCAGTTTTTTCGGGCTTTTCCGACGCCGCAACAACTCCCCCCCCTCGCCATTGAACGTCTCGATCCACTTACAGCCAATCCAAGGTTTCACGACTCGCAACCGGTGGCCGTTGGCAAGCAAGGTTTTCACTTTGTTTCGAATCGATCCAAGTCCCGAATGCTGGATCTCGATCAAATTGCCATCCGCATCGATCGCGTCGATGCGAAAGCCATCCACGGTAACCTCGACGGAGTCCGAATCGGCTGCGTAATGATGTTTTAATTGGCGATGGAGCGAAGTTTCCATTCGGCCGTTATACTGTTTGAAGCGCGAATCATGCAAGGCGAACCAGAGGCACTCGGCGTTAACCAAATGCCTCTGGGTTTTATCCCAGAGGATCATTACCTTCACGCTAGGTAGTGCTTTGTGACAGCCAAGAATCAGGGTTGGATGTAACCGAACTCGCCAGAGTTCGGTTTTTCGTTGCGGCACTGAAATCTGGCGAATCCAGCTACCCTAAAATTTAATCTGGACAAAGCACTAGCTCGGGCTATTTCTTGGCGGACGTCTTTGACTTCGTCGCACCCTGCTTTGCCTTGCCGTCTTTGATAACCTTGGCGGGTACAACCTTGGCGGGATGACGGATGGCAGCTTGTGCAGCAGCCAGACGTGCGATTGGCACTCGGAATGGGCTGCAGCTAACGTAGTCCAGGCCGATGATGTGGCAGAACTCGACCGACGATGGATCCCCGCCGTGTTCGCCGCAGATGCCAATTTTGAGATCGGCTTTGGTGGAGCGTCCCTTGTCGACACCGATCTGCATCAATTGTCCGACACCCGTGCGATCGATCGATGCGAACGGATTCGCTTTGATGATCTCCAGGTTTTGATAGGCGGGCAAGAAGGATCCGGAGTCGTCGCGGCTCATACCCAAACAGGTTTGGGTCAAGTCGTTTGTTCCAAACGAGAAGAACTCAGCGGACTCGGCGATCTCGTCGGCGGTCAATGCACCGCGTGGTACTTCGATCATCGTGCCAACGGTGTATGCGAACTTCTTGCCTGTCGCCTTCATGACTTCTGCCGCAACTCGGTGGACAATGCTCACTTGCAAATCCAGTTCCTTCTTGAAGCCAACCAAAGGAACCATGACTTCTGGTTTGACCTTGGTGCCTTCTTTGAGAACAGTTGCGGCAGCTTGGAAAATTGCCCGGGCTTGCATTTCCGTAAGCTCAGGTCGCAAGATACCTAGCCGGCAACCGCGGAACCCAAGCATTGGGTTGAACTCATGAAGCTCGCTCACCATCTTGGCTACTTCGGCAGCGGTTGTCTTGAGTTGTTTGGCGACTTCCTCTTGTCCCTTAATGTTGTCTTGCTGTGGCAAGAATTCATGCAAGGGTGGATCGAGCAAGCGAATGCAGGCCGGCAATCCATCCAATGCGCGGAAGATTCCTTCGAAGTCCTTTTGCTGATACGGCAATAGAGTCGCAAGGGCTTTCTTTCGATCGTCCTCGGACTTGGCCAAGATCATTTGGCGAACGGCAATGATTCGGTCCCCTTCAAAGAACATGTGTTCTGTTCGGCATAGCCCGATCCCTTCTGCACCGAAAGCGATTGCGTTGACCACTTGATCGGGTTGGTCCGCATTGGTGCGAATGCCAAGGCTTCGATATTTGTCTGCGAGCTTCATCAGCGAGTCGTAGTACTGGAATACCTTGCTATCCTTGGGTTTCATGGTCTTGTTGACCAAAACTTGCTTGAGTTCGCTGTCCGCAGTTGCAATCGCGCCGTGGAAAACTTCGCCCGTCGTACCGTTGATGCTGATGTGGTCACCTTCCTTGAGCGTCACACCTTTGCACTTGAGCGTACCCTTGTGGTAGTCGATTTCGATATCGCCAGCACCTGCAACGCAGACCTTGCCCATTTGACGAGCGACCAAGGCTGCGTGGCTCGAAACACCACCGCGAGCGGTCAAGATTCCGTCGGAAGCGATCATGCCTCGCAGATCCTCTGGGCTGGTTTCGATACGAGCGAGAACGACGTTTTTGCCTTGAGATGCGAGCTCTTCGGCCTTGCCCGCAGTGAAGACCACCGAACCGGATGCTGCCCCCGGACCGGCAGGCAAACCAACGGCCATTAGACGCCCTTCCCCTCGGGCTTTTTCATAGGCAACGGTATCGAAGATCGGTTGCAGGAGTTGGTTGAGGGCTTCTGGATCGCCCGATTTGATAGCATGCTCAGGCGTCATCAGCTTCTCTTTGACCATGTCGTGAGCGATCTTGACATAGGCCAAAGCAGTCCGCTTGCCGTTCCGAGTTTGAAGCATATAGAGCTTCTTCTTCTCGATTGTGAATTCGAAGTCTTGAACATCTCCGAAGTTCTTTTCCAAGATCTTGCGAACGTCGTTCAGCTCTTTGTGCGCGGCGGAAATGATCTTGTCCTTGGCCATGTCGGCGATCGTGAGCGGTGTGCGAACACCCGCCACTACGTCTTCGCCTTGAGCGTTTACAAGGTATTCGCCATAGAAAACGTTGTCGCCGTTGGCAGGGTCGCGAGTGAACGCCACACCGGTTGCGCAATCGTCGCCCATATTGCCGAACACCATCGCTTGAACATTGACCGCGGTACCCCATTCGTCAGGGATTCGGTACTTTTGACGATAGAGGATGGCTCGTTCGTTCATCCACGAGCTGAACACAGCGTAAACAGCCCCTTCCAATTGCTTCATCGGATCGTTTGGAAACGCCTTGCCTGTGTGATCCTTGATCAGCTTCTTGAATCGCTTGACCAACTCTTGAAGTTGTTCGGCGGAAAGCTC
>CAMBSL010000236.1 GCA_945870455.1 Pirellula staleyi DSM 6068 | reverse complement strand
GTTGAAAGCCAGAATTGAGTATCCAAGACCGCTTCAAGAACCGGCATCGAATCACCTACGTCCAGACCATAGGCAACGTTGAGCGTTAAATAGCCCGCCACCGATGCTACCAAGACAGAAATCGAAATCGGAAACAACAGTTCCGTGATTGTGCAGAAAAGAACCATCGCCCAGCCGATGAACACCGCGGCCGAATACAGGGTGACGACCGGTGGCCGCTCGGAAATGTAAATGCGGCTCACGATCGCGGTCGTGTGCACCAACAATGCAATGACGCATAACCAAAACGCAGTGGATCGAAACGCGCTGCGGGCTACCGCAAAACTGAGCAAGGCAAACAATGCGCATACAACATACAATCGCGTCGCAATCAGGATCGGATCGAAGTTCTCGTACCAAGCTTCGAACGCAACTTTGTCTGTCTTGATCAAACTACCAAATTCGCTCTGCACGGTTGATTTGAAGGCTTGAGTAAGCTTGTTGATCTCGACAGGTTTCTTGTTGTCAGCGGAGCATGCTTCCATCAAAGCCATGAAACTCAACACAGACTCTTTCTTGGAATCAACTCCTTCGGTTCGAAGTTTCACCGTTTCGAAAAGGGCTGTCCCAAACGGTTCCCATTTGGCAGGTGGCGCTTTTTCGCCCGACGTTAATTTCGGTTCAACCAGCGGCGGAATAATGGCAATCGGACTTCTTGCTCGAATCCGATCCACCTCGGGCTGAAGTCTCTCGATGGCGCTTCGAATGTCCGAAGCATCTGCCGAAATACGCGGTGCTAACGGCGTATACGCGTCGAGCAAATTCTCCAACGCAAACAACTTTTCAAGTGTTTCAGCCATTTTCTCTTGCTCAAACGTGAAATTTTCTCGCCGTGTTTGAAAGAGCTGTCGAACTTGGTCAGATATCTTGCCGAGCCCTTGCCGAATTTCATTGTACGAATAGCGATTCGATTTATGACGTTTTAGATCAAGTGCAGTTGTCGTTTCCACCGCATCGATCCGAATCAGCGGTGCGTCTAGGACCCATTCTTCGCGTGAAAAGACCGCCATGATCCATTGAGTTGCGTCGATGGCTTTGCCCGTCGTGTGTTGAGGTTCGTAAGCATGCCCCTCTTGACTCAAAGCGAACTTTTTATTGGATAAGATTTCCATGAACTCGGCCGCTGCGGACGATAAAGGTTTGATTCGACCACCATATTGTGTGGGAATCTCGCCCATCGAATACCAATCGATGGATTCGCGATCCAGCTTGGGCTTACTTGCGCTCCTGCCAATCCAGATCGCAACCAAACCGCAGATCAAAATGGGTACACCAAGCTTCAACAACAGCGACCAACCACCCTTTGGGGCCTTCGGTACTTTGCCACCCAATTTCTTGTCCATTCGTGATTTGTCACTCGCTTTTCCAGCGGTAATATTTTCGACGGAATCGCTCACGCCTATTGCCGATGTTCGATCATAACGCGAGGCAAATCGCGAGAATGTACCACCAAAGTGAACAAGCATTCCAAGCCCAGACAGCACGCACGCCACGTAGGGAATGAGCCAGCCTGCGTTGGTCACGACTTGCAATGTTGTCTGTTCGACTCCATTGGGACTATCGCCCGCGCCCATGTATCCCGATTGATAAAAAGTCTCACCTCGAAATCGCATCGGATTGTTCATCCATATCCGCCCCTGTTGAACGGTCAAACCGGTTGCGTCCGAAACTTTAACAAACGATGAGTAGTCCTTTGGCTTAGCCGTACCGGTGTACTGCTCCAAAACAACGTCATCCAATAGGATCGAGTAGGGCTTGTAGTTCCTGCGAAAACGCAGACCGAATTCCCATTGTTTGCCATCGATTTCCACGCGATCGTAGGCCGCTTTGTACATCGCCGCGGAATCGTTGATGAACTGACTAACGACGAATCTTCCTAGCGGCTTTTCTTTGTCCTTCTCACGCAACGTGATGAACGCACTCGCGTAATTCACGGCGCTCTTCGCACCACCCGACTTAGCGGCCTCCTGAATCTCCCACTCCTTGCCCAAACCTTGGATGTCAAAATCCTCGTCCGTTGGGCGTGCAGGTTTCGTGCGAAAGGAACCCTTGGAGCTATCCAAGTACTTATCAACGCGAAACTCAAATGGGAGCGCGGGCGATGAGACGTAATTGCCCTGTTTGGCAGCAGCTTGCAACATCGGATGATCGAACGCAACCACGCGGTTCTTTTCCGGGCTGCTCTCATCGATAAAGACAAGTTCGATCGTATCTTGTTCGTAGGCGACTTGGGTCTTTTGTCCTTCGAAAACAGTAATTCGTTCCTCGCGTTGGGCATCGCCAAAGATAAATTGGCCAAGCATCAACAAGCCAACTCCCAAGTGGATGAGGACATTTCCGCCGCGATTGCCAAAGAGCAATAACAACCCGACGAGCAGAACAACGCTGACCACCAAACTTTTCGTCAACTGCCAAACAATTCGAAGGCCAGGATCGGGAATTCGAATCGAAGTGTTGTAGTAAACGATGAAAACGCTAACAGCCAATAAAATGGCAGTGATGCTCCAAGCGGTCCATCGCACGACTCGCGTTTTCGGTGTCCAACCCACGCTCCACGCAATCGCGCTAATTGCAAGTGCCCACACGCTCGCTTTCACTCCAAACCAAATCCAGTCGTAGCTGAACGGCGGTTCGCCTTGCAGTCCATCACCGAGGTGAGCACTGACCACGATTAACGCCACCAACGCAAAGCCAATAATCGTACAAATGACGCCCGCAACGAAACGCCCCCCTTTGGCATTCATCTTGAATCGGGTCAACTTGGCCGCAATCAGGTTTACGAGCAGAATCAATCCAATCGATGCTCCCCCTGGTATCGCAAACGCGTACGGCAACGCGTCTTTATGCGGCCATATCGTTTGCGGCTGGAAAACGTCGAACGGAACGGTTGCGACCCAACTGTTGAAATACGCTTTCTTGACGTCAACAATGGTTTCTTCGTCTTGGGCTAAGGTGCCGACGAATAGAATCAGCGTTCCCAATGCGAACATCGTTACGGTGATCTTGAGCGAGCCCATTGCTCGAAAGGCGTACCAGCACCATTTCGCAAGGTCAAACGTAGCCGCCGGAGTCGCTGCCCCGGTCATGGTGTTGTTGCTAAAAGTACCTGTTGCCACGTTGATTACTCCCATCGCAATGAGTTAACAAAGCTTAGTAAGTTGGACTTTTGTTCTTCGGATGTTCGCAAATCGGATTTGAGCTTTACAAACAAGCAAAGCTCGTTCTCTCCAGTAGGGATGGCCGCGACCAAAAGGACTGCCGCGGTTGCCTCATCGCCCGAACGGATCGAATAGAGTTTGCCTGGTCGATTACCTGCCTGGATTTCTTCAGCTTCGTTCACGGATTTCGTCGCGAGCGGTCGAATAATGGCTTTATCATCGCGTTGCAAGACTTGCTCGAACCACATTTCGGCATTTGGGACCGGCGAATCCTTGGCCAGGCTCACAACGACTTCTCCCGGGCGTTCGCTGTTCGCGATCTTAAATGTGGCCAAACGGAACGGTTTGGCAGCTTGAATCTCCCACGAGTCTGGTTTTTCGTAAGCCAGTTTCAAAGGCGAATCGGGCGTAGGTGGACTTGTGGACGCAGGCGGAGGGGGAGAGGCAGTGGTGCCCGCCCCAGAAGAGGCAGCGTTGCTTGCCCCAGTCGAAGCAGCGATGCCTGCCCCAGTTGCATCGAAAATAGTGGCTGGCAACGCAAAACCCTCTCGCTTGATCGACGGCAACTCATTCTGAATGGCAACCAAGTCCGTCTCCGGCAACTGAAGCTGTCCGCGCCATCGATTGATGTTTACCAGCAAATACGAGTCCCATGCAGCCACATCGGTGGGTTTTGAAAGTTCGGTGACGGTGAATTTGATCGGCTCGCCTGAACCTGTTTTCACGTTGAATTCGGCGATCACGTTGAACTGACCACCGTCATCGCGCCATTTAAAAGTCCAATTCTCAGGCAATTGGAAATTCATCTCGCGTTTTTCGGTATCGATCGCAAAACGTTCTACGACCGTGCGGAAATCGGATTCAGCCAGCGCGAGTCGCTCGGTTTTGTCGGTTGCTTTCAAGAAATATGCGACATCCTTGAAGGGAATGACCGCCCCAAGGATTCTTCGTTCGGACAGCGGAATGGTGCTTGCACCCATCATGGGTGGAGCCTGACGGGGCGAAGTAGCCACGGCAGGCGGCTCCCGGACAAACTCGGTTTCCGTCTTGGGCGCATCGTAAACCCTGGCTTCGTAACGAGGACTGCACCCAACCATGATCACAAAAGCGATGCAAGGAACGAGCGTAAGAGTGTGAAAAGAAGTCGGGGAATGGCGCAAAATCGACTCAGGTCGGAGAGGGCAATGAAATATGCAAGTGCTTGGTGGGAAAGTCTTTGCGGTGAATCGCAAGACCTTGGCGAGGCGGGAGTCCAACGGTACGCTTTGAGCGTATCGAATCTCGATTCGTACTCGCTATTAATGAGTGATTATACGGGCAAGAACAGCAAGAGCCATACTGAATCCATGTCATGCACCCCCACTTCGAGCTCTTTGTTGACCGTTTTGCTGTTTTTGGATACCGACAAATGGCCGTTGGGCGCTAGCCCCGATTTTCCAATTGCTCGACATTCGTAGAGAATCGGGGCTATCGCCCTTCGGCTACCAATTGTTTCACTCGAAGACTCATACCGACGTGCCTACTGCTTTGACTTTGGACGGCTATGTCTCACTTATGCGATTTGCGTATGTTCTTGACAACAACCAGAGATCGATCGACTCCGTCGCTTGAGCTACGATCGAAAGTAGGCAGGGTACGCGCCAGGAAACCAGCAATGTCGCTCGCCTTTTCCTCGGACATTTCTCTCACGATTTGAAGTAGAGAGTTTTGATCAAGCGTTGCGTAACTGACGGTGCGAGGAGATTTGTTTCGTCGGCCCGAAAGTACTTGCTCTGTCGATTTGCTCAATATTCCAGACGTAAAAGAGAGTAAAATTTCGCCTGGCTGGAGATTAAAGCGATTGCTTGAAAAGAGAGTGTCTGGCTGAGCGGCAACGCGAAGTCCCGGAGTCCCGATAGGACGGAAGCCTCGATGCGAAATGATGAAAGATTGAATGTCCCCTGCGCTGCAGATCGACCCGTAACCCGTTGCCGGGTTGATCTGAATGAGCCCCAATGATGCGCTCCAATCCGCTTCTTGCAATCCCCACATCGTATCGTTGATCGTTTGCATGATCGCAACCGGATTGCTGTTCCCTTGCCACTGGGTTCTTATGATCGACTGAATACCCGTAGCCACGATGGCGCCATCGGGACCTTGCTGGCTAGCGTTCCCCATAGCAATGGTCATCATCTCTTGTTGGTTGACATCCCAATGATGAAAGCCCCCCCCAATACTTCCGTTTTGAAACGTCCAACCGTTGACGTCGAAGTCTCTGTTCAGAATCTGGCTGTTGGGCAACAAGCTTGCCTGAGTGACGCTAGCCGTGTCAAACTGCTTTTGAATGACTCGCGACTGATGCACTTCTTGTCCAAGGATTGATTGTTCGATCTCGCTCATGACGCGGCCCGCCGCCAGATTCGCAACCTCGACTTCGGTTGGGCTGTAGGACCGCGTGTTTTCCGACCAAAACCACATCGTCCCGTGAGGCATCGTGCTGGATCCAATCGGCACGACGAGGGCGGACGCAAAGGGTTCAGGGCTCGGCCAATCCCGCATCAATTCAATGTCGTTGAGCAACACTGCATTTCCGAGCAAGGCCTCCAAGTCCGCCAAGGAACCACGCAAATCGCGAGGCGGACAGGTCAACCGACTCTTGGGCAAGCCAATCGACGATCGAAGCTTGAGTGACGAGGTTTCATCATCCAGCAGGTAAATTGCCCCCGCCACGGCACCAATCGCTCGGCTGACGCTGTCGAGAATGGACTCCAACCGATCCGCCGTTTCGCGTTGCCTGTCGCTATTGTTGGTGAGCCCAACCGAGGTGGCGAGTTCGGCCTCTTGGCGACGCACGGTCTCCTCCGCCATATCGAGTCGATCGACCAACCGCTCGATGGCAACGAGCAATTCCTGAGCGCTGTCCATCGGTACCGACGACGTGAACCCCAAGTCGGCGAGATCCGCGATTCCATCCTGCACAGTTGTTTCAACCAGTCGCCATCTTCTGCTCATTTTGCTCTGAGGGAGATGCGGGCTTGGAACATCGGTTCGCGTTTGCGATCGCGATTCCGCTTGCTTGGGACGATCGCAAACGGCCCAGTTCGTCGCCGCCGAGAATGACTTGAGCACCGCTCGAATCTCGTCATGCTCAAGACCCGACAAGCCATTAAAACGGTTTCGAGCGCTCGAGGCAGCGTTGTTGATAGCAGTATCTTCGACGTGGATACGAAGATGCGAAGGGTACCGGCGTTTCACGGTTGGTAACTTCTAGGTGTAGAGGGAACGGTTTGGATCGGTCATTTCGTCGAACCGCTTGGAGTGGGTTACGCGATGGAGTTTGCGTGGCCCATTGTTCGGACAAGATCAACTATCGAACCCAACTACGATTTCAATCCATGTTAAAGCTTAACGGTTGGCAAAACTTGATGATGCCGATAGGCTTGGGTGGAACATTCAGACTAAGCCGTCACTTGGTCCGTTTCCAGATGTGTAAAGGTGTTCCAGTAGTCGAGTTTCCAGCGACCGTTGGATAACGATAGTTGAGAGATGGAGGTGTTGACGATCTCGCCAAAATGTTCTTCCACGTTTGCGTTCCCTAAGAATGCTTCCAGCAGTCGCATTTTGAAATCGGCATGGATCACCATGGCCACACGGTCTTTCAGGGAATGAGTTCGCGTTTCCGATTCGTACCATTGCTTGACCTGTTGAGCCCTATGGCGAGCTTCGTCTTGCGTTTCGTAGTGTGCCCGATTGTACCAACCATCGACGTTGATGCGTTCGTCAAGCTGCCAACCAACATACTTGGTGGCAAGCGCAACGCGTCCCATTCCGCGTTGAGCGATTCGCATTCCAGGTTGATACCCACTGTGGCATCCACCCTGCTCGTAAATGTCTTGACGAACGATGGGTGTCAGTCCGGTTTGCTCAACAATGGGACGCGTAGTCTCAAGCGAGCGAAGGAAAGGACTGCAATAGAGAACCGAGGGAGACAACTTTTTGACCGCTTCTGCAAGCTTCGCGGACTGGGCGACACCGATCGAGGTAATATTTGGATCTGGAACGCGAAGTGCGTCGCCTAGAGCGTTGTTCTCCGATTGAGCATGTCGGATGAGCAGCAAGCAAGGTTTGTGATGCATAAATTTTTCGTAGGATCAATTACGGCGAGCGGCAGATTGCATTATCCCAACCCGAAGCGTAAGCGAGGAACAATCTCGAAGGTCCCTCACGTACGTATCGGGTTAGGATTGGTAGATTTCAGTTTGCTGCTTGCCTTACGGTACTAATGGGTGGAAAATGACTAGGATAGGAGATGGTTAATGTACGTTTCCGAGCCTGAACCGTCAAAACCGACTCTCAAGATTTCATAGAATAGAGAACGAACCGAAATGCTTGATAGCGCCACGCTTTCCATTCTTCCGGAGTTAATCCGACGCAGGATTTCGAAGCCTGAAGATCGTCGCGTGGCGTGCGCTGCGCATCGTGCGCTGGCTCCTGAATTCGCGTACGGTCGACATAGAGGCCCTGCACCTCGCTTTGCGCATCAAGCGGCAGTCCTCATCAGTTTAATCCCGATCGCTCATTCCGAATGGACGATCCCATTGACGCTTCGGCCAACCCAAATGGCCGACCATGGAGGACAAGTTTCGTTGCCAGGCGGCCGCTCTGAGTCAGGCGAAACGGTTTGGCGCACTGCTTGTCGTGAGTTTGGCGAAGAGCTTGGGTGCACTACCGAGTACCTTCAACCCGTCGGCCAACTGAAGCCCGTATATGTGTACGCTAGCCGACATAGGGTGACACCGATTGTGGGCGTGAGTTCGTTGCGTCCATCCTTTCGCCCCAATCCCGACGAAGTTGCCGAATTGATCTTGATGCCGCTCCGGGATTTGATCGCAGACGAATCGATTACCGTTGGCATTATGCGAAAAGGGTCAATCGAATACGAGGCGCCGGGATTTCGCGTTGGAGAACACTTCGTCTGGGGAGCGACTGCGATGATACTCGCGGAACTTCGCACAACGATTCGGGAAATCATAGCCGAGCAGCAGCAAGAGCCTTGGATGACTTAATGTGGTTGCAAACCTCCAGGCAAATAGCATCGGTTCGTCGAATCGATATAATGGGTCGAGAAAAATGCATCCTCCATCCTTCAACCGGAAAGTCCAATGTCCCAAAAACTCGTTTCGATCACCGCCGTAACCTTGCTTGTACTGGGTTCGCTCGCACAAGCCGATTCATCTGACTTGGACACAGCCCTTGGCACCGTGGAGAAGTTCGATAAGGAGTCGGTGACAATCACTTTGTCAGACAAGCCAAAGAAATCCATCGAGCTTAAGATCACCGGGACCAGCAACTTCACCTTGTTCGCACCGCAAGTTAGGTCAGGTAAAACGATCATCACTCAGCGAAAGGCCGAAGCAAGCGATTTAAACAAAGGGCAGCCCATCGCCGCGATCTACGCCGGGGCCGACAAGGAGAATGTTTTGCTGAATGCAGTATTAAAGCCGATCGAGAAGCCAGCGGAAAAGCCGGTCGAGAAAAAGTGATAGCAACGAAAATGTGACGAGTCTGGTGTTAGGCTGTTCCAGCACCAGACTTTTTCGTTTTTTTGTTGGTCATATACGACGTCTTCGACGCTCGAAGAGTCACCCGTAGCATGGGGCTCCGGCCCCGTGCGCGGTTTACTTAATCCGCTGTCGTGCGGGCTCAGAGGCCCACACTACGGCGGAGCGGATTGCTGAGTCAGCTGTCGTGCGGGCTCAGAGGCCCACGCTACGACGGAGCGGATTGCTGAGTCAGCTGTCGTGCGGGCTCAGAGGCCCACGCTACGACGGAGGGGTGAGACGTTTTTCGATTAGGTGAGCGAACGAGCTAGCTTACAAATGCCCACCCAAGCTTCTCCCATTCCGGGTTTACCCACAACCGACAAGACTCGCTAGATCGACCCGCTTTA
>CAMBSL010000235.1 GCA_945870455.1 Pirellula staleyi DSM 6068 | reverse complement strand
GGCACATGGAATGTGCCTACTACTTTGACTTTTGTCGGCTTTGTCTACCTACTCAACATCACCGAAATGAAATCTCGATTGCCCAACACCATTAAAACGTTTTTTGACCCACGAATGTCTTGCCCCTCAGGTGGATTTTCTCCATCTGGCGAAAAGCCAGCGGCTGTCTACGCAGACTGGTTTGAGCAGCAGCTCATTGAGCCGATGGCCTTTGAACCAGTTAGCCGTGATGATTTGTGCTTGGCGCATTCGAGGGCTTATGTTGAAGGTGTGTTTTCTGGCAAAACAAACAACGGGCATGGAAACAGAAACCTCGACGTTGCAGAATCGACCCGTTGGACGGTTGGCTCGATGGTTGCTGCGGCTCGCGAAGCTGTCCGATCGCGCGTCGCATGTTCGCCATCGAGCGGATTTCATCATGCTTGCTATGGAGCAGGTGCAGGATTCTGTACGTTCAACGGATTGATCGTGGCCTGTCGGAAGTTGCTCGCAGAAGGATTGGTGCGACGAGTTGGTATCCTTGATTGCGATTGGCATTATGGAGATGGTACGGACGATATCATTCGGCGACTCAATCTAACTGGCAACGTCGTGCATCACACCAGCGGTGACGAAGAGTTTCGTGATTCAGACCACTTCTTTGTTTGGTTGGAGTCCGCAATCCAACAACTTCGAGACGCCAACGTCGACTTGATTCTCTATCAAGCTGGCGCAGATGCACACATCGACGATCCATTAGGAGGTTTGCTTAAAAACGAAGAGCTGTCCAAACGCGAGTCCATGGTTTTCGAGGGATGCAACGATGAAAAAATTCCGATCGCTTGGAATCTGGCTGGCGGCTATCAACAAGCCGCAGACGGCAGCATTCATAAGGTGATCGAAATTCACCGCGAAACCATGCGACAGTGCAAGCGAGTATTTGAAAAAGGATTATCGACTGGCGACTCGTGAAAGCTACAACACGTCTGAGAAACGTTTTGGTTTTTCCTTCCTCCAAACCACGATCGTTCTGGCCAATTTGCTACCACGCATACGTCGTATTTGAATTTGATCGGACTCCTGCTTCGACTCGGTCCGAATGCAGCCCGCATCGTTCTTAAGTCAACCACCATTGATTTTGTGTGATCTCGTAGATGATAGCGGGAGCGGGTATTCTCCGCCCGCTGCCAATAGCTTCTCACGTGTCTGTTTTCCAAGTTCCAACGCAAAGTAGTCTCTTTTTAGTGCTTCACCATAACGTTTAGACAACTCCTCCAAGTCACAATTCTTTTTCTTCAACGCGGCACAAATCGACTTGTATTCCGCGATCAACGGTTCGTTATACTGCTTTTCAAATCCCATCGCGTCCGTCGCATAAAGTTGGTCTGCTTCCCAAAGAATAGCTTTGCCTCCAAGTTCGGTGATCTCGGTCGCGAGCCATTGGAATTGCTCCTCGGTTCGCGGCGTCTTGGGCAAAACCCAAATGGCATCTTGAATCGCAATCGCTGCCAGTTGTTTCAGCTTTCGCCAGACGAAGACACGGCCGGCCGTTGGCTCCCGAGGGATTTTGTAGGTCAGCAGCAACCATTTCCGCACAAGCCGAACTCCGTTTAATGGAGCAAAGGATAAATCGCTAGACCGATGATCGCTGCGGCGAGCACGACAACGGGTTCCGGCAGTTTCTTAAATCGGATTAAAACCGCAACCGTTATCAAGAGCAACGCAATCTTTGGCCATTCCGGGGTCAAGTCACTCGTGAAAATCGTTCGTCGTCCCAGCACCACACATGATCCAGCAATCGCACCTACAGCAGCAGCTGTCACGCCATCGACAAAGGCAACAATACCTGGTCGTTTGCCGTGCTTCTTGAAATAGGGGGCTGGAAGAATCGTGAATAGACAGCACGGCAGAAACGTTGCCAACGCTGCAATGGATGCCCCAAGGAATCCAGGACCAAATCCACCTTCTCGTCCGGTGACGATGTAACCGATGAAACCCACTGTAATGACAACGGGACCCGGAGTGATCATCGCGACTGCGACTGCATCGAGAAACTCTTGGTCGTTGAGCCACGCATATTCCTTGACGACCCCACCATAGAGAAAAGGAACGATTGCAAGTCCACTTCCAAAGACAAACGCGCCAGCCTTGGTGAAGAAAAATGCGATCTGCGTCAACAATTCACTTAGTGGTGCTTTGGCTGACGCGAGCAGCATCCACGGCTGGATCGAGACACTTGCAGCCGTTGCGTTCTGCCTGCGCCACCATGGAATGCGTGACGAAAGGACTAAGAATCCCGCACCAAGGAAAAGAAGAATGTTCTCGCTCTCGGTGATGATGGTCGCTGCTGCGCTCGCCAAGTAGATTCCCAAAAGGAGCTTTTGCTTGCCAAGCGTTATCTGAGTTAGTTTGTACGCGCTGATCGAGATGATGCCAATAACACTTGCGCCCACACCGTAGAAAACGGCTTGCATCCATCCAATCCCGCCAAAGCGAACGTAAGCCCACCCCAGTGCAAGTACCATTAAGAAAGAGGGCAACACGAAAGCTGTGCCTACTACAGTCGCACCGCGAACTCCATAGTGAACGTACCCGAGGTAGATCGCAAGTTGTGCCGCGAGGGGTCCCGGCATCAGCTGCGCCAGCGTCAGCCCCTCTTTGTACTCGGTTTCCGAAATCCATTTCCGATCCTCGACAAGATCGCGGTGCATGTAGCCAACTAAGGCAACCGGCCCGCCGAATCCGAACGTGCCAAGACGCAGTATGTATTTTGTTAGCTCGCTGAGCTGATAGCCTGGAGTGGAAGCTTGTGTTGTTTCGGTCGTCATAAATCGCGTGAGATCATTAGATATGTAACCGTGGTTACTCCGATTGTAGCGACACACTTTCGTTCGCGATACATCACAATCGGCGGAATCAGTTCCTAAGAAGACTTGGAAATTTGGGAGCAAAGGAGCGTCTTTTTGCCCGCGATCTTCCCGCCGATCCATCCAAAAACGCTGCTTCGCTGGATCGACAACGAGACATTATGGAGCGTTATCTTTTTGTCAAAGTGGCGCGTAAGCCTCTCGAAAGCGACGATCGGAGGTGCGGCTGAAGAAACCACTGAAAAGTCGAAATTTTTAGGTTCCGTGGTTGAGTCACGCCGCAAATCGACCGTACAATATTCGACTTTGGATCGAGGCCTGTTACGCAACGTTCCTCGAACGGGCATCAGTCGCATACTTACCCGTTTCCGAGTCATTGTTCTAATCCAGTCGTCAGGCTGGGAATGTGAGCCAAAATGAACTTTTCTAAGCTTTTCAATCCGCGAGCTCGCTCCCGAAAACTGGTTTACGAATCGCTGGAACTGCGGCAACTCATGGCGTCCGATCTGGTCATGATGAACAACTTCATGATGCCCGAAGATGCGGATATGAGCGGCTTCATCACGCCCCTCGATGCTTTGGTCGTCATCAACCAGCTCAATTTTCAAAGCATAGTCAACCCGCTCAGCGGCGGAGCGGCAGATAAACGCGTAGCCGTCGATGTCGACGCCGATGGAAGTCTTTCGCCCTTGGACGCGTTGACCGTTATCAATTACATCAATCGGGATTCGGCAGATGGGGTGGATGTGCTCCCAAGTTCCGTAAGTATGGAGAATCGAATTTTACGACTCGAGCGAGCGATTGCGACCGGCGAAATTCCGGAAACCACGGACGTAGCCAAAGCTGCAGAAGTACTCGCGATCCTATCTGCGGGCGGTTACCCGGAACTTGGTGACAAACTCGTCGATGGGTTTTTGACGAACGAAAACGATATGGTCCACGTAACCATCCCCTCCGACGCCACATCATTCCCTGATGTGGTCATCGATGCCTTGGCGAATGACACAGGAACGGGATTGCGGATCGTGGCGGTCGGCGTCCCTGCCACCGGAACGGCAACCATCGAGCAGGATCCTGCGAATCCTGGTCGCGATGTCGTTCGATATACTCCTGCAGCACAAGCTGCAAAGTACGATCGATTTTCTTACACCACCGAGGACGCTAAAGGGAACCGCTCTACTTCGTTCATTTCCGTGAATTACGAGCAAGACCCACAGGGGTTTGGTCCCTTCAGCGTCGATGTTCCCGAGAAATTCATTGCGACACCTGGACGCTCGACGACTTTCCGAGGAGCCGACGGAGATCCGTTGATCCAAGTGAATTACGATGGTGACCAACCCGCCAACGTTGGGATCCTACTGAACTGGGCACCGCCTGAGGGCGCTTTCGCAGGGGACCGATTCGCGGGAAAGCTTAAGACTTCCGCAAATGTCGACGACGCATCGTTCGGTCCATCACCGACCGGGTCGGTATGGATTTTCGGCTCTATCCCGGGAGTCAACCAGATCCTCGCCAACCTGGAATACGAGCCAGCGGCCGGATTTGCTGCACCGGAAGGCATCCGTTTGAACGTGTTCGCATTTCTATATGGCGTTGTCAACGTCAATACGGTTCTGACTGGTTTTGACATCACCGTTCCAAGGGCCGCGCAATCCCCGGTCGCAGTCGATGATTATTTCGAGGTTTCATCGCTGGATGGACCGCTCGAGCTGAATGTTCTGATCAACGACATCGCAAATAGCACGACATCAGGAACCGGTCTTCAAATCACCAGCATCTCACAACCTTTTAATTCTGATGCTCGGATAACGTTCGATAATGCGACGGGCAAGGTCACTTACACGGGTAGGGAGTACAATTTCTTCGGGTTCGATCAGTTTGCGTACACGATCAAAAATGAATTGGGAGTCGAATCGCAAGGGATCGTGACAATCGTGTTGAGTTAACGCATCCGAGCCATGGAGTTGATGAACACCCAAAAGTATTGGTGCTCAGGCCAATTGCTTGTCGTCAGGGAATTTTTCGCACGCTGAGGCGCAATCATTGCAGCACTTCATACAACATTCACAGGCATGAGCACAGAGATCACTCTGACGGGCACACAGAGATCACTCTGACGGGCACAAAGTGAAGCACACATCTTGCAACATTCTGCACAGTCTACACACAGGCTCATGTAGCCGTAGCGATGGAGAACATTCGTGGGTTTGCTGGAGTGATCACGAACATTTTTCCTTAAGATAACTTGTGGACGTGCTCGCGAAGGTAACATACGATGCACTAGCCGTCGTTTGCCTTCACGAACATTTCCATTTCGATGAGAATTGCACAATTAGGTGAAGGATACTTGTCAGAACAGCATCCAAATCTGCGTTGATGTTCCTGTCTCGCGTCTAAAATGCTAGTTTTAGGCAGCTTATCCCCGTTTATCGACCTTTTTTACGCTCGTTCCTGGAAGCCAACATGTCGAGAAATCAGAGCCTTTTTGCCTTAACCTTGTCCGTATTCGTGGTGACCAGCTTCGTTCTAGTTGGCTGCAACCAATCACCTACTACTGCGAACCTACCAGCAAATCCCATAGTCGATGGCAATTCAAAGACTTCAAAAACAGTCCAAAATAAACCTGCAGAAGGCGAGCATCCGCATATTGCGGGAGCTCACGGTGGGCTTGTGATTCCTATCGGCTCGGATAGCTACCATGCGGAAGCGGTCATTGAAAAAGACGGGCAGTTTCGTCTGCTAATGCTGGGTGCGGATGAAACGCGCATCCAAGAGGTCGATGTTCAACCAGTGAAGGCTTACATCAAGTCCGCCGGCGAGACCGACGCGACGCCCATCGAAATGAAAGCGGTCCCACAAGAAGGAGACGCTGATGGCAAGACGTCGCAATTCGTTGGGCTGCTGCCGGCGTCAGCGATCGGAAAAGCGATCGACGTCACCATTCCGAATTTGCGAATCGGTACGGAACGATTTCGAGTTGGATTTACAACCGCTGTTCAGCAACACGATAACGGCATGCCAGCGGCAGTGAGCGGTGCCGAGGAACAAAAACTCTATTTCACGCCCGGTGGAAAATACATGCAAGCAGATATCGATGCGAACGGAAAGCTGCCAGCTGGTGCCAAATTTCGCGGGCTGATGACCAAACATGATATGGCCCCAATGCCCGGCGACTTTATCTGCCCAGTTACATTAACCAAGGCAAATCCAAAAGTCGAATGGCAAATCGATGGCAAGAAGTACCTCTTCTGTTGCCCCCCTTGCGTAGACGAGTTTGTTCGCATGTCAAAAGAAGAACCGGATAGCCTTAAGGCACCCGGAGACTATGTGCAAGCAACAAAGCTCGATCCGAAAATTGCAGAAGCGCTCTCAAGCCTGAACAAGGCGGATCGCACCTTGGTTGACTCGCAGAAGTACTGTGCCATCATGACCGACAAATTACTGGGCTCCATGGGTACACCTCTGAAAGTCGAGGTCAATGGCGAGCCGGTATTCCTGTGCTGTAAGGGCTGCAAGGCGAAAGCACTTCGCGATGCAGACGCGACCTTGGCGACGGTTGCAAAGCTTCGCGGTGAGATTCGCAGTGAGAACGGAGAGAAACGCTAAGTTAGGCGAGCATACCCGTAGCACAGGCTGCTAGCCTGTAATAGTCTAAAAAGCACAGGCTGGCAGCCTGTGCTACGTTGTAGTTTTTGGTCTGCCGATCGCCTTAGTAAAACCTCGATGATCACTTCAATGCCAAAACTTTTTGCGGGGCTAGCTGCAATATTGCTAGCCGTTTCGCAGGTCCATGCCCATGAAGGCCACCGTCCACTGCCAACTCGAGGCATGGAGGTTAACGTCGAAACGGGAACGTTGATCCTGACCAAGGCAGCCCGTGAGACGCTTGACGTAAAAACCGTCGCAGCAGAATCGCAAGAGCTCCCCCAAACATTAAATGCCTACGGTTCCATTGTGATGCCATGGGATCGACATGCCGTGATCGCATCACCCTTGACAGGTCGAATCGTTGATTTGAAAGTGAGTCCAGGAGAGACGGTAAGCGAGGGGCAAATTTTGGCCGAAATGGAAAGTCCAGAACTGGAACAGCTCATACTAGAACTGAGAGCCGCTCAAGGTGACCTCCTACTATCATCGCAATTAGTCGATAGCGTTGGACAAGCCAGTCGAAGTGGTGCTATTCCAGCAGTTCGATTCATCGAAGCGAAGCTAAAGCAAGACCAAGACAAGACGTCAGTCGAGTTGGCCTCAGTCAAGTGGCGATCATTACAGCTTCCTGTCGCGATGCTCGATGCCATCCTTCAGTCTCCCCAGCAGAATCATCGACAACTCCTCCAGCTTCGATCACCTATCGATGGTGTTGTAACTCATGCCGATCTATCGTTAGGCAAGGTTGTCGATCCAAAGGAGCACCTGTTCGAGATCATCGATCTTAGAAGTGTGTGGCTAAAAATCCAAGTTTTAGAAAAGGACCTCACAACTGTTTCAGTTGGACAAACTATCGAATTTCAAATAACCACCGATTCATCGATTTCCTACCGTGGTGTAGTGGACGTAGTGGATTCTTATTTGGATCCAAACACCCACTTGGGGACCATTTGGGCGACCATAAAGAATGAATTGAATGGTCCTCACATTCTGCTGCCGGGAATGACTGGACAAGTAAAAGTGGATTCGATCAAGGGGAACAATCACCTCGTCGTGCCAGTTTCATCCGTGATTCGCGATGGAGCCGAACGCTTTGTTCTTGTTGAACAAGAACAAACAGCAGTCGCTTCGACTTACAAGAAGCAGCCGCTTGTGCTTGGCAAACGAACCGGAGATTTCATCGAAGTTCAAGGTGGTAGCCTCTATCCCGGTGATCGCGTTGTTACTCGAGGCAGCCATGAATTGGGGGGCTTCTTTGCAAAGGGAGTCCTCAAAGTGAGTCCTGAATCGGCTCGCGACATCGGCTTGAGGACGGCACCCGTTTCGACACACACCATTAACGAAACCATTGCAATTGACGGCTTGGTTGATGTTCCTCCGACGAATCGCAGTATTGCCTCTGCCCAACTCGGTGGCGCCATTAGTAAAATACTGGTTGATCGCGGCCAAAAGGTGCGCAAAGGCCAAGTGCTTGCCGAGGTTACAAGTCAGGTGTTTCAGAGCCTGCAGCTTGATTTGCTTAGGGCAAACTTGAACCTCAGTATGAAGCGAACGATGGTGGAAAACCTACTTGCCGCAAGAGAGTCAATCGCTCCACGACAACTTTGGGAGAACGAGAGTCAACTCAATCAATTTGCCAGCAGACGCGACATTGTTATCCAACAATTGAAGACAGCAGGGATCACCGATCAGCAAATCGCGGAGTTGTTGAGCAGCCAACGACTCATGATTACGTTGCCGGTACTCGCTCCAATGGACGGAGTGATCATGGGCTTTGACAAGTTTCTGGGTCATGTGGTGCGACCGGATGAACCACTTTTCGAAATTCACGACGTCAGCCACGCTTGGGTTCAAGGTTTCATTTCGCAGCGGGATTTTCCACATGTTCGAATAGGACAAAATGTGCGAATGCGATTTGTAGCTGCTCCTGACGAGATCGTGGTCGGAACCATCACGCGAAGCGGTCAATCCATAGCCGTGGGTGACCAAACCCTTTCTGTGTGGATTGAACTGCAAGAAAAGCCATCGTTCACCTTGCAACACAACATGCTTGCGCGAATCCACATTGAAACCGGAAAAGTGGAAAGCTCGCTGTCGGTCCCAATAAAATCAATTGTTCACGAGGGGTTGCAGTCCTATGTATTTGTTGAAGGTGCCGATAAAACATTTGAACGTCGATTTGTTGTGACAGGACGTTCGAACGATTTGCAGATCGGAATCGTCGACGGACTATCATCCGGAGAGTTGATTGCCGTAAGCGGCGCAGCGGCGCTTCAATCTGGCTATGCGGCTCTGAAGTAGTGTAGAACAGTTGTCCTCAACTGTTTCGCAGTTCAATGAAGTGCCTATTTGGCTCAGGCGGATGACTCACAACCCGAAGCGCATCGGGTTGCGAAAGCCGCGCACGCAGCGCCCAAAGCTCATCCCAAAACTTGACTTTACCAATATGCTCAACGCTGTTATCCGATTCTCACTTCACAACCGAGGCCTCGTGTTGATCGGTGGGTTGTTGATACTACTCTACGGCGGCTTCAATCTTAGCCAAATGCCAGTCGACGTCTTTCCCGACTTGAATCGGCCGACGGTGACGATCATGACCGAAGCGCCAGGTTTGGCGCCCGAAGAAGTCGAGGTGCTGGTAACTCGCCCGATCGAATATCAGCT
>CAMBSL010000234.1 GCA_945870455.1 Pirellula staleyi DSM 6068 | reverse complement strand
GAACTGTGGCGGATTCCAAGCAGGCCGTCATGACGATTGGCTTTGGAATGGTTCGTGCGATTTTTTTATCTTTAGAATATAACTGTGATAATCAATCGCCTCCAGTTCAGCTCATATTGCGTCAATGCTTGAATCGAGGCATGGAAGCTGCACTTGCAATTCAAAACCTTGCGATCACGAAAGGTTTTAGCGAATCGGATCGCAACTCAGCAATCGTCGCGGCCATGTTTCATTGTTTCGGCAAGGTCCAATTTGCAATTCATGGTGGCAACACGTATACCGAGCTGCAATCACGTGCAAACGAAAATGAGAAGCTCCTCGTGGAATTCGAGCAACAACATTTTGGAACAAGTCGTTTTCAAGTAGCGGCTTATTTTTTATGCTTGTGGGGTATCGACCCAGTTGCGTGCCGAGCAATCTTCCAGCTGGGAACACCAGACGCCGACTGCACTCCAGTGGCTAAGCTTGTCCAAGAGGCAGCCCGAAAAATCCAGTAGTGCGATAAATAAGCTGCATCCCCATTTGGTTTGTGCGTGACCGTTAGGTTCAACTTCCCTTGCCAAGCAGCAAGCAGTCACTTCGGCATCCACACAATTCGGTCCCTCGCAACCCACACATTGCGGACCCGCTTTAACCTCGAGACGTCGCCATGAACCTGCCAAAACTCCAGTCGGCGACTCGGATTCGGAATTGTCCTTGATAATTTCGATGTGTTTTTTGAGACTGAAAATCGCATTGCCGTTACTTAAGGTTGTTTCCTGTCACATTAAGGAATTTCTGGGCGAATAAAGGAGTACGGAATTCGGCCGGATCCCTAGACGCTCAGTCTAGCTTTAATTAGCTTTCGTTCGTCGGGGGGCTTTGGCGATGGTTCGTCGATACCTCACCCTGGGCTGCAAATTCAACTGGAAACGAGAACGAAAAATGAGAGATTTGGTTCGAATCTTGTGCTTGGCTTTATTGTTGACTACTGTGGAGCAGGTACAAGCGGAGTTTATCACGTTCAACGGGACCGCGTCTGATGGAGGATCTACAACCATAAGCCCGGGTAGTTCCTACTCGGAGGGCGGGTTTAATTTTCAATTTGGTGACGGGATACAAGATTTTAGAGATAATGATTCCGAGTCCTGTTTTCTGGAGAACCCTAGCTGGCTTCGACGACGATGTACTTGAACTTGCACTCGGAGACGCAAGTTTTGTTCTTACTCACAACAGCGGTCTTCTGTTTGATCTCAGAAGCGTCATCATCTCAGCAGCAGCAGATGAGGGGATGGGAGGCACCTTTACTTTCACTGGTACGGTTGATGGTGGAGAAGTTATTTCAACAGTTACCGCTCTTGCTACGAGCATCTCCAACGTAAATTTTTCTGGTTTCACGAATTTGATTAGTCTGAAAGTCACTGGCCAGAACGAGTACGTATTTATGGACAATCTCGAGGTCTCTGTCTCCGATGTCTCCGCCGTCCCCGAGCCGACCACAATTGCTCTTTGGGGAATCGGTTCACTTGGCATGGGCTTAATCGCTCGTCGTCATGCGAAAAAAGTTGCCGCTGTTTAGGCAAAACATTCAAGCGTAATCTTAGAAGCCAGTTGGGGGACTCCGGAAACATTGCAGATATCCTGGGACAGGATCGAACTGTCGGCCTACGCATTAGGAATGCGTCGCTCTATCCAACTGAGCTACCAGGACATTTCCTTAGGCTGCCTTGACGACAACCAAGGGAATCTTGATCATAACTTCATTTGTGTTTTAGGAAAGCCGCGCTCTATCCAACTGAGCTACGGGGACATGCTCATTCGCGGCTCAAAATCAAAGCTACGAAGTGCTTTCTTAGTTTAGCCGCGACAACCTAGTTCGTCCATTGCCGACCTCATTTCTGCCGGAACATGTCCTCGGTCTCTTGAGTTGTGATCGCGCCGTCTAAAGCTTACAATTCTTCCTTTTGTGATCCACGTTCTTGAGCTGAAAAGCCCCATCGAATAGCGACGAAAGCATCTTTTGTTCCAGAAAGCCTTCGTGTTTGGATCGAGGCACGAACTAAGCAACTCACCGCCAAAAAGCAAGAAAAACGGGAAGCCAAATTGCAACGCAAATCCGAAGAAGTAACTAACGACGATGCCCTAAGGGTTGAATCCAAAAACCAGATCTTGTTCTTGTGCACATGGAACTACTATCGGAGCCGTTTTGCAGAGATCTATTTCAACTGGGAAGCAGATGCTGCCAACATCGATTGGCGCGCGGACTCGCGTGGCTTGGCTCTGCCCGAGTCTATTCCCAACACCCTATCCAAATACACGATCGACTACCTCGCTCGACTCGCCATTCCCTACGACACGCTTCGAAAACCCATGGATGCGACCGAAGAAGATTTTGCCAAAGCCGATCGGGTCATCGCAATCAAACGGGCCGAGCACCATCCGATTATCCAAAAACGCTTTGAAACGTTTGCAGACCGCGTCGAATATTGGGACATCCACGATATCGATGCGTCTACGCCCGAGGAACAACTCCCCTTGCTTCAAGCACAAGTGCGATCGCTAATTACCGCCCTAGCTCATTCTTACCCTAATGAAACTTGAAGACTTGACAACCCATCGACCAGATCTGCTTGCATCGCATCGCATGCTCGATGCGAACTTAAACCGTTGTTTTGAAGGCCTTCGTACGCTTGAGGATATCGCACGCTTTCGTGATCAGAGCGAATTGCAGCGACGTTACAAAACTCTCCGTCACCAGCTTCAAGCAGCTGCGTCCCAGTGGGATAACGAGCTTTTATTGGCCAGTCGCAATGCACATGCAGACGTTGGGCGAGAGACAAAGACTGCCTCCGAAGCATTGCGGTCGGACGGAATTGCGGACATTTGCGAAGCTGCGGCACAGCGCGTCCAACAATCGCTGCGTTGCCTTGAAGAAGTTGCGAAATTTTTGTATCCCGACAGTTCGGCTGCCATCGAATCCACTCGCTATCAAGCCTACGATTTAAACGCAATGCTATTGCTTTCGCTTCAACGCGATCTTCAATTTTTGGATCTAGCTCAATTGTATGTCTTGGCCCATTGCCAAATGCCCATCCAGGCTTTTCAAGAGCGTGTTCGCGACATTAGCCGCGCTGGGGTCAGCATCATTCAAATTCGAGACAAACGGCTGGATGCGCAAGACTTGATTCGATACACACGAGCCGCGATCGATGCTGTCGATTTGCGTCAAACGCGAATCATCGTCAATGACCGCGCCGATATCGTTCAGTGCACCGACGCTTGGGGATTGCATGTCGGACAGACGGACTTGTCCGTATCGCAGTCGCGTTCGTTGATGCGTGCGAATTGTGTTCTGGGTTTGTCGACCCACGACGTGAATCAAGTGAAAGAAGCAATCGCATCGGGAGTTGATTACATTGGATGTGGGCCGACCTTTCCGTCTGCTACCAAGCCGTTTGACTCGTATGCGGGCTTAGATTTTTTGAAAGAAGTGTCTGCGTTGATTCCGAATGCGAATTCAAAACTGCCGGCATTTGCCATCGGCGGCATCGACCTTTCCAACCTTTCTCAACTGATCGATTGTGGATTCCGTCGCGTGGCCGTGAGCAAAGCCGTTTGGGAATCAGAATTGCCCGCTCGTGCGGCCGAGTCGATGCTGATGAAGTTGAATCAGGTTGGATGATCAAGTCGCAAATCCTCGAAATCAAAGTGAAGCCCAACTCCAGAGAGTCTAAATTGGAATGCACTGAATGAGCACAAACCCCGAAACAACGATCGACGGGCCACTTCAGCGATGGCTGGACATGCTTCCCAAAACGATGCCTTTGTCCGCCGTGAAACAACCGGTCGAGGAGCATGCCCTAACGGTCCTGATGTCAGACGCAAAATTGGCAAGCGATTCGCAGCTGATAGCCATGCTTTGGCTGCGCATCGGTGAAATCGATCATTCCCATGCCATAGTGCAGCAGGACTCAAGTCCATTGGGTAGCTATTTGCATGGAGTCGTCCATCGACTGGAGCAGGATTTTTGGAATTCCAAGTACTGGTTCAAGCAAGTTCGTGAGCCTTCCTTGTTAGCGTCCGTCAGCCGGTTAATGTCGGAATTTTTGACGGAAAATGGCATGACAGAGCCGGCATCTAAAATGGGAATATTAAAGGGGAGCCAGTTTCAACCGGTGGAGTTCGTTTCCGCTTGCGAGCAGGCAAGCGGCAATTCGAAGCTAAGCAAGGAGGATCGCGAGTTGCTTGAGTGCGTCGGTTATGCAGAATGGCTCGCCGTGTGGAATGTGGTAAATTTCGGTTGAGCAAGCATTTAGGCAAAGGCTTCCCCGTTTGAGCCTCGTTCCCAAGCTCTGCTTGGGAATGCAAATCGCCTAAGCTCCGCTTAGCCGCCGTTCAGAGACGACTCAATCGCGTTGAGATAGGGCAAGATCAGTAGGAACCCAATCGCCACACAAACGGTAATCGAGACAAGCTTTTGAGAGCAGCCTTGACTAGGTGCGAGAACCTTTCCTAGTTCATCAGTAGCATATGGATTGCCGGAAGTTTCAGACATAAAAGGCCTCTTTTTTGAGATTTTTAGAAATCCTCCGGATATCATAATATCAACCGTGCATCTGTTTTGGATGTTGGGTGCCTCGGCTCGTATTCCGTTGCAACCATGGTTAGAATTGGAACCGCGTCGGCTGGAATTCTTGCCGAATGCTTCCCACATTGAATGACCTGCCCAATCCACCTTCCTCAGGATCTTCTCCATGAAATTGATCTATTTTGCATCGCTGCTCGTAGTTTTGAGCGGCTTCGCACAGGCTGCCGACTTTGAACTGAAAAAAGGGGACCATGTGTGCATCGTGGGAGGTACTGTTGCCGAACGCATGCAGCATTATGGTTCGCTCGAAACGCTCATCCACGCACGCTACCCGGAGAGCGAGTTAGTCTTTCGCAATTTGGGCTATAGCGGAGATGAGGTCGATGGGTTTCGCAACAAAGACAAGCGAATGCGTTCGAAGGATTTCGGAACGTTTGATCAGTGGTTAGCAGGCTCGGCTCCTTGCCCGCAACCGGACAAACTCTCCCCCCGCGATAAGGACAAAGTTCGCGAGAACCGATTTGAACTGACCAACACCAAGGCCGATGTCATCTTCGCTTTCTTCGGCTACAACGAATCGTTCGCTGGCGAAGCTGGCCTGGGTGCATTCAAGGCCAACGTTGCTGCCTTCATTGACCATGTCGCAGCCCAAACGTACAACGGCAAATCCGCACCGCGACTTGTTTTGTTCTCACCAACCGGCCAAGAGCACATCCAGGATGATAACCTGCCATCCAAAGAATTGGTGGCGGAACACAACAAAGCCCTTCGCATGTACTCCGACGCGATGGCCGAAGTCGCAAAGTCCAAGAGCGTTCCGTTTGTGGATATCCTGTCATCGCTTCAGGGTGATAGGGCAGTTGGCAGGTCTCTGACGATCAATGGAGTACATCAAAACCTTCAGGGAGACATGGCCATTGCAGCCGCATGCGAAAAGGGGCTATTCGGAAGTACGAAGAAGAATGCAGCGCCTGAGAGCCTTCGCAAAGCCGTGAATGACAAGAATTTCTATTGGTTCAACCGATACCGTGTGACCGATGGATTTTCCACGTACGGTGATCGCGCGTTCCTCAAGTTCTCAGAAGGGCCGGGCGGCTATGGAGACGGATTGTCCAACTATTCCGTCGGACAACGCGAATTGGATATTCTCGACGTGAAGACCTCCAATCGGGACCAAGTCGTATGGGCGATTGCCCAAGGAAAAACAGCTCAGGCAGACGATTCCAACATTCCGGCTTTGATTCCAGTTATTTCCAACAAGCCTGGTCCGCTGGAAGGGGGCAAACACGAGTTTCTGAGCGGCGAGCAGTCCATCTCGACGATGACCGTCCACAAGAACATGAAAGTGGAACTGTTCGCCGAAGAATCGAAATTCCCCGAGCTAGTCAATCCTGTTCAAATGGCGTTCGATACCAAAGGCCGATTGTGGGTGGCTGTATGGCCAACCTATCCGCACTGGAAACCTACCGAACCGATGGCAGACAAGCTGCTCATCTTGGAAGACACGGACGGCGACGGCAAAGCCGATGTTTGCAAGACTTTTGCTGGTGATATTCATAATCCGACTGGTTTTGAATTTTGGAATGGTGGCGTTTTGGTCGCTCAAGGGCCGGATCTGTTGTTCCTGAAAGACACCAACGGTGATGACAAATACGATGTGAAAGAACGGATGGTCCATGGGTTGGATACCGCCGATACGCACCACACTTCCAATAGTTTCGCATTGGATGCAGGTGGTGCAGTCTATTATCAAGAAGGCACGTTTCACCAGTCGCAAGTCGAGACACCGTGGGGAGCACCCCGCCGGGTCTCGAATGGAGCCGTTTTCCGTTTTGAACCCAGGACGCAAAAGTTCGACGTTTACGTTTCGCATGGTTTCGCAAATCCGCACGGACATGCTTTCGAACGATGGGGCCAGGACTTTGTTTTTGACGGTACAGGGGCACAGCCTTATCATGCTTTGCTCTTTTCGGGTGACCTCGACTATCCAAACAAACACGCCAGTCCGCCACAAGTTTACAAGCAAAGAACACGACCTTGCGCCGGAGTGGAAGTGCTCAGCAGCAGTCATTTCCCTGAAGAGCATCGCGGTAACTTGCTCGTGCTGAATGTGATTGGTTTTCAAGGCATTTTGCAATACAAATTGGAGGAAAAAGGTTCGAGCTTTGGCGCAACCGAAGTCGAACCCATCGTCTTCTCCTCGGATCCCAATTTCCGTCCGGCGGACATTGAGGTCGCTCCAGATGGATCGATCTACTTCACCGATTGGCATAACCCAATCATTGGGCACATGCAACATAATTTGCGTGACCCAAGCAGAGATCAAGACCATGGACGCGTCTTTCGTGTTCGATACGAAGGACGAGATTTGCTCAAGCCGGCTCCCATCGCGGGACAGCCGATCAATGATCTACTTGGTCTGCTCAAATCCAAGGACGATCGCGTTCGCCACCTCGCTCGCATCGAACTATCCGGACGAACGAGCGCTCACGTGATTGCCGCTGCTAAAACCTGGGTGTCCGCACTGGACAAAGCCGATCTCGACTATGAGCATCACCTAATGGAAGCCCTTTGGTTGCATCAAAGCCACAACGTGGTAAACGAAGATCTGCTCAGACAAATGTTGAGAGCGAAAGAACCGGATGCCCGAATGGCAGCCACTCGCGTTCTGGTTTACTGGCGAGACCGAGTTGCCAAGCCGCTAGAATTGCTGCAAGTGCAAGTCAATGACGAAAGCAGCCGCGTTCGCCTTCAAGCAATTTGGGGACTCAGTTACTTTTCCGGTGTTGACGCTGAAAAGGCATCCGAGATTGCGGTTGAATCGTTGGTTTATGATCAAGATGAGTTTATCAAGCACACCTTGAACGAAACCAATAAGACGTTGGATCGTCGCGTCAAGCAGGTAAAGGATTCGAAGGCAAAATAGTTGCCAAGTGGCACTCGCTTTCGGTTATTCGGTAACCCAACGCGTAAGCGAGGAGGCAGATTTGGTAACCTGACGCTTGAGCGAGGAGGCAGATTTGGTAACCCGACGCGTAAGCGAGGAGGCCAAGTACAACCCCTCGCTTACCGGGCTAGATTTAATGGTACGACGGACTTCCTAGTCCGTCGAATTCCCCATCGACGGACTAGGAAGTCCGTCGTACTGCTTGCTGCAAATCAATAATCAAAGAGTTTTAAAGAGCGGATAAGTTGTCGATGAGTCGGTTGAATCCCTTGCGTTTCTTGCTTCGCGTCAGTTTTTCTGCTGGCGTGCTTTCTACGTGCTTGACATTCACCAACATCGCGCATGCCGAAGATGTTCCGAGCGCGGTTGGGCCGGTCATCAAGCTCTTCAAGAGCGGACGCCTGCCCCCTGAACGACAGGGTGCGGTTGTAGAAATGATTTGCAATCGAGGCAACGAACATGACTTACGGGTCGTATTCGATCAACTCGTCCAGCCGTCCGGCTTCTCAAGCGAATTGCGATTGAAGACGATCGGCTGGTTGGCCACGGCTGCTGCCACTCGCAAAGTTAAGCCGTCGGGCGACCTGGACTCGCTCAGCCAGCTAATGGAAGATCCCGAGGCCTCATTGCAATTAGCCGCGATGCGTCTGGCTTCCGCTTGGAAGCTTAAAAGCGTCGCGAAGTCGTTGCAATCAATTGCTACCAATGACAAAACTGCTCTTGATCTAAAGCTTGCGGCGATCAGTGGGCTCGTTGCGATCGAAGGGGCGGACAGCAAACCGACATTGATCGACTTGGCCAATCGAAGTCGACCGATGCCGGTCCGAATACAGGCGGTGACGAGTTTGGTAAGCTTGGATCTAGAGCTCGCGAGTCTGAAAGCTTCCGATCTGCTCGCGGACGCAACCATCAACGACAAGCCACAGGAGATGCTGACTGCTTTCCTCGATCGACGCGACGGTTCGGACACTTTAGCGATTGCTTTGAAAGACCAAAAGCTGACGGTGGATGTCGCGAAGATGGCGTTGCGATTTATGTACTCCATTGGCAGAAGCGACGCATCTCTCTCGGATGTTCTCAGCAAAGCGGCCGGCGTTGCGAGCGACCCACCCCCTCCAACCCAAGAAGAAGTCGCACGACTCGCCGAGCAAGTGATTGCAAAAGGGGATGCAACCCGGGGAGAGACTATATTTCGCCGAAGCGAATTGAGTTGCATGAAGTGCCATTGCATCAATCGAGCCGGTGGACCAGTTGGACCGGAACTTAGCGCGATTGGTGTTTCTTCACCCGTTGACTACATTGTCAATTCGATCCTGAACCCCAATCTGGCCGTCAAGGAACAGTACGTCAACACCGTTTTTCTACTGGACAGCGGTAATGTACTAAGCGGAGTCGTGATCGATCGCGATGATGATCGCGTCCTTATACGCGACTCTCAGGGCAAGACGATTACGATAGCAACTGCGGATATTGAAAATGAAAAAGAGGGAAAGTCGCAAATGCCTCAGGGGCTGACCAAGTTTCTTACCAACGACGAGGTTATCGACTTAATCAAATTCATCTCTGAACTTGGAAAGAGTGGGCCATTTGAGATTCGCAAGATTCCGAGCATTCAACGCTGGCACGTGATGACCAACCCTCCCCAAGAATTGACAGGCGAAGTTCCACACTTGGAGCACATTCGCGAATGGGTCTTGAACAGCACGCCGGAGCAGTGGA
>CAMBSL010000233.1 GCA_945870455.1 Pirellula staleyi DSM 6068 | reverse complement strand
ATATTATCCTGGATGACGGAGCGACGCCAATTCGCGGCGTAAGTCAATCCAATCGAAGCGAAATGACATATTATCAAGCAACTGATCGCCCATCGCCAACGAGAGTGAACAGGAATCCTGGAGATCGTTGGCGGGATTGGCTTTTTGCTCACGAAGAAACGATCCAACAAAAACGAAGAGACTTAGGCGGTCGGGGGAAACACGAATTTCCGGCATCCCATAAGTGGGGTATGCTTCCAGCTTGCTATCCGTGGTTCGTCCCAAGCTGGCGGCTTACGCTACTTTCGCAATCAAAAAAATGATAACAAAAAACCGAGTTGCTGCACCTGGTGGTGCTTCAACTCGGTTCGAAGTGTCGTGCATGTTCGTCGAGAATTACCACGGACGAATAGCAGCAATTATCTAATTATCTGAGCAGCGTTTCGCTACTAGATTTTGTCGCTAACTGCAACAGGTGCAACTGGTGCTACTGGAGCAGGTGGAACAACGGAGCTGGTGCTGACAGAACCAGCATCCATAGTTGTTCCGCACGAGCTGCAACCTGACGAAACCGGAGCGGCAACGTAGGAGCTCATTGTTTCGGTCATCGATGCGCCACAACCACAGTCAGATGCGGCTGCAGGTACTGCATAACCGTAATCTGCTGCTGCTGGTGCTGCACAACCGCAAGCTGGTGCTGCTGCTGGAGCTGCACAACCGCAGGAAGGTGCTGGAGCTGGAGCACATGTTGGAGCTGGTGCACTGCAAGAGCTAGCAGCCTTCTTGGCATGAAGCCGAGCGAACAAACCACCACCATTGCAACCCGCTTTGCCGCCGTGGCATCCCGCAACCTTAGCGGCATGCAACTTTGCGAAAATTCCTTGTCGACCGCCGCAGCTGTTTCCGCCGCAGTCAGCCATCGCAACCGATCCAACACAGCTAAGTGCGAATACTGCCAATGCGAACGATGCCAATCGTACCTTAATCATCAAACTACCTCCCGAGAGAACTAAACATGATCCACGCAATGCCACGATGTACTTCCTGAGTGATGGACCTAATCTGTCAGAAACTCTCTGACGCTCCGTGCCGCACCGTCTACCCTGGTTATCCGAACTAGTGGTTGACGGTGCTGGTTAGGGGCTTTGCGTAAAATTGGTAAGCTGGAAGGGTACCAGACTCCATTTCGATGTCAACAACTGTTTCCAGGACCGACCGGCAAAACGGTCCCCAGGGCGTATTGGAAAAGTCCCTGCCGAAAAAACGAAAATGCCTCTCAACAAAGAACTTGCGATTTGATACATTCCCAATTGGCTTTTTGAAGCCATCGTGAGATTTTGGTTTTTTTTAACGCTGGCTAGGAGATTGAAGTCGTGTTTTTTCCGTTGGCGATGCTTTCCCAATACGTCTTTGGCCCAGCTTTGTTTCTGCTTTCGCTCTTTATTGTCTTGATCATTTTGCTCCAGCGTGGGCGTGGTGGTGGATTGACTGGAGCGTTGGGAGGAGCGGGTGGCACAAGTGCGTTCGGCGTGAAGGCCGGCGATATTTTCACAAGAATCACTGCGATTTCGGTGCTAATTTGGATCATCTTGTGCGCCTTGACGACTTGGTGGTATCTCCCACCAAAGCTGGACATCCAAAGCGATCCGGGCTCGATATCTCCTTCGCGTGGGATGGGTGCCGGCGGCTCGGGTACACCCGAGTTGGGATTGCCCGGCTCCGAATTGCCGCCTGTAGGACCTGATTCCGTCATCCCGTTGTCTCCAAATTCCGCAAACTCGGATCCAGGAACAGCCCCGCCAGCCTCCGGAAGTTCTACGCCATCTCCGGCATTGAACCTGCCCGAAGCGCTCAAGGAGCCAGTTCTGACCCCAGCAAGCGAACCGGTTGTGCCCAACGCTGCAATTCCCGATCCTGTTGTGCCTGAACCAAAGTAGTCTTAACTTTTTTCGCCAAGGGGAGATTTCATGACTCCCTGCATCCGCTTTTCCCGAAGCAATTTCCTTAAGAACTGGGCCGGTGACGGCGTCGAGGAGTACTGCATAGCAGAAAATCGATCGCATCGGCAACGATTGGTTTAACCGGTAGCCCTAGGCATCGGTTAACGATATCCATTTCGCCTTTGGCTGAATGTTAACGAATAATCGAACGGGATAGCGGTTAGACACGGACTCAAACCAAAGCTAGACAACCTTTAGCTACGGTGGAACGTTTCCTCACATTTTTTTGGGTAGGTATTCATTCGTTGTTACTGAGTATGACAGGGCATGGCCAGGCAGCTGCCCGGCACGGGGACATTGCAATTGATATCGAGATTCGAACGGTCAACAACCGTTTTCTAAAGGTTTCTTCCAAAATCTCGGACGTGGCGTCTGCCGTCGAGTCCCAGATCGAAGGGGTCGTGAGAGAATACTTGAAGCGTGGCAGCATCAGCGTTTCGATTCGTGTTAGTCAAGCCGGTCGGAACAATGCAGCGACGGTCAATCAAAGCACGCTAGAAAACTACATCCACCAGTCAAAAACGATCGCGGAACGTTTGGGAATTGTGTTCAATTACGACCTCGGACAACTTCTTTCGTTGCCTGGCGCCTTGGAATCTGCGAGACAGCAAGATGACGAGATACTCAACGAAATCGTTCGCGAAACGCTCAAGACGGCTCTTCAAGATCTGCAGTCTATGCGTCTTCGAGAGGGGGAAGCGATGGCTCGCCAGTTCTTCGTTTCACTTGACCAAATTCAATCTTGGAAAGAACAAATTGAATTGCGTGCACCTGCCGTGGTTGCAGAATACCGGTCAAAATTGGAGCAACGCATCCGCACCACGCTCGCAACCCTCGGGCATCAAGCGGACGAATTGGACTTGCTGCGAGAGGTTCTCGTTTTTGCCGACCGCTGCGATGTATCTGAAGAAATCACTCGCTTGGCCAGCCATCTCGTTCAGTTTCGAGGCGCCATCGACCAATCAGACAGCCAAGGCCGTCGGCTTGATTTCCTGATCCAAGAACTTTTTCGCGAAGTGAACACGATTGGCTCAAAAGCCAATGACACTCAAATCTCACAGCTAGTCGTCTCGATTAAAACGACAATTGAGCAAATGCGCGAGCTCGTCCAAAATGTGGAGTAAACTAGTTTTATGACCCAAAAAGGTAGACTCGTAATCATTTCGGGCCCATCGGGATCGGGCAAATCAACGGTCCTTCAGAAGCTCTTTCAAAATTCGGAAGTACCTCTGATGCTGAGCGTTTCCGCTACCACGCGTCCTCCTCGACCAGGCGAAAAGGAGGGTCGCGACTACTATTTTCTGAGCGATGAAGAATTCCAGAGTCGCCGAAATGCGGGTGAATTTTTAGAGTGCAAGGAGGTTTTTGGCCGCGGATACTGGTACGGAACTCTCCGTGAAGCAGTTTCGACTGGCTTAAATGAAGGAAAATGGGTAATCTTAGAGATTGATGTCCAAGGCGCACTTGCAGTCCTTCGAGATCAGCCCGAAGCGATCACCATCTTTGTTCATCCAGGTTCGATGGCCGAACTCGAAAAACGGCTAAGGAACCGTGGTACGGAGAGCGAGGAAGCCATCCAAAGAAGGTTAAATGTTGCCGCCGAGGAATTGTCCCTTCGGCACCATTATACCCACGAAGTAATCAATCAAGAGATCAAAACCACTGTCCAGCACTTGTGCCAACTGCTTACGCAGTACCACGGAGAAACGATTCCATGCTCGAAGAACTAAAAGAAGAAGCCATCGTCAACAAGGTGGGTGGTCGATTCAAGCTATCCACGTTGATTCAGAAGCGACTGGTACAACTTAATCGCGGCAGCCGACCTTTGGTGGAAATGAATACGGACGATCGAATGGAGGTTGTCATCCAAGAAATTTTGCAAGACAAAATCTTCTTGACCACTTCGGGCGAACTCAAAGTCCTTAGTGAAACGGCAGATCTGGGCGATTTGCTCGATTTGGATACAAGCGATCTGTAAGGAATTAAAGCCTTTCACTGATGAACGATCGCGTTGTTGTCGGAATCTCAGGCGGCATCGCCGCATTCAAATCTGCGGCTCTCGTTAGCCGCTTAGCGCAACGCGGTCTTGACGTAACCGTTGTGCTTACCGAAGCAGCACAACAGTTTGTTGGAGGTGCGACCTTTGCAGCACTCTGCAATCGTGCTCCCGTCACCAGTGCGTTTGACAGTCGTTATCCACTGGGACCTCACATTGAGTTAGCAACCGATTGCAAGCTTTTGATTATTGCGCCGGCAACGGCTCACATGCTTGCGAGTTGCGCGCTCGGAACGGCCGATTGCATTCTGTCGACACTTTATCTCAACATGGACTGCCCAGTTATATTCGCGCCAGCCATGAGCACTCCCATGTGGGAAAAGCCGGCCGTGATTCGAAACGTTGATCAGCTCAAGTCCGACGGTGCACATTTTGTTGGGCCCGATTCCGGTTGGCTTTCCTGTCGACGCACAGGCGCTGGACGCATGTCGGAGCCAGACGATATCATTACGGCTTGCGAACCATTCCTCCAATAACTTAGTCGACTCTTGATGGCTCGAATTGTTATCACTTCTGGTCCAACTCGCCAATATCTTGACCCGGTTAGATACTTGACTAACGCATCCAGCGGTCGCATGGGTGCCGCGCTCGCCCAAGCGGCCCTCGATCTAGGTCATGAAGTGATCGTGATTAGCGGTCCCGTCTCGATACGCTATCCGTCCACAGCCCAAGTGGTTGATGTCGTTACGACCCAGGAAATGCTCGATGCAACCAAATTGGCATTCGAGAACGCCGATGGTTTGGTCGGCGCTGCAGCCCCCTGCGATTACATGCCAAAACAAGTTGAAACGCACAAGCTTAGTAAAACGGGCGATGTGCTGCACCTCGCCTTGATCGAAACCCCCGACATTATTGCTAAATTAGGTACCGCCAAGAGACGAGATCAATGGGTTGTCGGCTTCGCTTTGGAGACTGAAGACGTTCGCTTTCGAGCCATTGTCAAGATGTCTCGCAAATGTTGCGATATGATTGTGTCCAATAGTGCATCTGCTATGAATTCCGAAGACAACTCCGTCGAAGTAATCTTGCGAGACGGAACTATTTTAGAACAAATCACTGGAACGAAGCCATCGGTGGCAAACGGTATCCTTTCGCACATTCAAAAGCATTTGATCGAACGAGCGCGATGAGTATAGGCCAGTTGGAATTCCAAAACCTACCTGATGTATCGTGTGCATTGGACGTACTGGTCGTTGCGCCGCATCCCGATGACGCCGAACTTGGGATGGGGGGCGCAATTTGCAAGATGATTCAGCAAGGGAAACGTGTGGGCGTTGTCGATTTGACGAGCGGCGAACCGACTCCGCATGGCAGCCTTGAGATTCGCGCCGCCGAGACAGCGATTGCAACAAGGGCACTCGGTCTCGAATGGCGTTACAACCTTGGCATGAAGAATCGATTTTTGGAACCGACGCTGGAAAACCGACACCGACTCGCAAGTTTGTTTCGTTTGACGCGTGCACGCTGGATCTTTGCGCCCTATTGGTCCGATGCACATCCAGACCACGTTGCAGCCACCGAGCTAATCGAAGCGGCCCGATTTTGGAGCAAGTTGTCGAAAAGCGATTTGGCTGGTAATCCTTACCATCCCGAACGCATTTACTACTACTATTGTATTCATCTCAAGATGGTTCCGCAGCCGGCGTTTGTTCTCGATATCACGGACCACTGGCACGCTAAAGCGGCCTCGGTCGAAGCGTATCAGAGTCAGTTCGTTGCGGGGCGATCCACTGAGCCACCCAGCTTTGTGGAAAAACTCCGGGAGGAAGCCGCGTTTTGGGGCAAGACGATTGGCGTTCGTTACGGGGAACCGTTCGCTTCCAAAGAACCTATTGGTATGAAAAACTTCGAGTCGTTGGTCTAAACATGAATTCAGTTCGAAACCCTTGGCTCGCCTTTTCGTTTCTATTGTTACTCAGTTTGCACGTCGGTTGTCAGAATCCGAAAACGCCAACAGCTTCTTCGCAGCGTCTTAAGGTGGTAGCAACGACCGGCATGGTCGCCGATTTAGTGCGGCAAATCGGGGGCGAAAACATCGAAGTCGAGCAACTGCTCAGCAGCGGCGTCGACCCACACTTGTACAAGGCCAACACCGACGACGTGCGAGCGATACGTTCGGCGGATATGGTTTTTTACAATGGTTTCAAGCTCGAAGGCCGAATGGGTGACTTGCTCGGCAAACACACCGACGGAATCAAAAAACACATTGCCATCGCCGAATCCATTCCAAACGAATCTGCCTTGGGCGATCCTCAGCACGACACTGTCGACCCGCATGTATGGATGGATGTTGCTTTGTGGGCATCGACGACAAGGATCATTGAGCGAGAACTAAAACAGCGGCTGCCTGAGCATGCTGCAACCTTTGCCGAACAAGCAAACCAATTGAGAACGCGACTTGCAAATCTGGATGCGTTGGGTCAAGCGTGGATCGACTCAATCCCTCAAGAGCAGCGTATCTTGATTACATCGCACGATGCGTTTCGCTATTTCGGAAAACGCTATGGACTACAAGTCGAAGGGATCCAAGGCGTTTCGACTTCCTCGGAAGCAGGTTTGAGACGGATTAATGAACTTGTTGATCTACTCGTTCAAAAGAAAGTTCCGTCTGCATTCGTGGAGTCCAGCGTTCCAGAAAAGTCTGTGAGATCGCTGATCGAAGGGGCTGGACAAAAAGGAGCAACTGTTTCCATTGGTGGCGAGCTCTACTCCGATGCAATGGGGCCTAAAGGAAGCGATGCCGATAACTACGAAGGGATGATGATGCATAACTTCAAAACAATCGTGACGGCTTTGGGAGGCAATGCTGAAATGCCAGTTGCTTTGGGAGAGGCCTCTCCGACGAAAGAACGCAAGGAGTGACCTTGGTGAACTCCACAATACCCTCGATTCGGATCGCTGACCTAACCGTTGCGTATCAACGCAAGCCAGTCCTCTGGGAGATCAATCTTTCGATCCCTCAAGGATCGCTCGTCGGCTTGGTCGGCCCAAATGGAGCCGGCAAAAGCACGCTTATCAAATCGATAATGGACATGGTGCCTAGCATCTCAGGGTCCATCGAGATTCATGGCGATCCATTATCCAAGCAGCGTCACAATATCGCTTACGTACCACAACGCGAGTCGGTCGACTGGGATTTCCCTGCGACGGTTCTCGACGTGGTAACCATGGGATTGTATCGCGAAATCGGTTGGTTTCTGCCTGTGCGCAAACAGCATCGCAAGCGTGCGATGGATGCATTGTCTCTCGTTGGAATCCCCGAGTTAGCCGACCGACAAATTAGCCAGCTCTCAGGCGGTCAACAACAACGAACATTTCTTGCGCGAGCACTTGTGCAATCGGCCAATATCTTTCTGATGGACGAACCGTTCGCTGCGGTTGACGCGGCCACCGAACAGTCGATTATTCAAGTCTTGCGTGAACAGCAAGCCCAAGGCAAAACAATCCTGGTGGTCCATCACGATTTGCACACCGTTCCCGAGTACTTTGACCATCTGATTTTGCTCAATGTGCGGGCTGTCGCTTGGGGACCGATGCAATCGACATTCACACCTGAAAATTTGCGAAGAACCTATGGTGGCCGACTCACGTTGCTCGACGAAGTGACCGAAGCCATGCGGCGTCGCAACGTTGTGAAATAGTTGCTTTGGTTTCGTTGCTAGAGATTGCAAGTGAACGAGTCATCGTTTTGGCCTGAATGTCTTAGGGCGAGTGAGTGGCAGCAAGAATGAATTCGTGCTCCCTTCTCCCCTGAACTTGAGACTGCCTGATTTAATCCCGAAATGAAAAACAACCATTCGCCGTTGGGCGATAGCCCCCGGTTTGCGACGAATGTCGAGCAATTGGAAAACCGGGGCTATGGCCCAACGGCTAATTGGGTTGAAAAACAGTTGCGGATGTGCTTGGACACTCGCAAAAGCTTGACGCGACAACGCGACAACGTTATGCTTGTTGGGTGGCAAATCCAGAAGAGTCAGACAGGATTTTCTCTAAAAAGTCCAGGATGCAAACCAATAGCGTCAAAAGCAACATCGCTCCATACCCACGCAACCTCGTTCTTGCGGCTGTAGCCATTGGCTTTGCGCTGGTTGGAATCTGCCCAGCCAATATCGCTTTTGGACAATGTGGCTCCCACTTGCAGCATTCCATACCTTCCAAGAATTCGACGCAAATCGAGTTCAATGTAGATTCGCTCGCGAAATCTCAGTTGGCATCGAGAAGTCCTAGTGTGCCCTGCAACGGTCCGGATTGTCGGTCGGCACCAGCGAAGCCAACACCATCGCCGATGGTCGCTCCTAGTTCCGTTCGACAATCGATTACGACCGCCAGTCCGTTGTCGATGATTGCGACCTCACTGCCTGCTGTTTTGTTGTCCCGATTCTCGTTGCAATCGGGGTGGAGGATGGCAGGATTTCTTGACTCCGTTGATCGTCCCCCGATTGCCTAGAATGGCTAGCACTGACTCGTGTTCATCCCACGAAATCGAGGATCGTTTGGAAAGTCAGCTGTCTTTTATGAACGGCATGCCTTGTCGACTCAAGCGATGACGCTCCCGCCTAGCGTTTTGCCTCAACTCGCATCGGAAGGGATTCCGACCGGACAAATTGTCTGGTACACCTTAAGTGGAATTGGCACCGATCTTGTCGAACTGAGACGTTGGCAGCAAGAGTTCGTCGGCCCTCGGCTAAGCCGATTGTCGGGCGTTGCGGAGGTCTCAAGTGTTGGGGGAATGCAACCCGAAATTTTGGTGGCGGCAAATCCTGATTCTCTATCGCAAGTTGGTTTGTCCATCGGAGAATTAGAGAAACATCTCCGTTCGATTCCAAACCAACTTCGCGATCGCGAGCCCCTTGGTTCGTTGCATTCGGCGAGCCCCGACAGTTCGCAAGAGCTTGCCGAATACCCGATCCAATTGCCAGATGGAACAACCAATCCATTGAGCGATCTATGTCGTCTGACTCTGCAACCTGCCCCGCGGCTGGGAGTTTTTGAAAAGGATGGTAGCGAGTTGGTGGCGGGCATTGTTCATCTGCGGGCAGGTGAGAATCCATTGCGGGTGACCGAAACTGTTTTGGATGCACTCCGCAAGTTGGGGGATGAGCTACCCAGCCATCTGCGATTGAGTCCGTCCTACGATCGATCGCCGTTGATACGAGGTGCAGTGGCGACGTTGTCACGAACGCTCGTCGAAGCCGTATTGGTG
>CAMBSL010000232.1 GCA_945870455.1 Pirellula staleyi DSM 6068 | reverse complement strand
GTCCTGAGATAGCCCCAAGCAATAACGCGTGCCATTGGGCAGATCTTTTTGAGCAGCCTAGGATTTGTTGCCCGCTGGACACTCAAAAGCAAGACGAACCGGTGGCTGATTCCAGTGTCAGCGATATCCCTGTTACGGCGGATCCGATTCGCCCGCCGACGTTGCAATCGGATGGTGAGCAAATCGATCCACCCATCGATGAATTGTCTTACGATCTCGCTACGAGTCAGCCTGTGCATTGGAATCCATGGTCTGGACAGCGATCGTTCTTCGGCGAAGGCTACCGGGCTGCTTGGTTAGAACCCGCATCACCTATCGGGTTGTTCTCTCGTGATGATCTTCAATATGCAACGAAGTTCTCATCGGAACTCCCGAATAACTCGTTGAACGAAATCGACAACGTTTCAAACGTAGAAGCACCGAGCCTTGCCGGTGATTTAGCACCTGCGATGGAAACTTTTGCTTCAAAGGACTTTCTGGTTCAGCGACATGAATCCACCTTTGGAACACTGATATTGCCACTATCAAGTCCTCAGCAGATTGCGGTCGACTACGCGATGCAACATCTGAGGGGATCATCCGATGATACCCGATTGAACGCGACGAAGTCACTTGCCAATCAAGTTCGAACGGTTGGAGAGTTTTTGGTCGATTTCGCGTTGCAACTCGAGACAGAAGCCGAACGCGTTGAGATCGCAAGACGAGACAGCAACCAAAGATAGCTCCGAATGCGACTCGCACCAGTTACGCCCGTGCAATCCAGACATCGCCGACCAAAGTCAAAGTAGTAGGCGCATTCCATGTGCCGTCCCCCTAGAATTCTGGCAATCGCTTGACTGCGAACGGCACGGCGGCGCGTGCCTGCACCTTGTGTCGGCTGTGGCAATCCAACAAGGTTGTAACGGTTGAAGTTGTACCCCTTGCCAAGACTGCGATTGATGCGTCGCCTTGGCAAGGCTCGAATCCTTGTAGGAAAAGGGATTTATGAAGTCGACTGGATCGATTGGTTGGGGCAAATCCAGAATGGCATTGAGCAGGCAGAGCGGCAGAGCGTCACAGAACCAAGAAATGATTGTTAGCGGCCGCTTCGCTCGCTTGGCATTGGGCGTACGGCTAAACGCAACTTTTTCACCCGGCGCGGTTGAAATGATTGACGGTGCTGCTATCCAAGAGGTAGCCTACGTCGTTTACCGATTCCCGTACAAGGGTGTTTGAGATGAATCTTCCAGCAATCGTTGTAAGCATCACCATTTTAGTAGCTTTTTCTAGCGCATTGTTTTCGGCTGATGAGAGTGTCTTGTCGCAGGCATATGGGCTTGGCGGACTAAATCTGATTGTACGAGACAATGAACTCCGGGAAAAACTTGCTTTAGGCGAAAATCAGCTAGAGGACATAAAAAAAACTTTGATCGATAAAACGCTCTTCATTGGAATCAGTGGTGACAGAGTAGCAATTGAGTCTAGGTCTAAGCAGTATTTGTCAAAAGCATTAACTCGTGACCAAGGAAATCTTCTTCGGATGGAGGTTGTAAAGCGGGAATTTAAAACTCCCATTGGCGTCTTCCGAGCCTCATTCCTAACTGAACTTGGATTGGACGAAGAAAAGGCGATTGAAATTGAAACGACGAATGGGGTAAAGTCTCGCGCAATTTCCGATAAGTTGGATAAACTTAGAACCGAAGCGATACATGAAGTTTTCCCGCCCGATGTACAGCGTACGATTTGGCAATTTATAGGGAAGGATTTTATTATTGAGGAAAATGGCATAAGTTGGAAAGACATTGCTGTTGTTCCAGAGCTAAACAACCGTCGTCAACTTGCATTAATTCAAATTACGCCATTGCCAGAAAAGCTTTTGCTTTCGATAGAGCAGCGTCAACGCCTGGATGAGCTGAACAAAGAGGCATTTCTAAGAAGTGCGAAAGGAATTGTGTTCCGCGAGGATGAGATTTCCGAGAAATTGGATGTCATTCTTAGTCAGGCACAACGCTATGCGATTGTGCAATGCATGCAGCAGCAAATCCTTCGAGTCGATTTGTTGATGGTATTGCGTCCTGAGGTTTCAAAACGACTTGCGCTTAGTGAAGAATCGCTTGTTGAGGCAAGAGCGGAGCTGGTCGAATCGAAAAAAAGGATTGAGGAAATTGAGGCTATGGAACTTGCTCAAGAGTTTAAAAAGTCGTTGCTGGACCTTCCATTGCCCGCAAGAAAAGTGGTTACTGAGTTGGTAAATGGTGTTTGGAACCTTAATTAACTTTTATGAGAGCTGGTCTGCTCGGAGCTGAAATCGTCCTGAGCAGATCGTTCACCAGCTGTTTGTTGCGTCGAGTGAAATCCCAATCTTCATTGACATCTTGGAAACACTAATTTCTGTAATCGGAATTACCAACCCGATCGGCTGAAGCCACTCGAATCGTCGGCCCCTCCGGAACTTCCTCCTCCACCACCACCTCCGCCACCACCACCGAAGACGCCTCCACCTCCACTTCCTCCGCCGAAGCCACCGCCGAAGCCACCGCCGAAGCCACCTCCACCTCGACTTCCTCCGCCGAAACCTGGCCCAAAAATGAAGGGACCAGACGAACCTCCAATGGCTGCACCGCCATAACGAGCGGCTTCGGCTGCCGCTCGCTCGCGACGCACGCGCTCGGCCCGCTGCTGTTCTTCCATGCGACGCGCTGCCACTTCCCGTTCTGCGCGTTGGATGGCCAGACTGGCTGAGTTGTACGCCTGTCTACTAAAATCCAATGCGGATGGATACTGACCACGTTGCAGCGCTGCCCGCGCGGATTCGAGCTGCTGAACACCCGGAGAGCCTTGGACTCGGATCCCCCAGGTCCCAGTCCAATGCTCCGCGTCGTACACAGCTTGCGACGCCTGCTGGAAGGTTTCGAGGGTTGCCGTCGCCTGCTGCAACTCGACATTCAATTGCCGCGACACCTGAGACAGATCCGATTGCACCGCAGCCGATCGTCGACCGATCGATTTCCAATCCCCATGATCCTGAGCGAAATCCTGTTGGACGCTGACCAAGTTCTGTTCGAGCACATCCACGCGTCGCACCCCTTCGCTGGTTGCGGGTGAATCGGGGATATTGTCGGCTCGAGCCTGCTTGACATACTGATTTGCGACTTGCCACTGCTGGACAGCGCCCTCCAATGCACGATTCGCCTCGGCATGTCCATGACGATCCGACACGACCATTCCCTCCAGCTCGGCAATGCGCTTTCGCAATACGATCAGAAGCTGGGTGAACTCAAAGGGATTCGACCGACTGCCAGCGTTCCCAACCTGACTTTGAACCTTGGCCATTTGCCCGTTCAGCGTTTGGATCTCCTCGATCGTCGGGATGGTGACCATGCGATCGCGATGGGCCTCGTTGAGTCGTCCAACGGAACTGGCACATTGCGTCAGTATCTTTTCGTTCTCGACTACAGTTCGCTCGAGTTCGTTCAAGTGCTCTTCGACCCGCTGGAGCCGATTGTTCATGTGGACCGTCAGCACCTCCGCCTGCTGGACCTTGCCCATGGACGTCAAAATCATCCCTTCATGGAACATCTTTTGAGCCGATTCCAGGATGCCACGGCATTCGCCCGCCCGTTGCTCGGCACGCTCCAGCAATTGCGCCGCTATGTTGCCGTCCTGCTCAACGTCCACGACTTCTTGGTCTACGACTCCTTGGTCTACGACTCCTTGGTCCACGTCTCCTTGGTCTACGTCTCCTTGGTCTACGTCTCCTTGGTCTACGTCTCCCGGAACGATCGGATTATTGTCAGGCTTCGTCCCGCTACGTCTAGCCGCAGCCGAACTCGTATAGGCCAATCGCAGGGCATCGGTGGTGTAGAATTGTTCGGCATCGCGGATTTGCTGCCACAGGTTGCGGCAACGCGTCATGGCCTGCTGCAGGTTCTCTGACTCCCTGCTCAAATTCTGATCAAAGTCGCGAGCCGAAACCTTAGACGCCTCGATTATCTCAACTCCTCTGGCGACCTCCGCATCGCACCCGTGCATCGCTTCCCGGCAGGCGTCGGTCTTGCCTTGACGCAGCATGGTGGCTGCAGCTTCGATGTTCCGCCTAGCCTGCAAAACCGCATCATCCGGGTTCAAATTGGGCTCCACCAGCATGCGCGAGACCGGTACGCCCAAGTGTTGCGACAACTCTTGCCGAGCGTCCTGAATCTCCTGTTGAAGCTGATCGACACGCGGTTTAGCCTGATCGCGAATCTGATCTGCCAAGGCGGCGGCATCACGCGCAGTCACCATCAATTGCTGCAACGAGTCCTGGCACTGGTGCAGATCCCCGTCGATGGATTCGGAAGCTACTTTTTCAAAGAGTTGATTGGCCCACTGGGATCTCTGTCGCAACTCGGCTTCGATCCATTGCGTTGGATAACTCATCTGATGGAGCTTCTCCGAAATCGTATGCAATTCCTTCAAGCCGTCGGCGCGGAAGTCTTCGATGGTTTTTGCCAACCGCTGGGCTTCGTCTAGTTTTCGGCTGGCAAGCTTGATGGGACCTTCGATCGCAGAAACGGCATCGGTCGTGGCGATAGAATCGGCATCCTTGACATCCTTCTGAGCCGAAGGGATCAAGTGATCAAAATAGCTTGGTACAGGAAACAAACCATCCTCGACGGCGGCGTCGGCAAGCAGACTTGCTTGATCGAGGGCCGATTGCAATTGCGATTGCAGACGATTCAAGTCGTCATTGACGTTCATGAGGGATTCTTCCAACGTCTTGATCGCGTTGGTGGCGCGTTGGCTCCGTGATTGGATCGCCGTATAAATCTCGTCAAACGTGAGGATAATCTCATCGGGAGTCCCCTCTGGTTCCGGCTTGCCTTCGGCTTTTGCCCGCTCTCGAAGGATGTCCTTCAGCACCAGCGGGATGCCGGTCGCTCGCGTGAATTTCAAGGGCTTGCCCGAGATACGGCGGCATGTCTCGTCGTAGCGATCGCGGCTAAACCAGTTAACGATCGTATCCCAAATCCCTTTCGGCTCGACGATTTCGCGAGACTCCTTTAGCACGCGGCGAATCTCTTTGTTCATGATCAACAAGTCATCGATATCGTTCAGCGCGCCATAACTCAGATCGCGTGTGGCTCCCGCATATCCTCGTTCGTCAATGCGATTGCGTGACCCGAGCAGATCCGAGCTCTGCGTGAACAACTGGTCAAGGCCATCGGTCTCCTTGGCCACGGACGCCTCTCGCTCATGCAACATACCGATCGCACGATCCATGGCTGGTTTTCTGGCCCGATTGAAAAAGTAGAGCACACCGCTCAATAGAGCCATCAAGGCCGCACCTACCCCGAGCAAGACCTGCCGAATCAAACCGGACCTAACCTTTTCCGCTTCGATCCGCTTCAGTTCGGCTTCTCTCAGAGCTTTGCCCTGTGCCGCTTGATCTTCCGCTTGCTTGAGGACTTGAGTCAAATCCAGATCACCGTTGCGCATTTTTTTATCGGCGTTCAGCATCAGCTTTTCCATCTCTTGGATGGAGACCTTGGCAGCCGAATTAGGAGTGTTGGCTAGCTCCGCAGATAATTGCTGAATCTCCTTGCGATTGGCGTCGTAGCCTTTCCAGGCTGCGTACCCATTTAAGTACGAATCCATTTCCGTGCCAAGCTGCTTCAAAGGCTGGCCAGACGGCCCGGCGTTTTCTGGCTTAAGTCCACCCTCAAGGGCACCCAGCCGCTTACGCCACTCATTCAATGGAGGTGTGGCTAACTCACCAGCAGCTTGCGGATACTGTAACCGGAACTCGGCGCTCATCGTTTCGACTTCACTCATGAGTTCCTTGTGATGCGCGATCGATTCTTTCGCTGCTTGCAAGTCGCGGAGCCGCTCCAATTCTTCACGCCGCGCCGACTCCGCTTCCTCGGCAATCGAGCGATCCAATCGCTGATTGATGGTTCGCACGGTATCCTTGACCGCATCCACAACACGGCCCCCTCCACGCATGGCTCGAAAGGCGGGTTGATCCAGCTCGCCTATCCACTTGGAACGCCCCAACCCTCTCCGGTCCTGCGCTTCGGAAGAAAAGTAACTGAATTTGCGCTCCTTCAAGAACAGCACGAAGATCGCGCCATCGGTCTCGCCCGTCACGGGGTGAACCAACTGGCCGAAACCCGTGCGGTTGCTGAGCCCCTTGCCCAACGCCGACTCGACCGCATCCATGCCGAAGTAAGTCCGTCGATCTGCAGCCACGAAAGACTCACCCTCGGCATCCGCCATCAAGACGACCGTCCAATGGGGGCCATTCGCTGCAAGCCATCCCTCAAGACTCCGGAGCTGGCTTTGGCCGACCCCGATGTCACCTTTGACGTAAAGGTGTTGATCCGCAGACCAAATCTCGCCGACTTCCTTCGCGGAGTCGATTTGGGCGTAACCTGAAAGAGTCGCCGTCGCCACCCGTTGGGCCAGTGCCGCAGGGCATAATGCAAACAAGGAAACAATAGCTGCAAGCGCAGCTGACGCAACTGATACCGTTTTCATAAGATAAAAATTATGCCCAGACCATAGAACCAAAAATCGCACGACAGTATGTTACCATTTGATCGCCGCCAGTCCACTTCGAGACAGCGAAACCGCTTGCGAGTAGGTCTATAGAATACACGCTGCGGGGAGAATCGTCGCGTCACTTTTGCAGTTCGAGCCGGTGATGCTAGCTCGATGTCAAAATCCCGCAAATTTTCTAGCTTGTCTCTCAAAGTCGTTGTCCAGATAGACATCCTCTCCGTGAATCCAATGCCATAAGCTATTGATCGCGTACGCAGGCAAGAACAATGGCCCCCACCAAACGTATTGGCGTACATGGATCCACTCATGCTCAAACGACGCGTCGAATCGCCCTTGGTCGGTGGCTAAAATCGCATGCCCAAAGGTTATTGCGGCTGCGCCACCCTCGATGGGTATTCGTCTCAATATCCGTTGGATTCCAGGACCATAAATCCCGATCGTCCCGCGTCGAAAAATAACCGATCTTTTTCCAAGGAACGGCAACAACCCAATCGCGATGCCGAGTAAGGTACAGGGCAGCGGCCACACATAAATAAGCAATCGCATTATCGTAAAAATCGTTGATTGGCCCACAATGTAAGTTTCTCGCGGAAAATCTTGGAGTTATGCCGAATATCGGTAGGAAGCTTTTTCGGATAAATGACGATGCGATCGATGTTCTGACCTCGCGGGTTCGTGGCGAGTAACTTGATTACTTCCTCCACCAGTTGCTTGTTACTACACGTTGCTTTGTTGGAGCGGCGAGGCCAAGGCTCAACGATCACCATGGGTGTTTGGTCCGTTCGTGGGCCAAGCCCGATCAGGGCAGACCGATACACGGCTGGGTGCCTGTTGACGATCGCCTCGATCGATTCGGTGTGCAAGGTATCTGTCGCAGTGATCAAGCGATGGGTTTTACGACCGCAAAACCAAAACCGATCTTGTTCATCCAAGTAACCGACATCTCCCATGCGATGCCAAATGACATCTCCACCTTGAACCTTATGAATCGCATTTTGGTCGCATCGCGTTACATACTCGCGCGAGATGACAGTTCCGCTGACCATCAATTCGCCAATCGAACCAGCCGGCAGAACTTTCGCTTCCCGCAATTGGGAGATTGGATTGTCTGAAATTTCAATGACTCGCCACTGGATACCAGAAAAGCGATTCCCGACACAAGTCCCTGCACCCTGCGATGTTGCGAGCGAGGTCTCTTGGAGAACGGTTCGCGACTCAATCGATGCGATAGGCAGTGCCTCGGTTGCTCCGTAGGGGGTGTGCATACCGCCGTCTGGATGCATTGCGCGTCGCATTTGCTTGAGAACTCGTGGCGGTACAGGCGCACCGGCCGAAAGAACAAGTCGCAATGATGGAACCTTTCGTCCCAACTCTTGGCAATGGCTACCCACCTTGGTCCAAAGCGCGGGCGATCCGAACGATTGATTGATTTGCCACTGATCGATGGCATCCAGCAACCGAGTAGGATCTACGTCGGCTGGCCGAATGGGATTCATGTCGGGCAAAACGGTTGTCGTTCCCATGACTGCGTTAAACAGTCCAAACAATGGGAAACAACTTAAGTCTATGCCGCCAGGTTTGATCTCGTAGTGTTCCGCCACTTGATCGATTTGGGCGTTGAACGTTTGATGCGTATAGAGAACCCCCTTGGGTGGTCCCGTGCTACCGGTCGTGAAAATGATGGCGGCTGGATCACTCAACTCGGTGCTTGGAGGACGGAATTCGCTTGGAGAAACGTTTTCCAGTTGTGCCAACGTGGGCGAAGGCATACCAATCCATCTACGTCCGGCCGTAACATTGAGCTTTGCATTCGGGAACTTGGATGCAAAACACTTTAGAATCGCATGTGCCAGAGGGATTGCAATAAAGCCATCGGGTTGGGTTGCAGCAAGGCAGTCAATCAGATTTTTGCGGCCCATGCCTGGATCGATCAGGACGAGCGTGGCTCCGGATTTGAGAACCGCGAAGACCAATGCAATGAAGTCTTCGCCGAATCGTACGAGTAATCCAATGCGTTTACCAGGTCCGATACCCATGCGTTGCAATCCGGCTGCAATCGAAGAGGAGCGTTGATCTAAATCCCCCATTGATATCGTCTCGTACAAACGATGGTCGCGTTGCCGATGCGAGCCAAGCGGTGTCGCGATTGCATTCCGATCGGGAGCCAAGGTCGCTTGAAGCGTTAGTCTCGCACCTACGTTTGTGCTCACATCTGTCTGTTGTTCAGCCACGATTTTTTACTTGAGTTTCTACTTAATCTGAATCGTGATTTCTTGCACGTCGAGAGGCCGTAGCGTTTCTGTGTCAAAGGCAATCAAGATTGCAGTCTCTTTAAACTTGGGTGGCCCAAAGCCTCGTTTGGGATTTTGTGAAAAGCCATAGAGCTCCGTCGGAATACCAAACGAGTTCTTATCCAATTTTGAATTTTCGTTCTCGTCTTGATAGGCACTAATAGAAATGTCGAATTCGAGCGAGTCGGCGTTTGCGCGTTGCGCAAGGGGTAAATCGATGTTCACGTTCCACTCCGCGTGGGAATCGACAATTTCCAGCGAGGCTTTTGCCAACGCATGTTCTGGGTCGTTGAAATGATCCGCACCGCCGTACAACGCGACTCGGCAGGTGCCTGTATCCTTCTTGAATCCCGCAATTTGAACTCGCAGGGGGAGCGAGTAAGTTGAGACTCGCATGGACGACGCATCGGGTTCCGATGGCGACTCCACTGGAACGCTTGTGGGACCTGTCTTTTGAACAGCATATGCGGACGACGTATTCGAGGGCATGACACGAGGCGAATCGCATCCGAGTGACAGCATGAGCAAATAACATGTAGATGTAAGGAACACTTGCAACCATTTCAGCATTCG